>JBJEKD010000026.1:0-6985 GCA_051878455.1 Muribaculaceae bacterium
ACTGCAAAGGTAACATTTTTTATTTATAACCACACCTTTTTGCTACTGAGCCCACGCCACAGGTGCCAACACTGGCTGCAACTGAGTTTGCGGCCTTTTCACTGATGTAATGCCCGGTTTTGGCAAGCGCACCGGCTCAAGACTGTTTGCTGTGCTCAATCCGCTCGAAACGGAGTATTCGCCTTAGTCGCTCGCAACACGCCACAATAAGTTGGTTGCCGGCTTGGCTAAGACGGTTTATTGTTTCACTGTGCATATTGCCGAAGGGCTTGCCATTGAGGGCAGTCCTGATGACGAGGTGAATGTGGATACTGATTTTGGCTCGGTGAAAGAGCGTTTTGCGCTGAGCAGCGACGGCCGCACGGTCACTTTTATGCAAGAAATTGCGCTTAAGGCGGGCGTGTTTGAACCAACGCGAAATGCCGATTTCAAAGCCTTCAGGCAAGCCATCACTGAATGCTTCACCCGTAAATTGGTGATAAAGCATCAGTGAGGCAAGGGTGGGGCGGCTAAACGCTGGTGGTGAAATGGTTTTATTTAGCGAGTGCAACGCGAAGATTTTCAAGTGCTTTGAGCAGTTCGCTTCGTGGCATACCCACATTGAGGCGCATAAATCCATCGCCTTCTTTGCCGAACATTGCGCCATCGTTGAGTGCGAGGCGTGCTCGGTTTACAAAGAGGTCGATTAGTTGGTCGTGTGTGAGGTTGAGTGCTCGGCAGTCGAGCCAAACAAGAAACGACGCTTGTGGGCGCAGTGGCTTGATGCCCGGCAGGTGTTCGGCGCAGAATTGCTCCACGGCAAGCACATTGCCCTCGATGTATTTAACAAGTTGTTGACGCCATTGTTCGCCGTGTCGGAATGCGGCGATTGTTGCTATTGGGGCAAAGATGGTTGGGGCGCCAAACTCGTTGGCTTCGAGCCAAGTGTAGAAACGATGGCGCAAGTGGTCGTTGGGCACTATGCTATAACTGCTCACGATGCCTGCAATGTTGAATGTCTTGCTTGGTGCACCAAAGGTGATGCTGCATTGCTCGGCTTCAGCACTGACCGATGCAAATGGCGTGTGGCGGTGCCCGAACAAAGCCATGTCGCAGTGAATTTCGTCGCTAATCACCAAGATTCCGCGTTCCGAGCAGAAGTGTGCCAAGCGGCGCAGCGTGTCGGCATCCCACACAATGCCTGCCGGGTTGTGAGGGTTGCTAAGGATGAGTATTTTGCAACTTTCGTCAGCCACCGTTGCAAGGTTGTCGAAATCCATTGAGTAGGTGCCGTCGGGGTTCTCGATTAGTGGGTTATATACTATTCTTCTGCCGTTGCCTTCGGGCACTAAACGGAATGGGTGGTAAACGGGCGGCTGAATTATGATGGCGTCGCCCGGCTGGGTGAATACGTTCACCACCATGCCAATACCTTTAACTATTCCGGGGATGTATTGCAACCACTCGGGTTTCACTTCCCACTGATGATGACTTTTAATCCAGTCGATGATGCTCGGCAGATAGTCGTCGGGATTGGCGGTGTAGCCAAACACCGGGTGTTTCATGCGTTGATTAAGGGCATCGACAATGAATGGTGGTGTGGCAAAATCCATGTCGGCTACCCAAAGGGCGGTGAGGTCGCTTCGCCCGAATCGTTTTTGCAGAGCGTCGGTCTTGATTGCCCCTGTCCCGCGTCGCTCAATTATTTCATCGAAATTGTAGGTTTGCATAGTAATATTATTGTTGATTAAAAATTTTCCGGAACTTGTGATGTGTAATAATAAGATATATGGCAAGTGCCAAGATGTGGAGTGCAGCCATAGTCCAGAATGTTACGCTGTAGCCGAAGTGTTCGGCAATCACACCGCCAATGAGCACGCCGCCGCCCATGCCGAGGTCCCATGCAGTGAGAATGGTGCTGTTGGCTGTGCCTCGCTCGTTGTGCTTGGCAATGGCTATAATCATGTTTTGGAACGCAGGCCACATGTGCCCGTTGCCGAGCCCGATAAATATAGCCGAAAGATAGTAGCCGGTCATGGTGGGCCAAGCAATGAACATCACATAGCCGATGGTGGAGAGCACCACACCTTCGGTTGCGTTCGACAGCAGGCGACCTTCACGCAGGCTCTTGGCTCCTTGCAGCCGTGAGAGTATCAGACCGGCTGAAAGCAGCAGGAAGTATGTGCCGGTGCCGCTTGTGATGCCGAGGCGTTCTTTGCCGTAGATGGCAAGATAACTGCTGAGTATTCCCCAACAAAGGCCGAAAAACAATATGTTGAATGCCAGGAACCATCCTCGCGTGAGAAAGAATCGGTCGAGCGAGAGCGGTCGGCGAGAGCGGTCGATGGGGCGTTGTTGCACTTTGATTGATTGTGCTAAAGCAAGTCCGATGCCGGCAACTATGAGTGCTATCCAGAAAATGAGCGAGAAACTGTTGGTGGTGTGGTAGACGTAAAGCCCAGCCATCGGTGCAATGGCTGAAGCGAGGTTGTTGCTCAGCCCGTAATAGCCAATGCCTTCGTTTCGCCGCGATGCCGGCAGCACGTCGATTGCCATTGTGCTGTTGGCAACGGTGGCTGCGCCGAACGGCCCACCGTGCAGGGTGCGCAAAATGGCAAATGCCAATAGCGATGCCCCGGCAACATATCCGCCAAAGAGCAGGAAATTGACTGTTAAACACACCAGCAGCATGGTTTTGCGTGGAAAACTATCGGCAAGAAATCCGCTGAAAGGTCGCATCAGCAGTGCCACCACTGAATAGCCTGACAGCACAAGCCCGATAACGTCTTTGGTGCTGTGGAATGTTTCGCTCATATAGAGCGGCAGCAGGGGCGTAATCAGGTAAAACGAAAAAAACAAGGTGAAATTGATGAGCATCACCTTGTTGTAGTTGGCGTTCCAAAGTTTTTCGGTCGGTTTAATGCTCATTTGCTTGGGTGTTGTGAAACCGTTTGGTTAAACGCGCAAAGCGTAGACGAAATTCAATCGAGAATTATTGACGGCACATCAAATATGCTGTCGATAATTATCTGCGGATTGTGCATACGGTCGCCATTGAACTTTTGTGGATGGATGTTCTGCCCGTGGTCTTCGATGCAGATTGTTGTCCACTTCAATCGGTTGGGCCAAAAGAAATCTTTGGCTGTATTGTCGCCAATATAATAGAATTGACGGGCTTCGGGAAAGCGTTTCATCAGGTTTTCAAACGGCTTTTTGTCAGTTTTCTCCACTCCGATTTCTTCGGAGATACTGATGTTTTCATCGGCGAAAAAGCGGTTGAGCCCAAGAGCCTCAATTTTGTTGCGTTGTGTTTTGCTCCGTCCGTCGGTGATAAGGCAGAGTATTGCGTCTTCGCCCTGCAAATACTGCAACGTGACTTCGGTGGAGCGGCTGAGTGATATTTCGGGCAAATGGTTGCGATAGGTGTCAACGAGGCTGTCGATGTCGATAACGGTTGGCTTCATGGCATCGGCGAGCGCATCGAATGGGTTTTGATGTTGATTATATGCCTTGCGGAGAATGTCGTATGCACCGGTGAAAGCGTATTCTTCTTCAACAAAGCGGCTCACGGCACGATACCCCGACATCACAAAATCTATTTCGTAGTAAAGCGTGTCGTCGAGGTCGAAGGCAATGATTTTTGTTGTGTTAGTGCAATCGTTCATTATGATTGAAATTGTTAAAATTATTCGATTTTTTCGAGTAGAGAGGGGTGAATGTCGGTGGTTGCCACGGCAATAACGCCAGGAATTGAAACCACAACGCGCCGATTGCCTTTGATGCGCATCAGCGTGCCTATGGCACCTTCAAACAATCCGCCGGTGATTCGCACCTTGTCGCCTTTGCATAGGGTGATAGGGTCGTTTTCAAGATAAAGCAACTGTTCGTCGTAATTGCCGGCTACGGCAATGAAATTGTCCATCTGCTTTCGGGGAATCACCACAGGTTGACGAGTTTCACGGTTCATTATGTAACGAATCGGCAGCGATGTGGTGGCTTTGTATTGCACCATGGTGGCACGGTCGACAAGCATAAAAATCAGGTTGTGTATTGCCGGCACCATTTTTTTCACGCGACGTTCCTTTCCACGCATCACCGAGACGCATTTCATGGGGATGAAATTGTCGATTCCCTGTGCATCGAGGTCGGCTTTCACCTTCAACTCGCGATTGTAGGTGACACGAATGGCATACCATTGTTTGTCGTTATTTGTGTTAGGAACTTCCATTGTGTTGTTACATAAATCATGCACAGGAGAAAGATGCCCTTTCCTGTGCACAAAGATAATAAAAATTTTTCGGTAACGGGGCGTTTTATTTCACCACTACATTGCAGCCTGACGAATGTGCTGTGAATTGGGGTGCATACTGGCATTGCACTGTGGCTATGCCCACATCAAACGTGCCTGGATTGGTGACGTAGACGTCGTAGCCAATCACATAGGTGCCCTTGTTGAGCCACGGAATGAAGATGTTGGTTTGCGAATCTTTGATTTCGCGATACATCCACACGCCGTTTTCAAAATCGTTGCCCGACATTTTGTCAACAGGCTCGAAGCATGCGCCGCGTTCGTCGGTGAGGGTGAGATATTCAAGGTGCTTGCCGCACTTGATGGTGCATTGCACGCGCACCTTGTCGCCCACTTTCAGCGATGTGGTTTGGCGCAGCGTGCCGTCGGCGGTGTAGGTGAGAAGAACCTTTTCGATTGATAGGTCGTCGACGCGAGCCGATTTAATCGATTTCATCGGCGCTTTTCCTTGCAGATAGAGTGCGCCCCAAGCCGGGCTGTTGGATTGACTGCGATTGATGTTTAATGTCTTGCCCATCACGTCGGCAACTGCCATTTCTTTGCGGCTGTAACCCAAATAACGGTCGATTTCATCGAAGATAACGGGCGTATTGCCAATGTTGATGGTTGGTGTTTCGCCTGGTGTGAGCCATTGGCTGCCTGTCGATAGAATGGTGTAAACGGCTTCGCTGGCAAGACTTGAACCGCCCCAATCGTTGGTTTGCTTGTTCAGCAGAATCCATTTGCGTATTTGGTCGATTTCATCGGTGCGATTGTCAACTTGTTGCAGTGCCTGCAGAATCACCGAGGTGACAGCGAGAGGATTTCTGCCACGCCACCAGCCGTTGTCGATGCGGTCCCAATACATGCCGCGTTGCTCGGTGGTGATGCTGAATTGGCGAATCGACTCGGTGATTTGGCGAGCAGTGGCGGTTTTTCCGTTGTTTTGCAGCGTGAGGGCAAAGAAGGCTTTGCGCGCAAGTGAATGGTCCTTCCAGTCTTTTTCGATGTCGTAAATTATGCGTTTAACGTATGCTTTGTTGGCATCGGGCATTGCAATTTCGGGATAAAGCGTGCGCACGAATGCATAGTCATCGTAGCATATCATGTTGTCCTTTTTCTTCAGTTTCTTAAATAGTTCAAGATGCTCGCTGTCGAAGTATTTCACTGCCTTTTCTATCATTGTGTTCAGGCGGCTGTCGGCGTTGAGGTAGCTGAGTTTTTTAAGTCGACCCAGTATTTCAAGCACTTCGCCTGTGCAGAAGAGTGAACTGGTGCAGTTGCTATAACGAATCCAGGTGAAACCGCCGTCGGGCAGTTGCAATTCCACAAGTCGCGACACGATTTCATCGGATATTTTCGTGCAGTAGTTGTCGTTGAACAATTTATCTAATTCGTTCATGCGCAAAGTTTGACGGTCAGCCTCGTTAATCCATGGCGATGCCAACAGAGTGCCAATCTTTAGGTCGCTGTTACGCTCGAGTGCCGAGGTGAGCGGGCTCTTTTCGCGGTCTTGTTGCTTCCAGTAGTCGATTGCTTCAGCCAGTTTTGGATTTTGTTTGGCAAGCCCTTGTGCCAGCCTCAGTGCAAACAACGAGTGGACAAGGCTGGTAGATGTTTTAGCATCTTTGTCGAAAATGGTTGGCAGGGCGGTGGCGCAATACCACACAGGGTTGTCGCAATATTCAATCACAGCCTTTTCGGCACCTTTCATGTTTGGAAATTGTGCGGTGAAATCGAAGTCGTTGGCGTTGATGAAGAACGGCAAGGTTTCTGTTATCGGCGAAATGTTGCTCAATATTGGCACCATCACTTGCTCACCGTCGCCAAACGTGCCGTTCGACGCTTTTATGCGGAAGCCGATGAACGAGGCATCGGTGGTGGCAGTGTAGTTGATGTCGACAGCCGTATCGCACATCGCATCGAGGGTGAGGTTGAACGACTTTGTAGCAATTACCTTCCCAGTGCGAGGGTCGAAAAGTTCGATTATTCCGTTCACTGCAGCGGATTCATCGCTTTTATTAGCCACGTTGGCAGCGAGCGTGGCATTGTCGCCGACGCGAAGAAATCGTGGCATACTGGCTTTCACCATTATTGGTTTGCTGCTCACAGCGTCGCGTTGCAGGCCTTCAAAATAGCCGTTGGCTGTGTAGGCAAGTGTTTGTACGAGCCATGTGGTGTTGAAGTTTGGTACCTCAAATTCCACGGCGTAGTTGCCTTGCTCGTCGGTGACCAGATTAGGCATCCAAAGAGCGGTTTTCACTTCTTGCTCGCGTAAGGCAATTTTGCTGAAGTCATTTACGTTGCTGCCATTGTCGCTGCTGCCATTATCGCTTCGGGTGTCGAACCCCTCATATTTCGCTTCTTCGTCTTGGTGCTTTACGGCGCCTTCTGGAAGGTTGTTGGCAGCGACTAATGCCTCTGTTTTCATCATTCTCGGAGTAGCACCAAATGAGGTGTTATAGTCAATAACTCCTTTAATAAAAGGACTGGGATTATAGCCATAATAGTTAAAGTCGATGGTGTTAATGTCGTCAATGGCCACATTGCTAAATCCGTGTCGCCAAAGGTCGTGAGTGTAACTGCGGATGTTGATGGCTGAGAAATTGGCGTAGTGCATAAGTGGCATGGCGAATTGTGGCTTATAGTTTGCCCAAATGTTTTTAGCAATGGTGTTGATGGCTTTGTTGGTGATGGCAAGCATGGCGGCACCGCTCA
>JBJEKD010000027.1:0-6889 GCA_051878455.1 Muribaculaceae bacterium
TTAGTAGTTCCACTATGCGTTTGGTCGATGTCATACGCCGTGCCGGTGCGGTTGGTGCGTTGGTCATCGAAATAGAATGTGAGTGTTGTGCCATCTTCCACAACGTAGGCTTCCTGAGCCTTTGCCATTGTGGGCATTAACAGCGAGATAAACAGCGTGACTATCGCCGCAAATCTGTTCTTTAGTAATGCTTTTCTCATATGTTTTGACATTTAATGGTTAATAAATTTTTCATAGACTAAGGTGCTGCAGGGTCCTCTCTTTAGCAATAGTAGTTTTAATACAAAAAAGCGTGAGACCATACTTATTGCCCGTCCCACACTCGGAGGCCCTGGAATTGCCCATTGGAGTCGAACGAGCAAACGTGCAGAGCCTCACGCAGAATATGATATATCAACAGCCAATGCTCGCGCATTGACAGCCTGTTGACATATTACGTCATATCTGCTTTGGCATCTACTGTCTGCTACATTCTTGACTCCAGTAGTTGAAATTTTCCAGATTTCAGAACGTCAAGAAAGAGCGTTGAGTAAACGCTTATCCAAAATGTTCTGCCGAAACCCACGCGCATAGCCCACAAAAGGGGCTTCGCCCGGGCGGTCGGCAAAGGCAAATTTACACACTATTTTCCACGTTTACAAAATAATCACCTGAATTTTTAGGGCAGTTTTATTGCATATCCCCCCTAAATCGCCGCGGAGGGTGTTGTTGATGCCACGCCGGGTGTTGTTGATGCGTTGTTGTAGGGGCGTATAGCAATACGCCCGTTACCCGATAAAAATGTGATGCCACGTTGTAGGGGCGTATAGCATACGCCCGTTTCCCCGATAAAAATGTGTTGCCACGTTGTAGGGGCGTATAGCAATACGCCCGTTTCCCCGATAAAAATGTGATGCCATGCCGGGTGTTGTTGATGCGATGTGTAGGGGCGTATCGCATACGCCCGTTTCCCCGATAAAAATGTGATGCCATGTTGTAGGGGCGTATTGCAATACGCCCGGCGACCGCGGCGATGGTGACCGATGCCGTCACCAATAAAAATGTGTTGCCACGTTGTAGGGGCGTATAGCAATACGCCCGTTGACCCGATGATATGATTGTGCAGGGGATAATGTAGGGGCGTATAGCAATACGCCCGGTGACCGCGGCGATGGTGACCGATGCCAGATATTTGCGGAGCGGTTGCAAACCCTACATCATCACACCTTCTCGGGATGGGCGTATTGCTATACGCCCCTACATCATCGACCACCCATACACGCCATATCATCGCGCCGTTCTTGGGGTGGGCGTATTCGATACGCCCCTACATGCCTTTCAGGCGAATCTTCCCCAAAGCGGTTGCAAACCCTGCTGCCACGCCGTCGTCTTTGGGATGGGCGTATTCGATACGCCCCTACATTATCATGTCGTCTTGGGAATGGGCGTATTGCTATACGCCCCTACATTATCGACCACCCATACACGCCATATCATCACACCGTTTTTGGGTTGGGCGTATTGCTACACGCCCCTACATCATCGACCACCCATACACGCCATATCATCGCACGGTTCTTGGGGTGGGCGTATTCGATACGCCCCTACATGCCTTTCAGGCGAATCTTCCCCGGTGCGTCCTCGGCAAGAGGTTTCCCACACGATATGTGATATTATGCCCCTACATTCCACCTCGGCGGGAGGTTATCGTGGATGTGTGGGGAGGTTAGTCTTCGAGGGAGTAGGTTATGGTGGTGACTACGCGCACTTTCTTGATGTGAGGGGAGTTTGGGTCGCGGTCCTCGATTGAGAATTGTCCTTGCGAGGCGCTCTCGATGCGGCTGAGTTTGCTGCGGCTCACGGTGGCAAATTGCTGGGCTGTTGCGCTGGCGTTGGTGATGGCTTGGTCCATCATTTCGCCTTTGATGTCGTTGAGGGCAGTGTATTCGTAGCGTATGGGGTTCTCGTAGTCGCCGCTCACAATTGCGATGCCGTCTTTGAGCAGTTCGCCTTGGCGTGCGAGAATCTTGCGCACAAGATCCACCTTGCTCGAAGTGACGGTAATCACCGAAGTGATGTTGTAGCGATAGCCCGACTGGTTGTTGCTATAGCGTTCGGCGTTCATATCAATCACCACAGGAGCATTCACGCTGATTTCGCTTTCGGTGAGCCCTCCGGCAATGAGAAACTGCTTGATGGCTGCGCTGGTGCTATTGATTTTTGAGTAGAGGCTGGGCAGGTCGTTGCCTATCTCTTTCGACACTATTGGCCAGGTGACTTTGTTTGCCGGCACTTCCATTTCGGCGAGGCCTTTCACGGTTACACGGCGGTCTTTGTCAACAAAATGGTCGATGCCTGCTTTCAGACTGAAGCCGAGCACGATTATGGCTACTGCTATGATTGCGGCTTCGATAATGCGGTTTGTTTTCATAGATGTTAAGAGTTTAAAATTGTTGCTTTATATTTGTTATGACGCAATGAGCGAGCGTTTGGTTTAACGCCAAACCATGTTTTTTTGAAAAATGAATGAGGGAAATAATAGATGAAACAGTCGTTGTTAAGGAGTTATTGTTTCCGCTTAATTATTCCGTCGGGAGTGATGAAAAGAGGTGATTCGGGAAAGTCTTCTTTAGAGAGTGCGATGATGTCGTCGATAACGGTGTTTGAGCGGGCTTTTTGAGGCCCGGTGCGGTCGTATTGCACAAAGGGCACAATGCGTCCGTTAATAAATTCGCCCTTGTTGCTCACTGCCACATCCACCAACGGCGCATGACCGCCCGAATCCAAAATGTTCACGCCATAAGGCGTGCAGAAGTTGCCTAACGAGTAGGCAATAAAGCGGTTTTTATAAAGTTCGATGGCTCGTGAAACGTGCGGACCGTGGGCAAATACCACGTCAGCGCCGGCATCGATGAGCGCGTGTGCCGCCGCATAGATGTTTCCGCGGTTTTCGCCGAAATAGGTTTCAATGTCGCGCGTGACGTGACGGAACTTGTTGCCCTCGGCACCGGCGTGAGCCGACACTATCACCACGTCGCATTTGCTGTTGAGTTGCTTCACGAGTTTCAGGGTGTAGGAAAGCGTTTTCAGTGGTACCATGAGCGCGTTCGGGGCGATTGCTATAAAGCCGAATTTCACGTCGCGACGCTCCACAATGGCGGTTTCGCAGGAGCCAAGCACGCCGGCATAGTTCAATCCCACGTCCGATAGGGCTTGCATGGTGCTGTGCAGCCCGTCTTCGCCGAAATCGCGGGAATGGTTGTTGGCTATCGACACGAAGTCGAATCCGGCATCGTTGAGCAACTGGGCATAGCGTTCGGGCATCCTGAACAGGTGTAGCGCCTCTTCGTCGTTCACCTTTTTTGGTTCGCCACCGGTGTCGAGAAGCACGCCCTCGAGGTTGCAAACAGCCACGTCGGCTGCGCTGATGTAAGGCTTTACATGCTCGAAAAGCGTTGCCCCGTCGTCGGCAGTAAGCAGCATGGCAGTGTCGGGGTAGTTGATGCCCATCATCACGTCGCCCACGCCCACAATGCTATAGATGCTGTCGTGATTATGGTGCAGGCTGGGTTGATTGTCGCCAGTGTATTGCGAAACCTGGTGCGCCTCAGCGGGCGTCGTATGTGTAGGGTGAGCGGCAGAGTCGGGGAGTGACGCGTCGCCGCCGGAGCGTGTGGCGGAGCCGTTGCGGCAAGATGAAATTGCCACTACGCTTATTGTAAGCAATACTGCCAAAAGGATTGTTTTCTTCATAATACGAACCGCTGAATTGCTATGATAACGTGAGTTGTTGTTGGGTTGCCTCGGAGGGCTTGTTCCATTTGCCAAAACGCAGACGAGAGAGAAATATTATTCCGCGGAAACAAAGTTCGATGCACATGGCAATCCACACACCTTTCAGCCCCATTGAGGGCACGAGGGCGCATGCCAGAGTGAGCCTCACGAGCCAGATGCTCGCGAAGTTCATAATGCTTGGGGCGAGAGTGTCGCCAGCCCCCACGAATATACCGTAGCAAACTATTGAGGCGGCAAACATGGGCTCGGCAAATGCTTCGATTCGCAAAATCTCCGAACCGAGGGCAATGATGTTTGGGTCGGGGGTCATCAGGCGCATCATCAAAGGAGCGGCGGCATACATCACGGCACCTGTGAGGGTCATAATTACAATTCCGAGCGATAGGGCAATGGCAGCAAACCGCCGTGTGAGGTCGTTGCGTCGCGCACCGATGCTTTGCCCCACAAGCGTGGTGGCAGCGTCGGAGATGCCGTAGCCGGGCATGTAGCACAGGCTTTCGGCTGTGATTCCAAACGTGTTGGCAGCAATGGCAACCGCTCCGAGCGGTGCCACTATGGCTGTTATGGCGATTTGCGCGCCACACATCACTATGCGTTCGATGCCTAATGGCATACCTATTTTGAAAGCACGTTTCAGGCACGGCGCAGTGGGGCGGAACGAGCCTCTGTTGCGAGTCAGGTTGAGGTCGGGCGAGCGACGCCAAACGTAGCATATCATGATTGTACCTATCACGGCAAATGCCAACGCAGAGCCGAGCGACGCTCCCAACACGCCCAAATCGGCACCCGGCAGGGTGATGTTGACGCCGGCAATGCTGATGTGATGATTGGGGAATATGAGCAGGAAGTTAAACACCACGTCGAGCAAATCTAATGCGATGCTTAATATGCTTGGCACTTTCATGTTGCCGCAACTGCGCAGCATGGCTGAAGAAAGGTAGAACAGCATCAGGAACGGATAGGCGGCTGCAAACACCATGAAATAGAGCGATGCGTCGCCGCTGATGGCGCTGTCGGCTCCGAGCCAAAGCGGCAGGTGAGGACTAATGGCAAAGCCTAACGCCCCTAGCCCTAACGCCAAAAGCATTGAGGTGACAATAGCCTGACGCAACACGTTGCGCGCACCGGCATAGTCGTTTGCTCCAATCAGGTGAGCCACTTGCACCGAGAAGCCCGACGAGATGGCGAACCCTAATCCGCCGAACAGCCAGATGGTGGTCGACACCAGTCCCACCGACGCGGCTTCGTTGGTGCCGAGTCGACCAAGCATCGACGCATCGATATATTGCATTACAATCGACGACAGTTGCGCAAGCATGGCAGGTGCACTTAACTTTGCGGTCAAGATGATTTGTTGCCGCAAAGTCATTGGCTTGCCAAGACGGATGAGCGATAGAAGAACGTCTTTCGATTGCGTTTGCATAAAATTGATGTTAGTGTCGACAAAGTTACTAATTATTGTTGTATGGGCTATCGGTTGCCGTTCATCGATTGCGAAAAATTTTCTGTTAAACGGAAGCGCGCCGTTTGTTGCCATTGTTTCACGTGAAAAGTGGTTTGCTGCTAATGTGGTCGGCATCGCACAAAAAAATGGTGCTTATTTTGGCAAAAATTCCCGCCAGTTGTTCGGGCGATTTTCAAAAATTGAAATCTCAAAGGGTTAAATTTTGTGTAATATGTTGATAAATAGTGAGTTGGATGCAAAATCGCGATTTTGTAAAAATCTTCAGAAAATTTCTTGCGTCGCCAAAATTCTTTTTTTCGGCGAAATCATGCCTGATTCCTTATATTTTACTTAATTTTGTAGTTTAAAGTGTTATTCTTTGTTTTTTGCGAAAAATTGGAGAGTAATCAAATTTCAAATATATGGTATTAAACTACATTTGGGTAGCCTTCTTTTTCATCACGTTTGTTGTGGCGTTGGCCGACACCATGATAAACGGCAACTTGTCGATATGGAGCGACATCATGAATGCTGCCTTCAATTCGTCGGCTCAGGCTTTTGAGATTTCCATTGGTTTGACGGGTATCCTCTCGTTGTGGATGGGATTGATGAAGATTGGCGAGCGTGGTGGCATCATTGCTTTCTTCGGCAGGTTGATTGGTCCGCTGTTCACTCGCTTGTTCCCGTCGGTTCCCAAAAACCATCCTGCCCTCGGGGCAATATTCATGAACGTGTCGGCAAACATGCTGGGGCTTGACAACGCAGCCACGCCTTTGGGCTTGAAAGCGATGCAGGAGTTGCAGTCGATAAACAGCGACAAGGACACCGCCACCGATGCTATGCTCATGTTCCTGATTCTTAACTCGTCGGGGTTGTGCCTGATTCCTATCGGGGTGATGATGTATCGTGCGCAGTGTGGTGCGGCAAATCCGACCGACGTGTTTGTGCCCATCTTGATAGCCACCACCATTGCCACACTGGCAGGCGTGTTGGCGTTGTGCATCAAACAACACATCAAAATCGATAAGGTGCTTTTGACGTTCGGCTTGGGCATGATTGCATTTATTGGCGGGGTGGTGTATTTCTTCTCGCAACTCTCGCAAGAGGAGATACAAACCTATTCGAGTTTCTTTGCCAACTTCATTCTGCTCACGGTGATTGTTTCATTCCTGATGAGCGGCGTGATTAAACGCATAAACGTCTACGACGCGTTCATCGAGGGCGCAAAGGACGGCTTTAAGACGGCTGTGATGATTATTCCTTATTTGGTGGCAATACTCGTAGCCATCGGGTGTTTTCGTGCATCTGGCGCCATGACGGTGCTTGTTGATTGGGTTACGCAAGGCGTTGCGGCGCTTGGCTTCGACACCGAGTGGGTGGGCTCGCTGCCTACGGCATTGATGAAGCCGTTGAGCGGCAGCGGTTCGCGCGGAATGATGGTTGATGCCATGAACACCTTCGGTGCCGATTCGTTTGTGGGACGCGTGTCGTCGTGTCTGCAAGGAGCCACCGACACCACGTTCTACATCCTTGCCGTTTATTTCGGCAGTGTGGGCGTGAAGAAAACACGTTATGCAGTGCCTTATGCCCTTTTCGCCGATGTGGTGGGCAGCATTGCCGCCATCTTTGTGGCTTATTTCTTCTTTGGATAGGGTGGGGCAACGGCGACGG
>JBJEKD010000028.1:0-33767 GCA_051878455.1 Muribaculaceae bacterium
CTTTTTGTTGGCGTTTTTAGCAGTGGGGCTGTTTCTGATGGATTTTTAATTAGATGTTAAAAACGCGCTTTTATTGGTGAAAATGTAGCATGGTAGATGATTATTTAGAAATGATGGAGTATTTTTGTGCAAAAATATAACACGTAATTATTAACAAAATAAGAAGATTGAAATGAAAAAGTTTTTAATTGTTGCAAGTTTAGTGCTTGCTTTTGTGTCGGCAAAGGCACAGAGTGAAGTGGGTCAATGGAGTATTCGCCCGACTGTTGGTATGAATCTTGGTTTTATGTCGAATTCCGAGGATTGCTCAGCGCGCGTAGGTTTGGTGATTGGCACCGAATTGGAGTATCAGGCAACCAATACTGTTGGTTTATCGGCTGGTTTGCTCTATTCACAACAGGGCTGCAAGGTTGACGATGCCGGCACTATCAAACTCGATTACATCAATATTCCGTTGTTGGCTAACGTGTATGTTGCCAAGGGTTTTGCAGTAAAGTTGGGTTTGCAACCGGGCTTTCTTATCAACGACAAGGCAAAGGTGAGCGAAAGCGGTGTGTCGGTTGAAGCTGGTTTGGGCGATTGGTCGAAAAACTTCGTGCTGTCAGTTCCGGTGGGCATCTCTTATGAGTTCAGCAACATTCAGCTTGACGCCCGTTACAACTGGGGTGTAACTCATGCGTTGTCGGCTGAAGGCGAATCGTCAAACAGCAGTGCGTTTATGATTACTGTTGGATATAAGTTTAATTTGTAATATTCATAAGGGCTGGCAGATAGCCGCTCGTGCAAAATGATAATGTGCGCTACATCGGTGTTTAAGCCGTTGCGGCGCATTTGTTTTTTGCGTATGGTTTAGGCTTTTAACGATTTTGCGATGCGTGCCACGGCGTAGGCGGTGATGAGCAGAATCACGATGGTGGCAGAGGCAGGCACGGCAAGCCAGTAGGAGCAGAATAGCCCGAGAATGGAGCATGCGAGGCTCACTATTGCCGAGATAACCATCATGGTTTTGAGGCGTATGGTGAATAGTTCGGCTATCATCTGGGGCATTGTGAGCAGCGAGAGCAGCAGCATGATTCCAATGAGCCGGATGGTGAGCACCACGCAAAGGGCAACCATAATGGTCATGGCAAGGTTGATGGCTGAAGCCGGAAGCCGGCGGGTGGAAGCGAAATCGCGGTCGAATGCGCAAGCCACAATGGGATGATAGAATGCTGTGACAAACACAAGCAGTATGGCAAAATAAACGGCAAATAGTGCAATGTCGGTGTAGGTGATGGTGAGCACGTTGCCAAACAGAAACGATGTGAGTTCGGGCACATAGCCGGGCGACAGAAACAGGAAGATTGTGCCGAGCGCCATGCCGAGCGCCCAAATTACGCCGATAGCCGAGTCTTCGCGCACATTTTGCTTGGTCGACAGCCATTCCACGCCGGCTGCCGATGCCACGGCAAACACACCTGCCACGGCAATGGGATTGATGCCGAGGAAAAAGCCAAACCCGAGTCCGCCAAAACAGGCATGGGTGATGCCTCCGGTGATGAACACCATTCGCCTGCTCACCACATAGGTGCCTATTATGGCTGAAGCGAGGCTCACAAACAGCACTCCAAGCAGTGCGTTTTGAAAGAATGTGTAGTTAAGTATGTCCATCTGTTGTGCGCTAATGTGTTAAATAGAGGTGCAAAAATACAAAAAATCGGTGGCATTGCATAGCCGTAACACTTCGTCGGTCGAAAAAGTTTTTTATTGAGCAATTTTTTGTTGGCGCGCCTCGGCAGCAAGCATAATCAGTTCGTCGTGGATGGGTGAGGGCAGTGTGATGCCTCGCAGTTGAATGCTGCGTGCCCACCCGGCAATGTCGTCGCGTTGCAGAGTGTAGAGCACGTCGCGGAACTGCTCAATCTGCTCCTCGGTGTAGGCATCGGCAGACGTGCCGCGAAAGGCATCGAGTTCCTGGTCGTCGTAGTAAACAATGTCGTGGCTTATTCCTTGCAGCAGCGAGTCTTTTTCACACACGGCGTGCTGTCCGCAGCAGCCTTCGGGGCGAGGCTCGTTAATTACCTCATCGGTGCCCGGCTTGGCGCTAATGCGGTGGCAGGCATAAAGAATGATGCCCACAATCACTGTCACGGCGAGTATGATTAATGCTCCTGTCATATTTGTTTATGCTTCTTCAATCTTAAAGCCTGATTGGGCAAGATGTTGCCAATAATCGGGATAACTCTTGCTCACCACGGCAGCATCTTCGATTACTATGCCCGGAAATTTTATGGCAGCAGGGGCGAATGCCATTGCCATGCGGTGGTCTTTGAAGGTGGCAATCGAGGGATGTTGAGTTGGCGCTTGAGTGGTGCCGTCCCAGCGTAGCGAGTAGTCGGGCTCAACGGTGATGACATAGCCAAGTTTAAGCAGTTGCGAGCGCAGGGCTTCTATGCGGTCGGTTTCCTTGATTTTCAGCGTTTGCAGCCCGGTGATGTGGAACGGACGGTTGAGCAGACAGGCGGTCACCACAATGGTTTGTGCCAAATCGGGGTTGCCAAGCAGGTCCATTTCAATAAAATCGGGTTCAACGGGAGAGGTGCGCAGGTCGAGATACGCTCCGCAGCGGTTGGCGTTAACGCCAAAAACGGCAAATAGCCTTTGGGTGGCACTGTCGCCTTGCAGACTGTTGGCAAATAGCCCTTTGAGTGAGATGCGCGATTGTGGCAAGAGTGCCTGCATCTGGAACCAATAGGATGCCGCCGACCAGTCGTTTTCAACAACAAAATTGCGCGCCGAATAAGTTGCGTTCTGCGGAATTGATATTTCGTTGTTGTTTAGTGTGGCTTTCACGCCGAACTGCTCCATAAGAGCGAGCGTCATGTCGATGTAAGGTCGCGAAATGATGTTGCCGCTGAGGCGCAGGGTGGCGCAGCCTTCAATTAACGGCGAAATCATCAGCAAGGCTGAGATGTATTGCGAACTTACGTTTCCGGGAATTTCAACCGCTTTTGCGCAAAGCCGGGTGCCTGTGATGCGAAGCGGTGGAAAGCCTTCGTTGCCGACATAGTCGATTTGTGCGCCACAACTGCGAAGGGCGTCAACCAACACACCTATGGGGCGTTGGCGCATGCGTTCGCTGCCGTCGAGAATCACTGTGCGACCTTGTCGGGTGGCAAAATATGCTGTGAGAAAGCGCATCGCTGTGCCGGCAGCGCCGATGTTTATTTCGTTGTCGGTGCTTTGCAGGGCAGCCACCATGGCATCGGTGTCGTCGCATTTGGCAATGTTGCTTATTTGTGCTTTTTCGGTGCATAACGCATTGAGTATCAGCGCACGGTTGCTGATACTTTTCGATGCGGGCAGTGCCACTTCGGCTATTGCTCGCGCTGGGGCTGTTATTTTAATGTCCATAGTCAATAGCAAAGTTAATAAAAATCATTCCAAAAACCGTTGCACATTGCCCAAATTGTGTTTGTCTTGCAATGTGTTTGGCTTGTCGACACCACACATTCTTCGCATAAATTGAGGAAATTGCACGATTATTCCAGTTTTTATTAATCCATTAAAACTTTGTCGGCAGGATAGTGTTATTGCCGAAAATGTTCGATTAAATCGGATGTTTGGTGCGCTATTTGGATTTATGCAGCCATGCTAATCTATTGCTTGGCAGGATTGATGTAGGAAGCAGGGACAATGGGGGCGGTTTCATCGCTAAGAAGGCGGAAAGTGACGGGATTTTCGAGGATTTCGCGCACATCACATTCTTTACCGTCGATTATGGCGCGTCGCGAAATCAGGCGAACGCCGTGGCTGTAGTCAACGTAGTCAACTCCGTGACCGGCGTAGGTCGACTGAATGCGAGTGCCGTCGGGCTGATACCATCCGTAGATTGCCACATGGTTGAGATAACGAGGTGCCGACCATAGTCGGGTAGCAATTACAATATCCTTTTTCAACCCCGAAATCATCTGCCCGTAGTGGTAGCCGTGAGATTTCATAAGGGCGTTGATGGCGTTGTTGCTGTCTTGAAACACTATCGGACGTGTGTTGCGGTCGCCTAACGGACGAAACGGAAATATGTCGATGGCACCTTCGCTCACGTCGTGGATGCGGTCGACAATAAACGAAGTTGGAAGCGTGCAATTTAGAGCATCGGCTATGCGTTGCGCAGCAATCGGCCCCATGGGCATACGCACAAAATCGTCGTTTGTGCCGATGGCAAGATAATCGTGAGTGACCCACAACTCAATAGTGTGTGGTTGCTGAAAAACTGCGATGGAATCGACGATTGGTGTGTTAAATTCAATCTTTCGGAAATAGCGCAGCGAGTCGGGCACGTTGCCGCCTAAAATGGCATCAACAATCATCTGCTCACGCTGCTGAAACGAAATGGTGTCGCAGCGCAGCATAAACCCCGAGCCGGTGATTGCACCTGTTGCCGGACGGGGTGCTAACCCCTCGATTTTGCAGCGTTCGTGGCGAATTAATCGGGCTTTTTGGGCAAACGAGGCAAAAAACGATAGCGCTGCAAAGAGTGTCAATACTATTCTTTTCATAACTTGATGTGCTGATTATTGTTTTTGTGCTTCTTCCTTTGGCTTGCGGTCGAAGAACGGGTTTTTGCTTGACGCCCCGATTGCAATGGCAAGAATCTGGTGGCAGTCGGGCAACCAGTTGAGCGTTTGGCTGCACCATCCGGCAGAGAACATCACGCGGGTGTCTAATCGGAGGTCGGCAGCCTTTGAGCATGCAGCACCCAAGGCTATTCCCACATCCACCGAGTTGATTGCGCAAGGCACTGTTGTCGGCTTCTGCGCGCATGAGGCAAATCCGCAATGGCCGCAGTTGAGCGAAAGCGGTTCGCTTTTTGTGCCTATAAGCATCACTGCCTCGCCGCTAAGAATGTTGTCGGCATCGCGAAGCAGGAATTTCATGCCCGATTCCTCGGCGCGTTTGCGCATGGCTTGTGCAAGAGTTTCAAGGTCGGCGCGATGCGAAACAAGAGCAATTTCAATCAAATCAACGCCTTTGCCCTTTGGGGCAGTGCGAGCGGCAATCATCATTTGATGTGCCATCTCAACTACCGCGTTATGGCGGATTAATCGTTCGTTTTCAATCATTTTTTAGTAGGGTTTTCTATAAAGTGTCGGTACATAATTCTTTGAGTTGTGACAAGCACGCCATGACCTTTGCGCGAGCCGTTGCAAATCACCACGAATCCGAAGTGCTTTTCAGGGCAAAAGAACATGGCGCTGGTTAAGCCGTAGGCGCCGCCAGTGTGACCCGTTAAGTTCACTTCCTTAACGAATTCATCGGTTTTTTCGAGCGCTAAGCCGTAGTGTTCTTTGGTTGGAGTGTGGTCGGCTTGCATTGTTTTTGCGCTTTTCTCGCTTATCACGCGTGTGCCGTTGAGGGGGCTTTTGCCGTAACTCATGTGCATAAGCATATACTTTGCAAGGTTAGGAGCCGAAATTTTCATGCCCCCGGCAGGCGAGAATTTAACGGTGTTGACTTCCATTTGATAATGGTCGAGGATGTCGATTGGCCGATAGGCTTGCGGTTGCGCTTCGAATGTGTTGCCGTTCCAGGCATACAAAGTGGCGCATTTGGTGCTGTCAACCGAATTAACGCAGAATCCGCTTCCTTCAATGTCGAGCGGATTGAGGATGTGACGTTCAACGTAATGGTCGAAGCGTTCACCGCTCACTTTCTCGATGATGATGCCAAGCAAGTTAAAGTTGAGGTTGCAATAATGGTATGCTGTGCCTGGCGCGTAACTGTTGTAACAGTTGCGCCAATTTGGGTTTGTCACCGGGTTGATGCAATCGTAACTGATGTAGTAGCCCTCTTTATCGTTGATGCTGCTTGTGTGCGACAGCAACATTTCCACTGTGATTTTATCGTCGGGGTAGGCAGGGTTGCGCAGCGGAAAGTTGAGCAACGTCGAGGCGTCGGTATCGAGAGTCAGTTTGCCTTCGTCGACCAATGTCATAATTGCCGTGGCTACAAACGATTTTGAGATTGATGCTATGCGAAACATGCTTGAAGTGGTGAGCGGTTCGAGCGTTGCAAGGTCCTTGTGCCCAAAAGCACCGGTGTAGACAATCTGATTATCCTTCACCACGGCAAGGCTCACCCCTACGATGCACAGCGAGTCCATCATGTTGCGGATGTCGGTGTTGAAAGCGCATTCATCGAAGATTTTGCCACTTTTTTGCGGTTCAGAGGCAAACAATTTGCTCGGGAAAAGAAGCAAAACGAGTAGGATTGCAATTAATTTTTTCATAATGGCTGTTTGTTTTCAGTGTTTCGTACAAAGATAATGAATTGCTGTGGAAAGGTGAGCATTTGGTCGAAAGGTTTTTTTGATTGAACGGCGTGTTTGGGAGGGTGATAATTTTGCGAAATCAAAATAATGATATGCTATGGAAAACACAAACGAAACAATGAGGCTGGCACTTGCGGGGATGACCGTGGTGCTTGAATACGGATTGGTGTTGGTGGCTGCGCTTGCCGACCTCTGGAGCGGTCTGCGCAAAGCACGTCGCCGAGGCGAGGCACGTCGCAGTGAGGCATTGCGCCGCACGGTGAGTAAGTTGTGCCAATACTATAATGTGATGTTGGCGCTCACGGTGGTTGATGCCATGCAGATTGGGCTGATGAGCTACGTTAGGGTGGCGTGTGGCTGGAACGCGCCGTTGTTGCCGTGTTTCACAGTGATTGGCGCTATTGGCATTGCTGCCATCGAGGTGAAAAGTATCTTCGAAAAAGCCGAAGAAAAGACTCAAAACGAAATGACCGATGCGGCGTCGATGATGCTGAAAGCAATTAAAATGCTCAGTGCAGGCGGCGCTGTGGATATAAAGTCGATAATTGAAAAGTTGAACATAAAACAATAGGCAGACATGAAATATTTCAGTGAAAACGAACTTGTGGCGTCGGCAACGGCTCAGGCGCGAGGAATCGACAACACTCCATCGGCAGATGCCAAAGCGGCTCTTGCGAGGTTGGTTGAAAATGTGCTCGACCCGTTGCGCGAAGCGTTTGGTGCACCGATATATGTTAACAGCGGCTATCGGTGCCGATTGTTGAACACGCTTGTGGGAGGAGTGAAATGCAGTCAGCATCTTCGAGGCGAAGCTGTCGATGTTACCGCAGGGTGCCGGGATGCAAACATCAGATTGTGGCGATTGCTCAAAGCAATGCAGTTGCCGGTTGACCAGGCAATCAACGAGCATGATTATGCTTGGATTCACATTTCACATTCGCTGCGTAACAGGCACGAATTTATCGAGCAAAAACAATGATTATGAAGAAAAAACATCGATTAAATGGATATGAAGCAGATTATAAGTAATGACGAAATTAGTATGGCAAGCGGCAACGATTTGAAGGTGCTCCAAACTGCATATAAGGCGTGGGTAAACGGCAGTGAGATGCGTGCCACACGAAACCGAAACAAGGCGTTCACCTATGGACGCCAATGGGACGATTTGATGCAGGATGAACTTGGCAACACTGTGAGCGAAGGCGAAAACATGTGCAATCGCGGTTGTCAACCCATTACCAACAACCTGATAAGACAGATGATTAAAACGGTGATTGGACGGTACAGAAACCGACAAACGAGCGAAATATGCGATGAAACCGTTAAAAAAGTGTATAAATCCTGTGTGCTCGATGAGGTTGACAGCCGTGCGCTTGAGGAGTTCTTGATTTCGGGTTGCGTGGTTCAACGCATCGATGTGGAAAGCGACGTGTTTGGCAGTAACTTGCGTGTCGACAATGTGAATTTCAATCACTTTTTCATGAACAATATGTCGGATTGCCGTGCGTGGGACGACGAAATTGTGGGGCAACTTCACGACCTGAGTCTTGCCGACTTGCTGCGGAAAGTGTCGCGAGGCAATCGTGCCCATGCCGAGGCAGTGCGTAGGCTCTACACCAACGATGTGGAACATCGAACCGACGAATTCACCGCACTTATTGGCACAGATTGGCAGTCGGGCACCGAGTTTTGGCACGCATCCGGAAACAAGTGGCGAGCCATTGAGGTGTGGACGTTGGAGAGCCGTGAGGTGCTTGTTTGTCATTGCAGAAGCAAGGCTCAACTTGTGGTGGTGCCTTACGACAGCGATGAGGCACGCGCAATGAAAGCAGATGAAGATGTGGCAACGCGTTGGGATATTGCCAAAGAGTGGCATTGCCGATGGTTTTCGCCTATGGGCGATTTGCTGTGCCATTATTGCTCCGAGTATCGTCATGGAAGTCATCCGTTTGCAATAAAGATGTATCCGCTCATCGATGGCGAAATACACTCGCTGGTGGAGGACGTTATTGGTCAGCAGAAGTTTGTCAACAGGTTGATTACTATGCTCAACCACATGATGAAAACCTCAGCCAAAGGTGTGCTTTTGTTTCCGGTGGATTCGATGCCCGAAGGCTTTACTTGGCGCGACATACGCAAGGTGTGGGCTTCAGCCGATGGCGTGTTGCCTTTCTCCGAACGCGACGGCGATGCCAAGCCTGAACAGATTGTGGGCAATGCCAACAATCTGGGAGCCTACGAGATGATAAATTTGCAGATGAAATTGTTTGAATATGTGTCGGGAGTGAACGGCTCGTTACAGGGCAGGCATCAGCAGGGCACCAACTCCACTGCGCTCTACGAAAGCGAAGTGGGCAATGCCGATATTGCCATCAGCGATTTGATATTAACCTTTGCCTCGTTTGTGAAGATGCGTAACCGAAAAATTAGCCTTTTGCGCTGACGCAAAAGGCAGTTTTTGGCGATTTAATCGATTATTTTGCCAAATATCTCTTGGCTTCGCGGCGAACTACGGGTGCCAATTTCAGTAGCGAGAACATTGTTGGAATCGACATCAGCGCAAAAGCAAGGTCCATCACCGCCACCACTGTGTCGAGCGTTACAATGCACGAAACCACAATCATTGCCAGGTAGAAATATTCGTAGTATTTGCTGTTCTCAACTCCAAACAGATACCCGGTGCACTTTGTGCCGTAGTAACTGTAGGAAAACATTGTTGAAAAGGCGAAGAAGAACACAATCACCATGAGCAGGTATTGCCCGATGTGCGGAATGAGTGTGCCAAAAGCACCGAGCGCAATGTACAGACCCTTTATGCCTTCCACGTCGAGATAGTTGCGAGCCATGAGGATGGGAATTGCTGTGAGCGTGCACACCAAGCCTGAATCGATGGCAGGGCCGAGCATCGCCACAAGCCCTTCGCGCACGGGTTCGGCATTCTTGCTGGCTCCGTGCATCAGCGAAGCGGTTCCCACACCAGCCTCGTTGACATACATTGCGCGGCGTGCGCCCACTATGGCTATGCCAGCCAAACCGCCGATGCCTGCGTCAAGGTTGAATGCGCCGTTAAAGATGTCGGCAAACACTTGCGGCAGCAAATGAATGTTCATCATAATCACGATGCCCACGAGTAAGAAGTAGAGCGACACCATCAGAGGCACTATCTTGGTAGCAATTAGCGAGATACGCTTAATTCCGCCCAGCATCACAATTGCCACGGGAATCACCATGATTATTCCAATCACGGCACGCAGTTGCCATGTGTTTTCGAGGTGAAGCAGCGGGTCGGTGATTACGGTTATTAACGATTCGGTGAGTTGGTTGGCTTGCATCACGCATAGGCAGCCAACCATGGCAAAGATGCAGAAGAACTTGGCAAGCGGTTTGAGCCTTTGACTGATGCCCTCGGTGAGCACATACATTGGTCCGCCTTGCACGTTGCCTTTGTTGTCTTTGCCTTTATACATTATTGCAAGAGTGCCTTCGAAAAACTTCGTTGCCATGCCAAACAGCGCGCTCACCCACATCCAAAATATCGCTCCGGGTCCGCCCATGGCTATTGCGATTGCCACGCCGGCAATGTTGCCCATGCCCACAGTGCTGCTGATTGCGCTCATTAATGCCTGAAAACTGCTTATCTGACCTTCGCCCGACTGCTTGGTGCGCAGCGAACGTATGGCGCGACGCGTGTAGCGCAGTGGCACCAACCCCGAATAGAGGAATAAAAAGAATCCGCCGCCAATCAGCCAGATGAAAAGCGGGTAGCCACAAACAAAGTCGGTGACTGTGGTGAGCGATTGGCTCAGTGTCTGGAAAATGCTATCCATGAAAAATTAATCTTTTTTACACTAAAAAATCGTGATTGCCTTAACCATCCGGCTCTAACCTCTACGGTGAGAACAGCCGAACGTGGCTGCAAAGGTAGCAATTTTATGTTGAATATGAAAGCATTACGCAAGGCTGAAGACTAATATTCTCGTTTAATTGGCGAGATGAACGCATTGGGACGTGATAAAAATGCAAAATGCGACCGATATTCGCCTGTGATTTTTCATTTTGATAGTAGATATTATGAAATTGTGGAAAAATGTATTATCTTTGCCGAGAATTTAAAAACATACAAACTATTAGTTATATAACGATATGGGACTTATAGTACCAAAAAAGTATAAGCAAAAACTGCTGCCCGAAACCACAGAGGTGGCAATCAAGAAGATAAAAGACACATTTCAAACAAAGTTGGCTGTGGCATTGAATCTGCGTCGCGTAACCGCTCCGTTGTTTGTGCTTAGCGGCACCGGTATCAACGACGACCTTAACGGTGTGGAGCACGCCGTGGCGTTCAACATCGAGTGCATGAACGGTAGCCGTGCCGAGGTGGTGCACTCGCTTGCCAAATGGAAGCGTATGAAACTTGGCGCTTACGACATCGCGCCCGGTTATGGCATCTACACCGACATGAATGCCATCCGCACTTTTGAGAATCTCGACAATATTCATTCGCTCTACGTCGACCAATGGGACTGGGAGCAGAGCATCAATCGCTGCGACCGCAATCTGGCATATCTTAAAGCCACTGTTGAAAAAATTTATCGTGCAGTGCGCGAAACCGAATGGAAAATTTACGAGGATTTTCCGCACATCACTCCGCGTCTGCCTGAAAACATTGTGTTCATCCATAGCGAAGAACTCTTGCAAATGTATCCCGATTGCAGCGTGAAAGAGCGTGAGGCCAAGATTGCGAAAAAATATGGCGCCGTGTTCATTATAGGCATTGGCAATCCGTTGAGCAACGGAGAGCCGCACGATGGCCGCGCTCCCGACTACGACGATTGGATTTCGGAAAACGAAGAAGGCTTCCGCGGACTTAACGGCGACCTCATCCTTTGGGATAATGTGCTTGAAATTCCGTTTGAATTGTCGTCGATGGGCATTCGCGTGAGCGAAGAAAGTTTGCTGGCGCAACTCAAGGCTCGTGGCTGTGAGGAACGCCTGAAACTGAATTTCCACCGCGCCTTGATGTCTGGCGAACTGCCATATTCGATAGGCGGCGGCATCGGTCAAAGCCGTTTGTGCATGTATTTGCTGCAAAAAGCCCACATCGGCGAAGTGCAAGCAAGCATCTGGCCCGACGACCAAGCCGAGGAATGTCGCAAACACGGCATCCTGCTCATGTAGGAAACCCTTTTTGAGAGTTTCCTACACATCATCGGGCAAGGCGAAAAAATTAGAGTATGTTGTAATTATATGTTGTTGTGCTATGCCTGTTAGGAAAGGTTTGTTAATATTCATTTTGCCGTGGGTAATGATTCTTAGGGCGTACCCTCACACGGTTTTGCCTCAAGATTCAACTGTTGTAGAAACGATGAAGCCCGAAACCGACAATCCCTATAAATTCAGGATTGTGCAACTCGCCATACCTGCGGCGTTGATTGGAGTGGGCTTGATTGGGCTTGAAAGCGACTGGCTCAAATATCAGAATCGTGAAATCAGAGATGAACTGCAAGAGAACATCGACCGACGAATAACCTTCGACGACTTTGCGCAGTATTCACCCATGGTAGCCGTTTATGGTTTGAATTTGGCTGGGATTAAAGGCAAGCATGATGTTGTCGACCAAACCATATTATTGGGTACGGCGTATGCCCTGATGGGCATCAGTGTAAACACGTTGAAATTGACAACTAAAGTGGAGCGGCCAGACGAAAGCAGCCGTAATTCATTTCCGTCGGGTCATACCGCTACGGCGTTTATGGGCGCAGAACTTTTGCGTCGCGAATATTGGAATGTCTCGCCGTGGATAGGGATTACCGGCTATGCCGTAGCAGCAGGCACAGGATTTTTCCGCATGTATAACAATCGCCATTGGCTAACTGACGTTCTTGCTGGCGCAGGTATAGGCATATTGAGTGTAGAAGCAGCCTATTGGCTATATCCTACCATCACAAAAGCATTATTCCCCAAACGATACAATAAAAACATCCTGTTATCGCCACACATAACACCCTCCGAAAAACTCCTGTCACTAAAACTCGTATTCTGACAGAAATATATTCCAATCCCGATTGAACATCCCCCAAAATAGATACACGCTTAGCCTTGTTCCCTACACCTCGCCGTCATTCTTCTCCGCTAACTACATCTCAAAGTAATCTCTCCTTGGGGGAGTGGGAGAGGTGTTGTGGGTGAAATTTGGGGGGAAATAGATATAAAATTATGGGTGGGTATTGCGTGTGTGTGACAAAAGCAGTAACTTTGCAGTCCGAAAACATATTTTATTAACTCTTGTGGAAAAATTTGGCTGCTTGCAACCACACTAAAAAATGCTAAAACTGCAATTCTTGATATCCCAATAATCCAGATTGCTTATTAACTTTTAGCGTTTTTCCACTTTAAAACAAATTGGAAAAATGAAGAATTATTTGTTTACATCTGAATCGGTGTCGGAGGGGCATCCTGACAAGGTTGCTGACCAAATCTCTGACGCAGTTCTCGACAAGTTGCTTGCCTACGACCGTGATTCGAAGGTGGCTGTTGAAACTCTTGTTACCACTGGTCAGGTGGTGATTGCGGGCGAGGTGCGCTCGGAGGCGTATATCGACCTTATGGACGTGACTCGCGGAGTGATTAACCGCATTGGCTACAACAAGGCTGAATATAAGTTCGACGGGGCTTCGTGCGGCGTGCTTTCTGCCATACATGAGCAGAGTAGCGACATCAATCAGGGTGTTGTGCGTGCCACTGCTGAGGAGCAAGGCGCAGGCGACCAGGGTATGATGTTTGGCTATGCCGTGAACGAAACGCCAAACCTGATGCCGCTCACTCTCGACCTTTCGCATCGCATCTTGGAGGAATTGGCTGCCATTCGTCGTGAGGGCAAGTTGATGACTTATCTGCGCCCTGACTCTAAAAGCCAGGTGACTGTGGAATATGATGGCGAAACTCACAAGCCGGTGCGCATCCACACTATTGTGGTGAGCACTCAGCACGATGAGTTTGTTGCGCCTGTTGACGATAGTGCCAAAGCACAAAAGCGTGCCGACGACATTATGCTTGAAAACATTTTCTATGATGTGAAATATATCCTTATGCCGAGAGTTAAGGCTTCGTTGCCTGCCGACATTCAGGCTCTTTTCGACGATAAGATTATTTATCACGTCAACCCAACCGGCAAGTTTGTGATTGGTGGTCCTAATGGCGACACCGGTTTGACTGGCCGCAAGATTATCGTTGACACTTACGGTGGCCGCGGCGCTCACGGTGGTGGTGCGTTCTCGGGTAAGGACCCCAGCAAGGTTGACCGCTCGGCTGCATACGCAGCCCGCCACGTTGCCAAGAATGCTGTGGCAGCCGGCGTTGCCGATGAGATGCTTGTGCAGGTGGCTTATGCCATTGGCGTGTCTCGTCCGGTTAGTTTCTTTGTGAACACCTACGGCACCAGCCATGTGAACATGAGCGACCAGGAGATTGCTAACCGATTGAACGAGTTGTTCGATATGACGCCTTATGGCATTGAACGACGCTTGAAATTGCGTGCTCCAATCTACGAAGAAACGGCTGCTTACGGTCACATGGGTCGCGAGCCTCGCAAAGTGGTTAAGCATTTCACTTCGCGTTACAACGGTGCAAAGAGCATTGATGTGGAAGTGGAATTGTTCACCTGGGAGAAACTCGACTATGTTGAGCGTGTGAAGGCTGCTTTTGGCATTTGATGTGCTTGCGATTTCGTGGGCTGACATTTATTTTCATCGCTATAACTTTAACGATTAGTGATTAATAATTCGGGGCGTATCATTGCGATGCGCCCCATTTCTTGTTAATATGTCTTTAGAACAGGTTGTTAATTTGTTAAAATATCATAAATCACAGAAAATAATGCTGAAAAATTATGTTATATAACATATTTCTTATAACTTTGCATCAAGTTTTTATGGTATTTAGATTTTAAGGAAATCATAAGTCGTGACGATGACGTGATTTATCTCAAAAAGGTTTAGTTTTAAGGTTTATGTATATAGCCATCTATAAGGCTGAAAGAAGATCTTCTGCGTGACGCAGAGGATATTTTTTTATATACCCGTTTGTGGTGAGATTTGAACTATATTTCAAAAGAGGTGGGCAAATACTTCATTAGGCGCAAATCAATAATTTGGTGCTTTGAAAGGCTTGTAAATTGCCGATGTTAAGGAATTTAAGTGAGATGTCTTTAAACTTTGCCGGAAAACAGATATATTTGCATTCATATAACTGAAGTTGAAACGGACCGACACGGGTTTTGGAATTTGATACAACAACCATTGATGTTGCCGATTCAATCAAACCTTTGCAAATAAACATGGATGGAGTAAAGAAAGTCTGGGCCGCGATAATGCAATTTATCAGATTGGTGAAAGTGTATCATTATCGTGTGACAAAGCGCATAATGGCGAGAATAATGCGGTTTAAAGCATGGCAGAAGTCGCCTTTTTCCTATAAGCGTGACGGTTTTGATGAGGTTGTATGCAAGAATTGCGGCACAACCTTTGCTGCCGGTTATTGCCCGGTGTGTGGTCAGCAGGCCGACACTCCGCGCATCACAGCACGCTCAATGCTGCTGCGCACGCTCGACGTGTGGGGATTGGGCAATCGCAGTATGCCGCGCACAATGCTTCACTTGATTTTGCGTCCCGGATATATGATTTCAGATTACATCAAGGGACGCCGCCAACCGTATTTCCCGCCAATTAAGATGCTGTTTGTGCTTGGTGCATTTTATCTACTTAGTATGGCAGCGATGCGCATGGGCGAGAATTTTGCAAGGGGCAACGAATCGTTTTCCGATGTTATGCTTGAATGGGTGGGCGTTTCGGGCTTAGAGAAAAGTGGCGGCGAAGTTAAAATCGACTCTACCGAGAGAGCCGATGCCGTTTGGAGCAGGCTGCCTATTGAAGAACTGATAAACGACGAATCGGAATCGGATACAATCTCGTCGGGCAAAAAGCACAACAAAGTGACTATCGACAAGGAGTCGGCATTGATGAGGTCGGTGAAAAAGATTAAGGGCAAAACACTCAACGAGGTGGTCAACGACGTGCTGCGTCGCACGCTTGTGCTGCGATTGTTTTTGCTGAGTTTGTTGTACGCCTTGTTCACAAAGGCCTTTTTCCGCAAGTCGAAAGAGTGTGAAGCAATGAACTATACCGAAATGTTTTTTGCACAGATTTTGATGTTTTGCCAGATGCTGATAGTGGGCATTGTGCTGGTGCTGATGGGCGGAAAGGTGGAATTGAGAGCCTTTTCGTTGCTGCCAGGATGGTTGCATGTGGTTTTGTTTACGGTGAACTATAAGCAGATGTTTGGGTTGAACACGCGCAAAGCATTGTTTAAGACGATAGCGCTCACAGTGACGGTGAATATTATTGTGTTTATGATGGTGGTGTTTGCAGGGGCATTGTTATTGCTGTCGGTTATGGTGGTTGAATAACCTGTTTTTTGAGAATAGATGCGTTCGCGTGGGGCGCAGGCAAGATAAAAAAGCAATCGCCATCGATTAATATAAAAGCCGGTGGCGATTGCTGTATGCTTAATTCGGTGGCGAAAACAAGATTACTTCTTTTCGCGGTTGATTATGCGCAGGGTGTTGTTGAGGAGGTTCACAAAAGTGTCTTTGTCCTTCATTGTGGTTACGAGCCGTTGTGTTTCGTCGCCGTGGAACAGTAATCCCGATTCGGTGGCGTTCAAAGCCGTGAGCAGTGCTTGAGCACCTTCGGCAGGAGTGCTGATGAGCGGGCGGAACAAGCGGTCGGCAATTCGGTCGAACCAGCGGTGCATGGTAATCATGTTGGTGTTCACCACGCCCGGGTCGGCACAAGCCACAATAATTCTGGCAGTTTTAAGCACGGTGGTCAGATAAATTGCAAAGAGGGTAAGCGCCAATTTGCTACGACCGTAAGTGCCGAGTTGCGAGAAATTGCTTTCGTGAGGGAACTGCTCGGGAATACGGCTCACAAGGCGCGTGAGCGAAGTTGTGAACACAATGTGCCCGCCTTTAACGATTAAAGGAGCCAGCAGAATGTTCAGCAGAGCAGTGCCGAGGAAGTTCACCTGCACCGACTGTTCAAAGCCGTCGTCGGTGAGCATGCTGTGACGAGTCATCACGCCAGCCACATTAACAACTGCGGCTATCGGACGGTTGAGCGTTTTCACGTCGTTGACAAACGTGCGAATACTGGCAAACGAACCCAAGTCGAGGCGGAGCACCGAAATGTCTTCGTTGCCTGTTTTGGCTATTAGTTCGCGAGCGAAAATGGCAGCCGTGTTCACATTACGGCAAGCAAGCACAAGCGCCTTGCCTTCGAGGGCAAGGGCAACAGCCGTGGCGCGTCCGATACCGCCGGTGGCGCCTGTGACAATGAATAAAGGTTTGTCCTGACTCATTTGTTATCGAGCATTTTGTGTTTGACAATCAGGCGAATACGGTCGGGTAGGAGAGATACCGACACGATTGCCAAACGGTTAATAAATCCGTTAATATATTGTTTTTTTCGATTAAACATTCGGTTCAGAGCATTTCTTACGAAACGCTCTGGAGTGGCAAGCGCGCCCACTTTCACGCCCAAGCGTTGCAGATTGCGAGGCAGCCCGAAAAGGTCGGTGGCGATGCCGCCCGGGCAAGCCACGGTAACTCCTACGCCCGACTCTTTGAGTTCGAGGGCAAGGGTGCGCGAAAACACTCTGATGTAAGCCTTTGTGGCAGCATACATTCCAATGCCGGGCATAGGCATCCAGCACGACATCGACGACATGTTGAGGATATAGCCGGAGCCCCGTTGCTTCATGTCGTTGCCAAAGCGGTGGCAAAGCATGGTGACGGTGCGCATGTGCAGGTCGATGAACAGGTTGAGGCGTTCGGTGGTGGTGTCGGCAAGCAGTTTGAAAGAAAAAATGCCGGCGTTGTTTATCAGGATGTCAACCACTATGCCGTTTTGCTCACAATAGTTGTAGATTTCTTCGGCAGCATTGGGTTGAGCGAGGTCTTTATAGTGAGCCCAAAAGCGTTGGTTGGGATATCTTGCTGCAAGATGGTCGCGTGCGGCGGCAAGTTCCTGCATTTGGTTGCTCACCATAAGCAGGTTGATGCCCATAGCAGCCAGTTGACGGCAGAACTCCAGCCCGATGCCACTTGAAGCACCGGTAACGAGAGCAGTCATAGCCACTTCGCTTTGCAATATTACAGCCTGATTATTGGGCATTTCTACGCTTTATTTTTTCGATTTCTTTCACTATGTTGTTAGGCAAATCGGTGCAATGCTGATGGCATTTCATGTCGATTGAATACATTCGAGCAATGCAATAGTTGGTGTGGTCGCATCCGCAGCGTTCCTCGCCTTGCGCCATGCGGTTTACGAAGTCGGGCTCGTTGACCAATGCGCGAGCCATCTGCACGGCATGAAATCCGCTGTGCAGCACCTGCTCGATTCCCGAGCGCGACACGCAACCGCCCACATAGATGAGAGGCAACTTCACGTTTCGGCGCACTTCGAGCGCATCGTCAAGGAAGTAGAGGTCCTTGTAAGGTTCGTTCTTTATCATCAGTTGACCGCCCCCGTAGCGCACGCCATATTTCAGCCACCAGCAGTCCATGTAGTGCGTCATGGTTTGAATAGGCATCGAACCGCGCATCACATACATTGGGGCTTTGCTCACGAATCCGCCGCTAAGCACCAGTGCGTCAACACCCAGCCGTTCGAGTTCTTGGGCAATGATGATGCCTTCGGGCAAATCGTTGCCGCTTCGGAAGCCGTCGCGCATATTGGTTTTCACCACCACAGCCACTTCGCCGTTGGCGGCTTTCATCACCTCATCAATGCAGAGGCGCATAAAGTCCATTCGATGGTCGAGGTCGCCACCCCAGCGGTCGCGCCGATGGTTGGTGTATGGCGACAGGAATTGGCTGATTAGGTAGCCGTGTCCGGCATGAATTTCCACGCAGTCGAATCCCGAGTCTTTTGCAAGGCGCACGGCGTTGCCAAACTCCACCGCCATCTGCCTGATTTCGTCGTCGCGCATGCCGCGCACAATGGTTGGCGAATATAGGTTGAAGCCGGTGCTTGCCGAGATGGGTATTTGTCCGGCAGTTCGCGGATGCGACATGTTGCCGCAGTGCCCGAGTTGAATCGAAGCCTTAGCGCCGGTGCTGTGGATGTCGTCGGTGAGGCTGCGCAATTCGCCCACAATTTCGGGGCGCAGCCACAGTTGCTTTTCAAACGACAGGCCGCTGCGGGTTACAGCCGCATAGGCAATAGTGGTCATGCCAATGCCGCCTTCAGCCACGCTCATGTGGTAGTCGTGGAGTTGCTTGCTCGGACTGTTATTAGGGCACATATCCTCGAACGCAGCCGAACGAATGGTGCGGTTGCGCAGGGTGACGGGTCCGATGGTTACAGGCGTGAACAGCAGCGAGTCGGGATATTTTGGGGTTGAATTGTCCATAATCGGTAATGATGAAATTTGGTTAGGAAATCAATAGATGAACGGAATAATTCGTTTGAGTTTAAGACGGCGAAAGTCGTCGCCAAACTCCTGCTCGTAGCGCTTGTGTATTTTTGCGGCACGCGGAGCCAGATTGGCAAAAGTCCAAAGCGCAAACACAGCACCGGCAGCCGACCATGTGAATACGGCAAATCCCACCCATTCAAGCAGTTCGCCAAAATAGTTTGCCGACGACACATAGCGATACATGCCACCGTGAGGAATGTAGTGGCGAGTGTCGCCCGGTTTGCGCAGGTGGCGGATAATGTAGTCGCTGTTGAGGTTAATCACCAATCCGATGAAGAATATCACCAGACCAATGATGAATTGCGGCGTGTAGAGCCAATCGACGGTGTAGGTGCCGGCAGGCGAGATGTGGAAAATCCACGCCCCTTGAATATAGGCATTTGCCATATTGAAAATCCATCCGAACAGAATGATTAACAGCGGCATGCGGTTGCGTCCGCGCATCAGGAAGGGGAATACAAACGTGCGCTGAACATAGTGGAACTGAAACAGGAAGAAAAAGATGAACGGCACAATGTCGAATGTGCGCGACGATGTCCACCACAGCAGCGACATCACAATCACCGTGGGCAGTTCCATCAGCATCCACCCCAAACGGTTGTCAACGCTCAGACCCCATTTTTTTGTGTACATCATGCCATAGCCAGCATTTACAAAATGGAGTGCCACAAACACCACCACAGCAATTATTGCCATTGCTGCAAGCAGCATATTGAAATCGTGTATCGAGGGAAATGTTGTTATGTTCATGTTGTTGAAGGTCGTTTTTGGTGTTGTTGTAAAACACAAAGTTAACAAAATAATCGGAAAGTTCGTCTATTTGTCGGTAAAAAGCACTTGTAGAGAATTTAAATGGCGATGATTGGTGATTAATTGGCATAATTGCCACTTAGTGTGGCTATTACGCATCGTGGGCGATGCGTGTTGCGTTTAGGAGCATGGGCTTGTTGAAGTTAATTTGTATAAGTATAGGGTGATTTTGAACACTTTTTTGTTTTATGCGTTAATATGAATATGCGAGATTTTCAATAATTTTGCAAATTGAATGATACTAAATAGTTGGAGAATTATGGCTACTGTAAAAAGAATAATACTTGCTGTTTTGGTGGCGCTGGTTGCATTGACAAGCGATTATGTGCACGCCGACGAAATAATTAAATACGGCGATTTCAATTCGTGGATTACGCGCAACATCAAAGAGTCGAGCGTGCTTGGCGGCAACACCAAGCAAGTGTATGAAATAGGCCCAACACAAACCATCAACGGCGCCAAAGCCTATGTGAATATGGGCGGCTCGCCGTGGGCTACCTCGAATGTATATTGCAAGGTGATGGGCATCACCAAATGCAGCAACGCTGTTGTGCCCGATGTGCGCAACGGCAGCGATAAGTGCGTGAAGATGAGCACCATATTTGAGCATGTCAAGGCTATGGGCATGATAAACATGGACGTGCTTGTGAGCGGCAGCATCTTTCTGGGGCAGGTGATGGAACCAATCACCAGCAGCAAAAGCCCTTACAGCAAAATGGAGATGGGCGTGCCGTTCACCCGAAGGCCCAAATATTTGTCGTTCGACTACAAGGTGTATGTGCCCGAAAACGGCACGAGGATTTACAGCAGCGGTTTTGGCAAGAAAAAGACACTCACCGGTCAGGACTATGCCGAGGTGTATGTGCTGTTGCAACGCCGATGGGAAGACTCGAAGGGCAACATTCATGCGGCACGAGTGGGCACTGCCCGTGAACGCTTTGGCAAAACCACAAGCGGATGGGTGAATGGGCATAAGATGACCATCCACTATGGCGACATCACCGGCACATCGTACTACAAGCCATATATGGCGCTTCTCAACGACGAAGTGGTTTATTATGCCCGCAACAGCAAGGGCAAGATGGTGAAGGTGATTGAAGAGGCTTGGGACTCTGCCGACGCCACTCCAACACATGTGCTTGTGATGGCATCGTCGGGTTGCGGTGTGGCTTACACTGGCACCGTGGGCATGGTGCTTTGGGTCGACAATATGGCTTGGGGCTTCTGATTGTTAGCCGCTCTTGCCTTCTCGTTCGTGATGATTAACCTATTTATGCCGATACTATGACACCCACCGACCACAATCATGACCCTCGCGACGGCGCTGTTGAGCGTTTCGCCGTGGAGGTGATGAACAATTTGCCTTACGAACCCAACGATGACCAGATTATGCTCATTGCGCAGTTCGGACGGTTTCTTTTCAGTAATTGCAGCGATGCGGTGTTTTTGCTCGGAGGATATGCAGGAACGGGTAAGACGTCGATTACCGGCGCGATTGTGCAAACGCTCACGGAGCACAATGTAAAGAGCCTGTTGCTTGCACCCACAGGCCGTGCAGCAAAGGTGTTCACCGAATATTCGCATCACACAGCATACACCATTCATCGCAAAATATATCGTCAAAAGGCTTATGGCACCGAGGGATTCGGCATTGCCGATAATCGTCACACCAACATGCTTTTCATCGTGGATGAGGCTTCGATGATTTCAAACACTCCGGGCGACAACTCTTTTTTCGGCACCGGTAGGTTGCTCGACGACTTGATACACTACGTTTACAGTGGCGAAGGCTGTCGCTTGGTGCTGATTGGCGACCGCGCTCAGTTGCCGCCAGTGGGGCAGACCGATAGCCCTGCGCTGAGCAAGGCGGTGCTGCAAAGTTATGGATTGACGGTGTTTGACGCCTTCCTTGCCGACACTCGCCGCCAATCGGCTCACTCGGGCATATTGCACAATGCCACGCTCCTGCGCGAGATGATGGCTGATGAGCGGCTGCAAAAACCGGTGCTGCATTTCTCCGACCACGACGACATCCAATCGATATCGAGCGAGTTTCTGCTTGAAGAAATTTCGGATTGCTACGGGCGCGACGGTTTGAACGAAACCATTGTGGTGACTCGCAGCAATAAGCGCGCCACTATGTTTAACCTCGGTATCCGCAACCAAATTCTTTATCGCGAGGACGAATTGGTGAGTGGCGACATGCTTCTGGTGTCGAAAAACAACTATTTTTGGAGCGAGGACTACAACGAAATCGACTTCATTGCCAACGGCGATGTGATGCGCGTGGTGAGGGTGAGAGGCGAGGTGGAAACACGCTACGGCTTGCGTTTTGCCAACGTAACGGTGGAGTTCCCCGACCATAATCACTTGGAAATGGATGTGAAAATTGTGCTTGATGCTTTGGTGAGCGACGCTCCGGCACTGTCGCGTGCGCAAAGCGAGAGGTTTTTCTGCGATGTTATGGACGAATTGGAGGGCACCAAAAGCACCCGTTTCAAGGCATTGAAAAAGCATCCCTATTTCAACGCCTTGCAGGTTAAATATGCCTACACTGTGACGTGCCACAAAGCCCAGGGCGGTCAGTGGCAGAATGTGTTTATCGACATGGGATATATTGCCGACGAGGCTTTTGAGCAACTCGATTTTTTCAGGTGGCTATATACTGCCATTTCGCGTGCCCGCAAGCACGTCTATCTGATTAACTGTCCGCTCGAGAGCACTTGACCAAATGTGTGCCCTTTGCAAGATTGCGGGGTCACTCCTTTTCTCCGTAAGCCAAATCGCCGGCGTCGCCCAATCCGGGAACAATGTAGGAATGAGCGTTCAATGTCGGGTCAATTGCACCCACCCATACAGTGGTGCTTTCGGCAGCGAAATGAGCCTTAACATATTCAACGGCAGGTTTTGAGGCAATCACCGAGGCAATGTGAACATGCTTGGGCGTGCCCTTTGTGAGGAGTGCCTTGTAAGCCAGTTCCATCGATGCGCCTGTGGCAAGCATAGGGTCGACGAGCAGCAGCACTTTGCCCTCGATGCTCGGCGAAGCGATATATTCGATGTTGATGTCGAATTCGTCGGAACCGTCGCGATATTTGCGATAAGCCGACACAAATGCGTTTTCAGCCTTGTCGAAATACGAGAGGAAACCCTCGTGCAGCGGCAGTCCGGCGCGCAGAATGGTGGCAATAACCACGCCGTCGGCTAACGCAAACTCATCAGCCACGCCAAGACAAGTGGTGGTTTTCACCGGTTCATAAGTGAGGCGCTTCGAGATTTCGTAAGCCATAATCTGGCCAATGCGATGAATGTTGTTGCGGAACAGCAGGCGGTTGCCTTGAGTGTTCACGTCGCGCATCTCTTTCAAAAACTGACCCACAAGCGAATTGTGGTCGGCAAAATTAATGATTTCCATATATTTAGATTTTTGAGTTTAATATTCCCTGTTCAAGGAAATAACGGCGTGATGCTTCGCGGTCGGCAGCAAGTTGCTGCTTGAGTGCATCGAGCGAGGCATAATGCACTTCATTGCGCAGGCGTTTCACAAAATACACCGTGAATTGGCGGTCGTAGATGTCCTCGTCGAAATCGAAGATGTTCACTTCCACGCTGATTTCGCCCTCCGACATCACGGTGGGGCGTGTGCCAATGTTAGCCATCGAGGGCAACCATTCTCCGCCGTCGATGCTTGCATAGGCGACGTAGACGCCGTTGCAGGGCATAATCACCTGCGGCGAGTAGTTGCCCACGTTTGCTGTGGGGAAGCCTATTTTCCTGCCATTTTTTAAGCCATGCACCACCGTGCCCGACAGGCAAAACGGATGATGCAGGCGCAGCATGGCTGCATGCACATCGCCTTCGGCAATATATCGGCGCAAGATTGACGAACTCACCGGAGCATATTCACCAGAGTATTCGGCAGCCTGCACCACTTCAACGCCAAGCCGTGCGCCGTTGACACGATAATCGTTGAAGCACTCGTCGCGGTTGTGCCCGAAGCGGTGGTTAAATCCCACCACCAAAGCCTTCAGCCCATAGTGGTGGCGCAGCAACGCCATGAACGCCGTGGAATCGAGCGCAGCCAGTTCGGGCGTGAAATCCATCAAGATGAGATAGTCAACGCCCTGGTCGGCTATGCAGCGTATGCGGTCGTCGAGGGTGCAAATCCACTTTTGTCCGGCATTGCGCAGCACGTTTTGCGGGTGGTCGCGAAAAGTGACTACGGCAGTTTGCAAGCCTCGTTTGTCGGCCTCGCGCTTCAGCGAGTCGACAAGCGTGCGATGTCCGAGGTGAAATCCGTCGAACATCCCAATCGTGGCAGCAACAGCCATCGGAGCACATTGTTGTGGATGATTGATTATCTTCATCGTGATTTTATTGCAGTGTAACAATTCAGCGTCGAAAGCGGCAACGCAAGTCGACGCGCCTTTTATTTGTTGTTGAAATAATCGTAGAACTCGGTGCCGGGGTTCACGCAATAGGTGTTGAAGCCCAGTTTGGCGGCAGCGTCGCAGTTGCCTTGTCCGTCGTCGAAAAACAATGTTTCTTCGGGTTTGATGTCGAACTTCTCAACGCAACGGTTGAAGATTCGGGCATCGGGCTTGCAGCATAATTCCTCGTAGGAAACCACCACGCCGTCGGCATAATAGTCGATGTTGTGCCCGTCGCTTTCGAAGTATTGCTTGATTATGCTTTCAAACATTATGGCATTGGTGTTTGAAAGTATGTAGATGCGATAGCGTTGTTTCAGTTGCTCCAGGGCGCGCAGGCGTGGCAACGGAATACCAAGCAGAAACTGCTTGAAACACCAGTCGATGGTGTCGTCGCTCACCTCGCAAGTGAAGTGCTTGCGTATTTCGTTGCGGAACTCTTGCGGAGTCACTTTGCCCTCCTCGAGTGCAAGGAAAATGCCGCTTTGCTTATACACGCCCAACAGTTGGTTGGCGTTAGGCATGCCGGCTTCGGTGTAAGCCTTCACGCAACGGTCGCGGTTGATGTCGACAATCACGCCGCCGAGGTCGAATAGTAGGTTTCGTATTTCTGCCATAAGTGTAAGTTTTTTTGTTTTGTATGTGTAGTGGTCCGTTTTCTTTTAGTTGTTATTCGGTGCGTTTACGCGTTGAGTAGCGTATCGTCTTGTCGGTGGTTGTTTCCGAAGCCGATTTTCTTGTTGTTACCGTCTTGCCGTCGGGGCGTTGCAGCAGCGTGTTGCCTTGTGCGGCTACGCTGTCGGCAGCCTCGAGCGTTTCGCCTCGTTCGGCAGCCAGACGTCGAGCCTTTGCCTCTTCCTCGGCACGCTTGGCGGCTTCTTTAGCCTGCTTTTTGGCTTGTTTTTCACGCTCTTTGCGCAAGCGTTTCTCCTCTTCGGCTTGTTGGCGCTTCAGTTTGAGCAAATCCTCCTCGCGCTCTTTTGATATGGTGGTTTTGAATTTGCTTGGCGTGATGGCTTTGATTTCCGAGCCGTCGAGCACCAAATCTTCCGGCTTGATGTCGAGTCCTGTGGTGCCCACAATGTGCTGGCTCTTGATGGATATGTCGTGCACCGAATAGCCGTTGCCGAAGCGGCTCAGGTCGACGTTGCCTTTAATGCCGTTCACCCTGCCGCGCTCGGTGTATTGCCAAATCACATATTTTGTGCCGTCGTTCAGTTCGGGCTCGGTTTCGGTGTAGCGTGCTATGAACAGAGGATAGTTGGTGAAGCGACCCGAGAGGTGGCGGTTGTAGAAATTCACATAAGTGTAGATGATTGGCGCCACTTTGTAGTGCTCGTAAATCATTACGGCAAAGGCGTGCAGGCTATCAACAAGTTGCTGCTGATTCCATTTGCCCATCGATTCAACGTCAATCATTGGCACTAAACTCTGCTCGTCGCGTCGCACATATTGCTTCATGTTTTCAAACTGGTCGGCAACGGTGGATGTGGTGCGGAAAAAGTGGTAGCATCCCACTTTCACGCCGTGTTTAAGTGCTTGGCTAATGTTTTCTTCAAAACGCGGGTCGACATAGGTGGCGCCTTCGGTGGCTTTGATGTAGGCAAATTTGATGTTCTTGTTGCGGGCGATTGCTTCCCAGTCGATATCGCCCTGATATTTCGACACGTCGATGCCGTCGTAGGTGTCGGCAAGCCCTTTTGCGTCGCCAGGCTCGATGCCGCGGTCTTCAATGTGGGGTATTTGCGATGTCGCCACGGCAGCAACCATCGAAAACAATATGAATAATGCTATATGCCTCATTTCTTTGTTTGCTTCTTTTTTGAATAGGTTATGTGGTTGAGCGAAAAGTCGGGGTGAAAGCGGTTGAGGTCGACATTCTCTTTAATTCCCGCTATTCGTCCGCGTTCGCTGAATTGCCAAATGGTGTAGCGAGCATCGTCCTTTAACTGCGGACTGCGCTCCTTGTAGTTGGCTATAAACAGATGATATTTCTTGAAATCTTTCCAGAGATGTTGGTTGTAGATGCGCTCGTTGGTGTAAATCATCGGCGACACTCCAAAATGGTCTTTCACCAGTTGGCAGAACTCTTTCAGCGAAGCCACTGCATTGCGAGCGTTCTTTTCCGAGCCGTATTTTTCAAAGTCGACCATCGGGATGAGGTCTTGATTGTTGATGTTGATGGTGGCAATAAAGTTGTTGAATTGCTCGCGTGCGCTAACGCGATAGTTGAAAAAGTGATAACTGCCCACTTTCAGCCCTTTCTTGCGGGCGTTTTTGAAATTTTGTTTGTAGTTTGAGTCAACCCAGGTGGCTCCTTCGGTGGCTTTGATGTAGACAAACTTGATTTCGGGATGATTTTTTTTCACCTTTTCCCAATCGATTTTCCCATTATGGCGTGAAATGTCAATGCCGTGGATGGTTGCTTTGGGGGTGCGTTTTTTTGCGTGGGTGGCAAATGTTGCGCCACTCACTGCGATTATCATCAATATGGTAAGTGCAAAAATATAAATCTGTTTCACGCTACACGCAAGTTGCGAGGCTGCGTTTGGCGCGCAACCCCTCATTAAAATCGCTGTTAACGCTTACAAAGTTACTAAATTACTTGCTAATATTGCTTGCACCCAAACTTAAAAAGTACAAACCGGCTTTACAAAATGGCATTATTTGCCGGCTTTGGCGCGAATGGCACGAGGCGAAACGCCCAACTTCGACTTCACATATCTGCCGAAGTTCGACACGTCGGGAAATCCCAACTGCATGGCAATCTCTTTCACCGAGAGGTCGGAACGCAGCAGCAGATACTCAATTCGGTTGATGAGGATGCTGTCGATAAGTTCTTTGGCGGTTTGTCCGCTGCACAATTTGCACACATGGGTGAGATATTTTGGCGTTACGTTCAGTTCGGTGGCATAGAACTGAATAGAGCGGTTGGGGGTGGCGTTGGATGAGATGTTGTTGTTCACCATTGTGATGAGTTTCTTGAACAGCACGTCGCATTGGCGCACCGGCATCGTAGAGTCGTTGTTCTCCAGCCCCTCTTTTTCGGCGTAGCACGACAGTTCGGCAAGGAATGCAAGCGTGAGGTGAGTAACCACCGCCTCAAACATGTGGCCGCGATATTCCATATTCACGCGTTTGAGCAGCACTTTTTCATATTGTTCAAGCAGGTGCATAAAGTCGTCGTCGATGTGAATGAGCGGTGAGATGCGGTGATTGAATATCTTCGACCACTTGATGCGCTCGTTGCTGATTATCTTCAGCAGAAAGTCGTTCGACAGCATTATTGCTTTGCCCTCGAAGTTCTGGGTGGTTTTGCTTTTGCTTAATATCAGATTGGGCGGACAAACAATCATGTCGTGGCGCTTGCCCACAATGTTCATCTTGTTCATCTCCATCTTTATTTTGCCTTTTGTGACAAACAAAAATGTGAGTGTGCGACGCGAATCAACATTCTTTGCCTTGCCAAGATTGCGAATGTTGCGAATCACCATTATGTCGCGTGTCGACAATACAACATCAAAATCTGTTTCGTTAACTTGAATTTTTTCGTCCATAACCAATGAGTTACTGCTTGCAAATACATTATTTATTCCATCGCTACAAAGATAACCAATTCACTTCACTTTCGTTGGTTAAAATGGCCATTAAATTAGTCGGAATGTGATATTTGGCAAATAATTGTGATTTTTGACAAGTTTTGTGGAATTACCGAACAATGGTTTACGGCTTTTTTTATCGATATTTGCAGAAAAGTAAAGGAAATCCAGAACAAATTGCATCTAACAACAATGAATGATTATCTCTTTTTTGCACAAACACTACTTTAACTCATTATGTTTTGCAAATTATTTATTTTATAGACTCTATTAATAGCGAATGCGTGGGTGTTGTGACAACAACCGCGCATTTTTTTGTGGGCGCAGCATTGCTTTTTGCTCACGGTTGTGGTTGCCCTTTTCGCTCACGGTTGTGGCATGACTGATATTAAAAGGCTGTGTGGCGATTCGTCACACAGCCTTGATATAGTTCTCTGATATTTTTTTGAAAAAAAGCGGTGCTTTTTTTATACAGTGCCTTGCTTTCCTGCAAACAGGATGGCGCCGGTGGTGTTTTCTTTAATCACCCAAATGAACGGGCGGTTAACTTCAAATTGCTTATCTGGCGACACATCAGTAATGCCGCCAATCGTTGTCGACGTCTTTACCACCGTGCCTTCTTCGTCGACAGTAACTTTCATATATTGGTTTACACCGTCAACAACGGCAGCATTGCCGGTTATGCCGGTGTAATTACCTGTCTTCAGATGCTTAATTCCCAATGTAGTGAGCACGTCAAGCATATTAAAGTTGTCCTCATAGCCAAAGCGCGGCAATTTTAATTGCACAAACACATTGTCGTTGCAGGTCATTGGGCTGAAGCCGCCTTCGCAAAGTTCGTTTAATGCCTCGTTGATTGACGAATCCTCATTAGGCAGCACCACCATCATCGAAAAAGCGCCGTTGCCATAGTCGAGTTGAACGGCTTCGCTGCATTTGCCCACATACAACGGGCATCTCAGACTTCTCGACATCATTTTGGCAACTCCTGCGCCGTTTTCGCCATAGAAAGGCTGCGACGAGGTGTTTTCAACATTGAATTTATTCTTCCAAATGCCTTTGAAATATGTGGTGTTGTTCAATGAAAAATCTTTGACATACTCATCTGTCATGTTTTTCAAAGCCTCGGCAACAGCCGACGAAATATTCTCACTCATGTTCTTCTTGTAATAGCTCACCACGTCGCCATAGCGGTCGAACGATTGCACTATTGCGCCATAATAGGTTGAATTAACCTTTTCAAAATCCGGAACGAACTGAATGTCTTTGGCTGCCCACAATCCGTTCACCATTTCAATTTTTGTGGTCTTGTCGGTTTTGGCAAATCCTTCGTTGAGTTTCTTGTAGTACCCATTGATTTCGTCGATGGATGTGCCGGCATCACTGAGCAAAGCAACAATCTCGTTGAGCACTTCGCCTTTTGCACCATTAGCAAGCATTGCAAGTGTTTGCGACATACTGTAGGGCGAAATTGCAACATTGGTGTTTGTGCTGTTGTCCATCACGGTCCTCAGCATCTTAAAGCCAAGATTGTTTTGCTTGGTCATGGTCACACTCTCGCTTCGTGTGAGTGTGATTTCAACGCGAGGCTGCAGATTGTTTTCGCCATCGCCATCATCACTGTCGGAGCACGCCGGCAACACCATTGCCAGCAGCATCATTGTAGCTATTTTTACGCTTTTCATATTAAAAAAATTTATTTGTTTTCACTTGTGTTGTAAAACACATCCTTAACAATATTATATGTAACATCACCACACGCCCAATATGGTGAATAAACAACACTATTATATTCACTTACTATTGTTCCATCTTCAATAAACTCAAAATTTGTATATGATACATTATATAACCTGTTGTCACAATAGCCATAGCGATAATAAAAATAACAGTTTATATTTCATATTTCATGGCGATTATGATTAATTTTTATAAAAATAGCGAAATTTTTTGAATGTTCAAAAATATTTTTATTTTTTTTAACACATTGTGGTCTGAACTATAGATTTTGAGCGTATTTAGATTGCGTGAAAAAAGCATAAAAAGCGGGCACAAGTTGCGAAATAGGTATTAAATTGCTAACTTCGTGAAATGAAGCCGTGCCGTGTAGGCTTGCTTGCTCTTGGCTTGGCGCATGAAACAGAATAAAACCCCGTTCACTGTCATGAAGATAATAACTAACATATTGCTGGTGGCTGCACTCATTGTGTATGTGTTCCTGCCGCTGTTCAACATAGAGTTTGCCGGAGGAATCACAGGTTTTTCATATTCATCCTACACTATCAGTGAGTCGGACGACTTGCTTAAGCAACTGTTTGCCTTGCTGCCATTTGTGAGTTGTTTCGGTGCTATTGCGCTAAATTGCCTGAAGCACCGCTATTGGGGAGCGGGCGTGGCTGTGATGATAGCGTTGGGCTTGTCGTTCTACATCGCTGCCAAGCACTTTGTGCTCATTCAGATGCCCGACGTGTATCGCTATGCCGGCATCGGCATCGGGTTCAACATCAGTTATGTGTTGATGATTTGCGCTTTGGCATCGTCGATTATCTCGCTGCTTCCGTTCAACTTCAATTTGCGTCATGAGTTCGACAAGATGCACTTTCACATTCCTCACAAAGGCAAAAATCTGAAAAAAGACTGACATTTTATTGCTGCACGTTCTGCGTGCATTGCTATGTTGCTGCGCCGGGCATTGCGCCGTGGTGTGGCTGCACGGCTTGTGGCTATATGCAAAAAAGCGTCAAGTTATTCACTTAACGCTTCAGGTAGCCCATAGCAGAATCGAACTGCTCTTTCAAGAATGAAAATCTTGCGTCCTAGCCGATAGACGAATGGGCCATCTATGTAGGCACCCGCCAAGTGGCAAGTGCGAAATTAACGCGGATTACTCTTAGGCAGCAATCTTGTTAACGCCCTTTGCGAGCTTCGACTTCAAGTTAGCAGCCTTGTTCTTCGAGATAACGCCCTTGCGAGCCAACTTGTCGAGCATAGCAGCCACTTTCTTGTAATCTTCTGCAGCAGCAGCCTTGTCGGTAGCCTTGCGAAGTTTGCGAACAGCGTTGCGTGCTGTTTTTGCATAGTAGCGGTTACGAAGACGTCTTGCAGCTGCTTGACGGATTCTCTTTTCTGATGATTTATGGTTTGCCATTTCTAAAAAACCTGTTTGTTATTTGTTTGCTAATTTTTTAATTTGTAGCCCATAGCAGAATCGAACTGCTCTTTCAAGAATGAAAATCTTGCGTCCTAGCCGATAGACGAATGGGCCATCTTTGGGCGCGTTGCCCGAAAGCGAGTGCAAATATAGGAACTATTTCTCATTCACACAAATTTCGGGGCGATTTTTCGTGATTTTGGCATGTTTTTATTGAAAAAAGGCTGTTTTCAGTGCCAATTTTAGTAACTTAGTGGGGTAAATTGAGTGAAAATGCGGTTTCAACATCCCTTGTAATTAGAGCCTCGCCAAATGTACGAAAAACTGCAGTGCATAGTGCTGAATGTGATGAAGTATTCCGACAAGAATTCCATTGCCCACGTCTACACCGACCGGCGCGGGCGCATGGCTTTTTTGTTGCCGCAAGGCAGCACCCGCGGCGCACGGCTGCGCAATGCCGCGTTCATGCCGCTGTCGGTTGTCGAACTTGAAGCGCGCATCGTGCCGGGCAAGGACATCTATTCGTTTCGCGATGTGAGGGTGCTGCAACCGCTCACGCGCATCTATGGCGACCCGGTGCGCAGTGCCGTGGCAATGTTCATCAGCGAGTTCCTGTCGCACGTCATTCAAGAAAGCGAATGTAACGAGTCGCTGTTTCGCTACATCAGCCAATCGGTTGTGCTGCTCAACTCCATTGGTCAGGGCATTGCCAACTTCCACATCTGTTTTGTCTACAACCTGGGGCCTTTTATTGGCATTCAGCCCGACACTGAGAGTTACACCGACGGCGCTTGGTTCGATATGCAAGAGGGCGTGTTCACGAGGTTCGTTCCTGCCACCAGTCACCGCCTTGCTCCGGTTCAGGCTCGCGCGCTCTATCTGCTTTCGCGCATGAGTTTTGCCAATATGCACCTGTTCCGCTACTCGCGCGAGCAGCGCAGCGAAATTCTCGACATCATGCTCACTTACTTTCGCATTCACAACAACACTATGGGCACGCTGCGCACGCCCGACATCCTGCACCAACTGTTCGACTAACGGCGCATCGTCGTAGAATTCCCCAACATTGCCCCGCCACAGTGTCGCGTATATGCAATATTATTGCTACCTTTGTGCATGCATGCCTTGCATCGGCTCTGTGCTGCCAATGCTCGGGGTTGCTATATTATTAATGTATTATACTGTCAATAAACACATGAAATCGCAATTGTTTTTAAAACGCCTTGTTCCCATAATCTGTGCCGTTTTGTTGCTGCTCCTTGCCGGATGCAGCAAGTTCTCCGCCGAATGGCAACAAATGAGCCATGCCGAGCAGATAATTGAGCAGCGCCCCGATTCGGCGCTTGCCATTCTCAAAACCATCAACCCCGATGCGCTGCATAGCGACGAAACAAAGGCGCGCTATGCCCTGCTGATGTCGATGGCCCTCGACAAAAACTGCATCGATATCGCATCCGACAGCATTATCAGTCCTGCAACGTCGTATTATTTGTTTCACGGAACCGACACCGACCGCCTGCGCATGAACTACTATTACGGTCGCATTTGCCAAAACATGGGCTTGCACACCCAAGCAATGGCTGTGTTTCGGCGTGCGCAGATATATATCAAAGGTTGCACCGACACTCTCGCCATTGCGCGGCTGCATGTGGCTTTAGGCTCCGAACACTATAGGCTGAACAACATCACCGAATATGTGACTGCAAACCAGTTGGCAGCCAAGAATTACCAACTCACCGGGCATCCCGACCGAGCAATGCGGTGCCTCACCCGAGCCATGAACGGTGCGCTTGTCAATAGCGACAGCATCCAATATGGCATGCTCTACGCCAAGAGCAAAGACATCGTTGCCAAGCATCCCGAGCTTGAAGCGCCATTTTATGCCTATGCACAAACCTATAATCTGCTATTTGGCGACAACGAGGCGAAATCGTCGGCGTTGCAAACGTTGAGCAATGCTGCCGACGTTCCTCCAAATGTTTTGCTGAGCATGGCTGGGCACATGTCGGCTGCCGGCAAGCAAGATGCTGCAATGGCGATTCTCAATCGAACGCCGCAGCCCGACGACCCGATTTACAACATGTATCGCAACGCCACGTTGTCGGCGCTGCTTGAGCAACAAGGCAACCACGCTGCCGCACTGGCTGCCCACAAACAATACATCAGCCATTTGCTCGAAATCAACGCCTTTATTCTTAGTCAATCAAATTTTGCTGGCTCAAACTTCGAAAACATGGCATTTAACTACACACTACTGGTTGAGCACCGCAAGAAGTTGATTCTCACTGGCGTATGTTGCATTCTTGCTCTGGCTTTATTGGCTGTGTTTCTTTATTATCGCTATCGCCTGAGTCAAGCCAAACGCCGCCTTGCCGAGCGCGACAAGGAGCAACTTGCACTCGAACGCGACAACCTGAAAGAACTGTTGCAGAGCCAAACCAACATGGCAAAACCAATCGAGGCTGCCATAAAGGAGCGCATTGAGCTGCTAAACGGATTGCTCGCCAAAGAAATTTCGGAAAACGACGCCTATGCCAAGCCTTACAGCGAATGGATTGACCGCGTGGTTAAGGACAAAGACAAATTCATGAATTCAAACCGCCTTGCTTTCACGGCTTCGCATCCGCGTTTCATTGAGTATCTTCAGGAGCACGGGCTCAACGAATCGGAAATCAACTACCTTTGCCTCTATGCAATCGGACTGCGTGGCAAAGAGGTGGGCGAATACATTCAGCTGCGACGCCACTACAACATCAGCAGCGAAATACGCCGAAAACTCGGCATCGACGAGCACGAAACCAACATCGGCATTTATGTGCGCAAACTCATGAAAAATCTTTAGCGCATTGCATCGCAATTCGGCAATTTCGCATTGTTGTTTGCATCGATGTGAAACAATTTAATGTCTTGCGCCGAAATTTTGCGCTCAC
>JBJEKD010000029.1:0-33566 GCA_051878455.1 Muribaculaceae bacterium
TTTGGCACACCGCCGGGCAGTTTCATCACTTTTTGCCTGTGCGGTGTGCATTTTTATGTTTCACACAAACAATAATCAAAGCCTATGTCCGTTATATAAGTTGATGAAAACCATAAGTTTCAAACCGCATATTTTGGCACTGGCAATGGCGTTGACGGCATTGTGCGCATCGGCACAACTCAACGACAAGGTGCTCAACCGCCCCTACGCCGACCTCAAGCGTATTCACTTGGGGTTCTCGGTGGGTGTGGCTATGCAGAACCTTAACCTCACCAACAACGGCTACGTTACGCCCGAAGGCAACGCATGGTTTGGCGAAGTGCCAAGCCTTTCGCCGGGTTTCACCGTGGGCGTGCTTGCCGACCTGCGCCTGAGCAATCATCTCAACCTTCGTTTGAGCCCCGGCATGCAATTCGGCAGCAAAACCATTAAATGGCACGACGCCATGAATCCCGATGCCGAGTTGAGCAGTCAAAACGTGAAATCGACCTTCGTGGTGATGCCGGTGGACCTGAAAGTGAGCGCGTTGCGCTATCGCAATGTTCGCCCCTATGTGGTTGGCGGTGTGATGGGTGTGCTCGACGTGAGCAAGCGACGCCGCGAACAACTGCAATTCAACAACACCGACGCTATGCTCACTATTGGCTTCGGCTGCGACTTCTATCTGCAATATTTCAAGTTCTGCCCCGAGGTGAAATTTTGCTTCGGTCTGGGCAACATAATAAAACGAAACCGCCCCGACCTGGAGGACGACCCTGCCATGCAAGCGTTCACCAACAGCATAAGCAAGGTGCAGAACAACATGATGATTGTGACCTTCTATTTTGAATAAACAGCCCACCCGATGAACGGAATTATCCGAAATATTGTCAGCTTACTTTCAATCGCCCTCGGCACAGGCTTTGCCGCTGCCCAAAGCGATGCCCAGTTCACGCAATATTGGGCTGTGCCCAACTATTATTGCCCTGCATCGATTGGCGACACCGACAATATTCATCTCTCTTTAGGCAGCCGTCTGCAATGGGTGGGAATCGACAACGCGCCGAAAAGTTTCAACGCCCTTGCCGACATGCCATTCAAGGTGGGCACTCAACGCTTGGCGGTGGGCGTGAACATCTCGCAACAGAGCATGGGTCTGTACCGTTCAATCAACGCTGCCGCACAACTTGCCTACAAGCGCAAGGTGGGCAAAGGCATGCTTAGCATTGGCGTGCAAGCCGGCTATATCAACGAAACATTCCGTGGCTCGGAGGTGTTTATCCCCGACGACGACAACTATCACCAAAGTGCCGACGACGCCATACCCACGCAAGACGTGAGCGGCGGCAGCATCGACTTCGGCGCCGGTGTGGCTTACAAGCATCCCAAGTTCTGGCTCGCCTTGTCAGCAACCCACCTCAACGAAGCAAGCATTTCGCTGAAAACCGAAAATTCCACCGACGACCTTTATGAATTTAAGGCCGGACGCACCTACTATTTTATGGGCGGAGGCAATATTGCCCTAAAAAACACGTTATTAGAGATATTACCGTCGGTGTTGGTTAAAACCGACACGAAATACTTTACAGGCGAAGCCACAGCCCGTGTGCGATACAACAAATTTCTGTCGGGGGGCGTGGGCTACCGCTGGAAAGATGCCGTTACGGTGATGATTGGTGCCGAACTCAAAGGCGTGTTCCTCGGCTACAGTTTCGACTATCCGGTGAGCAACATTGCCAAAGGCACAAGCGGCAGCCACGAACTTTGGCTGGGATATAACGTGAAACTTGACCTCAAAGAGGTGAACAAAAACAAGCATCGCAGCATACGCCTGATGTAAACTAAAGAATTGTGATTATACAAATCGAGAATAAACATACATAACAACGATAAAAAACATAAACATATAATATGAAGAAACTGCTATTTATAGTGACAATAGGCTTGGCGGTGGCATCGTGCGGTTCATCGCGCAGTCTTAGCAGCGGTGGCGGCGAAGTCACCGGCGTAGGTGGCATCTCTTGGCAAGAGCCCACGCCCTACGGCATGGTGCTTGTCGACCGCGGTTCGATGAAAGTTGGACCTGCCGAGGCCGACTCGCTTTGGGGCATCGAAGCCGAGGCTCGCGGCATCTCGGTTGACGGATTCTGGATGGACGAAACCGAAATCACCAACTCGAAGTATAAGCAATTCCTGTTCTGGGTGCGCGATTCAATCATTCGCGAACGCCTTGCCGACCCGGCTTACGGCGGAAACGAGGCTTTCAAGATTGAAGAAGACCGCGAAGGAAACCCCATTACTCCACGCCTCAACTGGAGCCGACCTATTCCTTGGAAAAACGCCAACGAAGACGAGCAACGCGCCATTGAAAGCGTATATCGCACAAACCCTATCACCGGAGTGCGTGAACTCGACCCCGAGCAAATGAACTATCGCTACGAAACATACAATCTCACCGAGGCTGTGAAACGCAAACACCGCCTTAACGCTGAACGTCGCGACTATAACACCGACCACGAAGTGGATTACACGCTGCCGGTGATTAGCAAGGACACTGCCTACATCGACGACGAAGGCAAAATTGTGCGCCAAACCATTTCGCGCGCACTTTCGGGCGATTTCGACTTTGTGAACACTTACATTGTGAACATCTACCCCGACACCACTTGCTGGGTGAACGACTTTGAAAACGCCTACAACGAGCCATACGTTCGCATGTATTTCTCAAATGCCGGCTACAACGATTATCCGGTGGTTGGCGTTAGTTGGGAACAGGCTACTGCGTTCTGCGCTTGGCGCACCGACTTCCTGAAGCGTTCGCTCGGAAAGCAAGGCGTGTATGTTGAACCTTACCGCCTGCCAACCGAGGCTGAATGGGAGTACGCTGCACGCGCCGGTATCGATAAGAACAAATATCCATGGGAAGGCGAACTGCCGCTCACCGAAACCGACGGTTGTTTCTATGCCAACTTCAAGCCTATGGAAGGCAACTATGTGAAAGACGGCAACATCATCACTTCGCGTGTTGGCACCTACAGCCCTAACGAATTTGGGCTTTACGACATGGCGGGTAACGTGAGCGAATGGACTTCAACAGCCTACACCGAAAGCGTCAACAAACTCACAAGCGACCTCAACCCCGAATATCGCTACAACGCCGCACAGGAAGACCCCTACAAGATGACCCGCAAGATTGTGCGCGGCGGCTCGTGGAAAGATGTGGCTCACAACATCCGCGGCGACATTCGCATGTGGGAATACCAAAACGAACAACGCAGTTACATCGGATTCCGATGCGTGCGTTCGCATGTGGGCTTCAACCGTGCAAAAAAGCGCAAAAACTAATCCCTTTAACAGTTATTTCCGCAAAACATCATATATAACTCTTCATTCAACCGAAAAATGGGCAAGATTAAGAAATATAAAAACATAGTTGAGCGTTTCCTTTCAAACGAAAGCGGACAACGCTTCTTCAACGCAGCATATAGCCTTGGCGCCGCAGTGGTTATTCTTGGCGCATTGTTTAAGATTCTTCACCTTTCAGGCGGTAACGAAATGCTTTGCATAGGCATGGGCACCGAAGTGCTTATGTTCCTTCTCACCGCATTCGACCGCCCCGAGGCACAATACAAATGGGAAGATGTGTTCCCTGTGCTGGGCACCAACGACCCTGCCGACCGTCCTGACTTTAGCACCGGCAGCGGCATCATCATCACCGGCGGCGGAGTGAACACAAACACCGAGAAAACCGGAAAAGCCGAGCAAGCCGAGCAAATCGGAACAATTAATTTACCCAAAGTGTCACCTCAAGAAGCACGTTCAGTAGTGGGTATTCCGCAAGGAATCGACCTCTCGGAATCCGACACTAAATCGTTGAGCGAAAGCATAGCCAAGATGGCTGCCGCAAGCGACCAACTGAGCCGCATGGCTGAACTCACCGACGCCACTCAGCAATATCTCTCACAAATGGCTGGCATCAGCGAGCAGATGACCAAACTCAAGGAAACCACCGAGGCGCTCAACCAAGTGCAGGACACTCTGCTGGCAAGTTATAAAGCAATCACCGACAATAGCGAAAACATCACTGAAAGTTCAACCGGCTACGTTGACCAGATGAATGCTCTCAACCGCAACATTGGCGGCTTGAACACAATCTACGAAATTCAACTCAAAAGCATATCGTCGCAACTCGACAGCATCGACCGCGTTAACCGCGGCTTGAAAGACATTCGCGACATGTATGAAAAGAGCGCAGCCGAAAGCGCCAACTATTGCGACGAAACAGCACGTCTGGCTCACAACATGAAGCAACTCAACAGCGTGTACGAAAAAATGGTGAAAGCCATGACCGTGAGCATGTATCACCCGGGAATGACCCCTGGCGCAATGGCATCAGAAAACCAACAGAACAACATTAACGAATAAGCAACATGGCAAGTGCTCGTAATCAAACCATTGGCAGAATGTCGCCGCGGCAGAAGATGATAAACCTCATGTATATCGTCCTCACCGCTATGCTGGCACTCAACGTGTCGAGCGACGTGCTTAATGGTTTCTCGCAAGTGGAGGACGGCTTGGCGCGGTCGAACCGCACCATTTCAATGCGCAACGCTGCCCTTCTCGAACAGTTGCAAGCCTTTGTTGAGAAAAATCCCGAGAAAGGTTCGCAATGGCTCGCCAAGGCAAAGGATGTGCACCGTGCAACCGACGACCTCTACCAATATATCGACTCGCTGAAATATGCCATTGCAGTTGAAGCCGACGGCGAAAACGCCAATGTGAAAGACATCGACAACAAAGAGAATATCGACGCTGCCGCTCACGTCATGCTGCCGCCTACTGGCAACAAGGGCGCCGAGTTGCATGCCGCCGTTGATGCCTACCGCTCGTTTGTGGTGAAATTCCTCGACGACAACGCAAAAATTGCAAGCATCAACACTGCTCTTTCAACCCAAGTGAAGTCGAAAACAGCAAAGAATGCCGGCAAAAACTGGGAGGAAGAGATGTTTGAAGATATGCCCGTTGTGGCTGCCGTCACCCTGCTATCGAAACTGCAAGGCGACATCCGTTTTGCCGAAGGCGAAGTGTTGCAGACGCTCATCACCAACGTCGACTTGGGCGATGTGCGCGTCAACAGGCTGAGCGCATTTGTGGTTCCCGAATCGCGCATTGTGATGCGTGGCAGCAGTTATTCAGCCGACATCGTGCTGGCTGCCGTCGACACCACGTCGCTGCCAAAGGTCTACGTTAACGGTCAACTGCTTTCAGGCGGCAAAGGCAAATACGAAGTGCCTACCGGACGTGCCGGCAATTTCGACTATTCGGGCTATATTGAAGTGCCTGCCGGCGACGGCTCGTTATCGCAATATCCATTCAAGTCGAGTTACACCGTAATCGAACCTATGGCAACGGTGTCAGCCACAATGATGACAGTGCTCTATGCCGGCATCAACAACCCTATATCGATTGCCGTGCCGGGCGTGCCAAGCAACGCCATCACTGCCACAATGACCAACGGCACTCTCACCCGCAACGGCGACCAATGGATTGCCCGACCTGCAAAAGTGGGAACCGAAGCCGTTATCACCGTAACAGCCTCGATGGACGGACGCCAACAAAAAGTGGGAAGCACCAGTTTCCGTGTGCGCAAACTGCCCGACCCGATGCCTTATATAGCCTATCGCGATGCTAACGGCAACGAAAACCGTTACAAAGGCAGCAAGCCGTTCTCAAAAACCCTTCTGCTGCAAGCCGAAGGAATCTCGGCTGCCATCGACGATGATATGCTCAACGTGGCTTACCGCGTTCTCAGTTTTGAAACCGTATTCTTCGACTCGATGGGCAACGCAATACCCGAAGTGTCGAACGGCGACAAGTTCTCGCAACGCCAGCGCGACAGTTTCCGCCGCATCAATCGCGGAAAACGCTTCTACATCTCCAAGGTGCGTGCCATTGGTCCTGACGGCATCGAACGCCAACTCGCCCCTATGGAAGTGCTCGTGAACTAACCCTTTTAAGCATTTTGCACTAAAACAATTAAATTCATCATACTATAATATGAATGCCCTGAAAATATTTGCAACTGCATTGTTAATCGCCATATCGGCTTCGGCATCGGCTCAAACCGAAAGCACTGCCTCGGTGGTGCGTCGCGCAAAAGCCGACGCCCAAAAGGATAACGCACGCAAAGCCGGAAACGTGACCGAGCGTATGCAGAAGTTCTATGAAACTAAAACACAAAGCGACGCCGACCTGCAATGGATGCGCGTGATTTATCGCAACCTCGACATCAAGCAAGATGCCAACACCTGCCTGTTCTATCCCGAAGAACCTAACCAAGACGGGCAAAGCCTCTTTTTCATCGTAATGCGGTTGCTAATCAACAACCAAATCAACGCCTATGAATACCTCGACGGACGCGAAATGTTCACCGACCAATATAAAGTGAAACTGAAAGATATGCTCGACCGCTACGGCATAATCTACACCAACGCCAAAGGCAGCACCGAGAAAAATCCTAAATTCGCCATCGAAGATGCCGACATTCCGGGCAACGAAGTGCTGAGTTACTACATTGTGGAACGATATGAGTTCGACCGCGTGAGCAACACCACAAGCCGCCACGTCGAAGCCATTTGCCCCGTGCTGCATCGTGCATCCGACTGGGGCGGCGAAGCCGTGCGATACCCGATGTTTTGGGTGAAACTTGCCGACCTGCGACCCTATCTTGCACAGCAATACGTGTTTACCGACAACGACAACAACTTGCCTCGCTACAACTACGACGACTATTTTGCTCGCAACATGTATCGCGGCGAAATCTATAAGACTAAAAACCTGCGCAACCAAACGCTGGTGCAGTTGTTCCCCGACCCCGACGACTTGAAGCATGCCCAAGACAGCATCGAAGCCCGTTTGGCATCGTTCGACAAGAACTTGTGGGTGCCTACACGCGAAGAGTTGCAAGCACGCGCCGAGGCTGCCGAGGCAAACGATTCCACTGCCGTGATTAAAAACCGCGACGATGGCAAAAGCGTGAAACGCTCTGCAACAAACAAACGTGCACAAAGCAAAACATCAAGCACAAAACAAACAAAGGTGAAAACTCAAAAAACAAAATCATCGGCAACACGCAGCGTGCGTGCCCGAAAATAATAACGCATCAATTATTTATTTGAACATCACTCCACACACCGCTGTAAGCCTACACGGCACGCAGCGGTGTTTTTTTTATGCTCATCAACAGTCTTGGCTTAAACAATTTTTCATTCGGTTATAATCTATTTACGCCGAAATTGTGTTATTCCCTTAAGGGATTCCCCTTTCAGGCAGCAACCAATTAACAATAAATACATAAGACTATGAACATAAGCAAGAAAATGCAAGATGCGTTTAACGCGCAAATCACTTGGGAGATGTACTCCTCAAACCTATATCTTGAAATGGCTTTCTGGTTCCGCAAAGAGGGCTGGAAAGGGTTTGCCAACTGGATGTTTAAGCACAGCAACGAGGAAAAGCAACACGCCCTTGAAATGGCACAGTTTGTGCTCGACCGCGGCGGCGAGGCTCATGTGGGCACAATTTGCGACGTTTGCTACACTTACACCGACCCTAAAGACGTGTTTGTGAAAACTATGGCTCACGAGCAGAAAATCACTGAACTAATCAACGCACTTGCCGACGTTGCCGACGAAGAGCACGACCGCGCATCGGTTAACTTCATCGACAAGTTTATCGACGAGCAAGTGGAAGAAGAGAAATCGGTTCGCGACATCCTCAACCTGTTCCGCCATCGCGACGGTCACACCGTTGCCACTATCGACGATATTGTTGGCGGCGCAGAAGAAACATAACAAATAAAAGCCAAGCAAAAAACCAAGCGGCAGCATACGCACACACTTTTGAAACGTACACTGCCGCTTATTCGGTTTATCGCCTCTGTTGCCGGGCTATCAATCTTCCTTATCGTCTTTCTCTTGTTTCTTATCCAACCTGTGGGCAAGTCCGGCACACACCATGCCAAGCACCACTAATACCATGCCAAGAGGCATATGATTTGAACCGCCATCCATCATCGATGAAATTATGAAACACGCACCGCCAATGGCAAAGAAAATAGCCGCCATGCGAAAATGATTAAATTTTTTATTTTCCATTGTTATTCTGTTTTTTTGTTTTGTTATTTTCTGACTATTAGACGCAGCCTATCACAAAAAAATCACACGCAAATCCACAAATTTTTCAAAAAAATTCAACAAAAAAAGCACCTCGAAATCACTTCGCGGTGCCCTAGGAAAAAAATAGTATGAATAAAATGTGGTATTAGGGTTAACTTATATTTTTAATCATGAAAAAAATCTTTACTAAAACTTTTCACAAAGATAACATTAATTTTTAAAACGACAAAAATTTTTTTATCGCGTGGAGAGAGTGTGCCATGAACGAGAATTTTTTAATTCTCCATTCGGGTGAGATAAGCGCGCGTGTCGTGCGAGATGTCGCGTTTTTTCCACGGCACAATCAGTGTTACAAGGGTGCAAATCAAGCAGCCGTAAACAGTCCAGCCAGCCATTTCTTTGACAGCCGACAAGGTGGCTTGCACCTGCACTTTGCCTTTGGTGGAGATTGCAGCCATTTGCTCGGCTTCGCTCTCCGATTTTCCCTGATAAGCCATACCCTGAACTGTTTGATTATAGGATTGCGCAGCCTCGATGTTGGTGCGGTCGAAGTCGTGGGCATAGCGAGTGACGTAGTATTGCTGACGCTCTTGCAGCACATTGCTGTAAAGAGCCGACCCAATGCCTGGAGCAATCACCATACGCACCGAGAGCATTATGCACACCCAAGTTGACATGTATTTGAACGGCATACGCTGGTTGGCGTAGACGGCAGTGAGCGAATAAAGCAGCATCATACCCGTGGCGCGAATAATCACCGGCCACTTCATGTGCTCGTACAGTCCCTCGGTCTGCACTTCAAAATACATATACAGCGACGCCAAGCCAATAAGGAAAAATCCCAAAGCAAACAAATACTTGAGGTGAACGCCCTTTCCGCCAAGAATCACGGCAATCATGCAGCCAACAAAGTAGCCAAGCACAACCCAATTGCCAAGCGTTGCATTTTGCCAATTGTCGATTTTCATGCCCACGCTGGTGAACACATTCACAAACATGGCACTTGAATTGAGCACCATAAGGAAGAAGAACAAGACGATGCCCACTCTCACGCTTCGCAAGCGGAAAATGCTTAGCAGGAAGTACGGGCTGCGACGTGTCCATTCGAGCCAGATGAATATAGCAGCAAACACAAGGAACAACAGCGTGGCAAGGCAAATCTCTTTTGAATCATACCAATCGAGCACTTTGCCGTAAACCATAATATAAATGAATGAGCACATCATGCCGCTGAACACCACCACATTGCCGAATTTGGCAAAATTGATTGGGAACTTCTTGCCGGGATAGCGATGCCACGGCATAGTGATAAATAGGATGGCAATGGCGAGGAGCATAGTGCCCATCATATAATAATAAACATATTGCCACTCGTATTCATAAGCCAGCCAAGCAGTGAGGCTTGTGCCAATCTGCCCGAGAATCATAAAAAACAGATAGATTGTAGGCATGCTCGACCCTTTTTCCCTGTCGAGTTTGTCCCATCCGGCTTCGTCGGTGGGGTCGTTTCCCGGCGTGATGTTTCGCGTAGCCTCCATGCCGAAAGCATATTTGATGAGCGTGAAAAGATTACACATCATGAGGACATTGCGCAGAAAGCCCATCACCAAACTGCACAAAGCCAAGAGGAACAGGCTGTCGGTTTCGGCGCAAATGTAACTAAGCACATACATCACCGAGAACCCGACTATGAGCATCATCTTTTCGCGACGAATGCACACCAACTGATAGAAAAACGGCGAAAAAGCCGCCATTCCTACCGACGTGACAAAGCCAACGTACTGAATGTGTTCCGACTGGATGCCGAGCCCGCTGGTCATTTCACCACTGTTGGCTGAATAAACGCCGCCAATGGTGAGAATGGGGATGAACAGCAGCATCAAGAATATTATTCCTAACGGCTTAGGCACCCAGTTGTAAAACGGATAATTGCGAGGATAGGAGCCCATATCACTTCCTTTCAGCCTTCACAACCACCATCATGCCGGCAGCAAGGCGATTGTTGTCTTCTTCACTAAGTCCCACAAAGTCGATGCGCACAGGCACACGCTGCTGAATCTTCACAAAATTGCCAGCCGAATTGTCAGTTGGCACGAGCGAGAACTTCGAGCCGGTGGCACCCGAGATGGCAGTAACCTTACCTTCAAACTCGCGGTCGCCAAGTGCATCGACGGTCATTCTCACCTTTTGACCTACGAAGATGTTTTCAACCTGCGTTTCTTTGTAGTTGGCAATCACCCATTTTTGGGTGTCAGGCATGATGTATGTTATTGTAGTACCGGCGTTGATATATTGGCCGTCCTCAATAGTACGGCGGCCCAGTTTGCCGTCGCAAGGAGCAAGCACCACGGTGTACGACAAATTGAGTTTAGCCATTTCGAGCGCAGCCTGAGTGCGTTCAATGGCAGCCTCGGTGTTGCCGCGGCGTGTCTGCACTTCGTTTACGCCCGACAGAGCGGCTTTTTGTTGACGCTTAGTCGATTCAAGTTTCTCTCTTGTGGCACGCAATTCGGTCTGAATCTGCTCGAGTTGAATAGGGGTAGCAGCCTTGCGTTCAACAAGGTTTTTATATCGAATTTCGTCTTTTTCAAGTTTAGCCAAGCGGATTTGAATTTCGCTAATCGACGATTCATAAACCGAAGCGGTGTTTCTGGTTGTGATTTCGGTTGCGTTAATCACATTTGCACCCGATTGGGCATCTTTCAATGCAGCCTCGGCGTCCATCACGCGGATACGATATTCGCGGTCGTCCAACACAAGCAGCGTATCGCCTTTCTTCACATTTTGATGCTCGGTGAAATACACTTTTTTGATATATCCGGTGGCACGCACGTTCACTGGCGAGAGATATTGTTCAATTTGTGCATCGTTGCAAGTTTCGGTGGATTTGTAGTCGAGAAAAAGCATTGTCACTTTTATTACGCCCCACACTAATACGCCCACACCAAGCAGGCTTGCGATGATTTGACGACGGCGTTGTCTTTTAAGTTTTTGCAAACGGGTTTCGTGACTTATTTCATTTGTCTTATTATTATTCATAGTTGTTATCTTTATATTGTTTGATGGAATTGTTTTTTCTGAAAAATCTAAAAATTTGACGGTTATTCGGCAATCAACGACGAGAGTTTGCCGCTGAGTTTAAGAAGCGTCAAGTTCGACACCTTATAGTTGTAACTTGCCGTGAGATAGTTGTTTTGAGCCGAACTGAGTTGCATTTCGTCTTGAAGCACTTCGGTCATCGAAGCAATGCCTTCGCGATAGCGTTCGGTTGTAACTTTATAAACGTCGTCGGCAAGCAGATAGTTGTCCTTTTGCTTGGTGTAGTTGCGGCGATTGTTGTCGAGGTCGTTAAGAGCATTCACATATTGTGTCTGCATTCCTTTATAGGCATCCTCATAAGAGATGCGCGCATTGTCGATGTCGATTTGCGCCTTGCGCACCTTTGTGCGGCGGCCGAAGCCGTCGAATATGGGCACACGCAGCGAAATGCCGATTCCGTTTGAGCCATACCAATGATTTGATTCACCGGAGTGAAACCAATTTTTGAATTTGTCGGTGTAAGCCGAATACATCACATTGCCTGTGAGCGACAGCGTTGGCAGATACTCATCCTTTGCGAGTTTCATCTGCTTTTCGGCAAGTGTCACTTGGTTTTGCAAAAGTTGCAGTTCGTAGAGGCTGGTGTCGAGTCCGCCATACGAAGCGGCGTCAGACACATTGGCATCGTCGACCACAACGGCAATTTGCTCGTTCATGTCATAATCGAGCACATATTTAAGCATGTTGTATTGCTGTTCAAGCATCGACTTGGCGTTGTCGTATTGCACCTGCATGTTTTCGATGTTTATATTCACACGCTTCACGTCAACTTCTATTGCCATGTCATTATCGTAGAATGCCACGGTGATGTCGCGCAGTGCCTTCAAACGGTCGATGTTGTCGTAGACCAGTGCAATTTGTTCCTCGGTGTTCTGCGCCATGAAGTACATTTTGCTGATTTGCAGAATCAGGTCTTCTTTGGCTTTTTCATACGACAACTCGTTGATGTGGTCGACCAGCCGAGCCAAATCCATTGCCGTCAGCGCCATCTGATTGTAAAGCGGCATCTGCAGTTGCACTCCTGCAGCCGCATTGTATTGCAATGTTTTGGTGACGTTGTATTTCCTGCCGTAAATTGTTCCGTCGGTCACCGACACCGGGGGTGCGAAATTGTCGTTGAACGATGCCACTGCATTGATTTGCGGCAACAAGCGCGAACGGTTTTCGCTTATGGTTAGTTTCCCCTTTTTGATTTCTCCCTCTGCCGTCTTGAGCGAGAGATTATTTTCAATGCCTATTTTCAGGCATTCTTGCAACGTGAGTTTTCGTTGCGCATGGGTTGGCAACATCATGCCAATCGCTGCAAAAAGAATAATCGCAATTCTCATTTTTTCGACTTACTCTATTAACTATTTAAACATATTTTTCTCAATCACTATTTCGAGCACAAAGGTATGTATAATCTGCAACACGCAACTATTCATTTTCAACCATGAATTATTCATTATGTCGCACCTTCATTGTTTTTTTGTTCAAAACCCTCATTCTATGCAATAAGTTGTGCAACATCAAGCAGTTTCGACAAAAAATTTATACCTTTGTGACATTAACAACCAATCACTCTCAAAAGTCGATGCAAAAAGAGGCAATTTTCATAAAAATAACATTATTGGCTTTGTTGTTGCTGCTCATTGGCTCGTGCAGCAGAGGCGAGATGAGCAACGACGTGATTGCCTCAAACGAATTATTCACGGTGAGCGGCGACAGTGTGATTCAAGGCGAATACATTGCTTATGCTCCTAACCGGCTCACCATTGTGAGCAATTATGTCGACACTTCGTCAACCGCCCCGACGTCGCCTGTGGTGTTGCGTCTGGCGTTCAACATGCGCGACAACGAGATGGCTTCCGGCATGTTTCATTACGTCGACCCTGCTACCGACACCATAAGAATAACTGCCTGCGTGCCCGACACGCTCACGCAGCACGCCGCCCACACCATCTCGCCCGACACGCGTTGCACGCTCGTTGTGGATTTGAGGCAGATGTTCAGCGACTTCAAAAGCAAAGGCGTGTTTATCACCGCTGCCGGCGACTCTATCTTCAGCGACGAGTTCAACGGCGTGTGGGTGATTGGAAACGTGGAACCGCTATCGTGGGATTTGCTGCCGCTCGCTCAAAACAATCGCGCCAAACTGCGCCCTTCAAGCCAAGAAGGGTTTTACGAACTCGACATCACTTTTGCCCCTACCGAGTTTCTGCGTCAGACGCAGTTTACGGGATGGGCGTCAGAAACCCTCAACCCCGATTTTCCGCAACTCCGCTCTTCCGACGTTCTTGTCGACGCCATCTACAACATGTCGGTTGATGCCATCTCCGCTGCCGACTTCTCGTCGCTCAGCCTTAGCGAAATCTCGCTGGCAGCAATGCTCGGGCTTGCCGACGTGAATCCCGACTTCTGCGCCCAACTGCTCAGAAGCAAGGTGCAAGACGGTATTATCAGGCAGGACAACAACGGCCGCTTCACCTTTCCCGTGGTGAACGACCGCCTTATCTGGGCTGCGGCTGCCTGGCAAGTTTATCTCGCCACCGGAAACCGACAATGGCTCAAATATGCCCACAACGTGATTCTCGCCACCCTCGAGAAAATCAACCCAGTGGCATTCTGCCAAAGGCTACACCTGGTGCACGGCTGCGACTCCTATTCGTCGCCCGAGATGCAATATCCCCGATGGATGGAGCCAAAGGACTATTATGAAAGCCTGAGGCTCAGCACTAATGCCATATATGCCCATTGCCACCACCTGCTTTCGCTCATGGACGACGAACTTCAACTCGACAGCGAGCAGCATCTGCTCACTTTCCGACGCGTGAAGGACAGCATCAACCAATCGATGTGGAACGAGCATCTTGGCCGATACTGCTCGTTCATCACCGGTGAGACCTTTGCCATGCAGTCGAACTTCACCTGCAACCTTGCGCAGGCGGCTTGCGTGCTGTTCGATATTGCCGACGACGACCGCGCATCCACGCTCGTTGCCCGCACTCCATTCTATCACACCGGCATCCCCACCACCTACCCCTCGCATTATTCGGCGCCCAACGGCAACCAGCGCGCCTTTGTGCAAGCGCTCTGGAACATGGCTGCCGCTCACACCGGCAATCAACAGGCGCTTCGCCACGGCTTGGCTGCCCTCTATCGCTGGGCGGCTTTTCACGGATTCTCAAGCCCTGCCGCATCGCCATCGGTGAATCTGCTTAACGCCTGCGCAACCGCAGCCATGACACTGAAAATCACCGCCGGAATCACCCTTTCGCCCGAGGGAATCGAGTTCAACCCCGTGGTGCCCGTTTGCTTCCCCGGAACTAAAACCATCAACGGAATACGTTTCCGCAACGCAACATTCAACCTAACCGTTACCGGCACCGGCTCCGCAATCAAGAGCGTTTTGCTCGACGGAAAACCCCACACTTCCAACTTCTTCCCAGCATCGCTTACCGGAACCCACAGCGTTACCGTCACGCTCACCTCTCACCCCTCGCCGCTTCGCCAGCAAATCAGCATCGCAAAGCCCACCGTGAGCCCTTTCACTCCGCAAGTGGTTTGGGCTGACGACAGCGCGCGAATTGTGAACCACAACCCGCGCCTAACCTATTCGGTGGTTATCAATCGTAGGCACTTCGCCGGAATCCATCAGGTGTTCCCCGTGCCGTCGTCGGCTGCCGAGCAGCCTTTCAACGTGTTGCACGTCGAGGCGCGCTCTCAGCAGGGCATTGCCAGCCAGGCTTCAAAGCCTTTCTTCAAAGTGATGCCACACGCCCTCACCGCCTACGCCCTTGCCCAGTTCGCTCAGCCCGGCACATCGCTCATCACCAGCGGCAGCCTCGCTCAGCAAGTGGTGGAGATGAGCCCATCGGCTACAAGCCGAATCACCCTGTCCGCCTTTGCCCCTCAAGCCGGAACCTATCTGCTTGACGTGTGCTACAGTTGCGGCGCCGCTAACTCCGCAATCACCCCACTCTGCCGTGTATGGGTGAACGGTCATGAGCAGAACATGCTCGTGATGCCATCTCGTGGACCAGCACAATGGCGCTCTTTCAGCCATTCTAACATGATTGCCGTGTCGCTTCTGCCCGGAAGCAACACCATCACCCTGCAATACCACGCCGAGGGCCAAGCCACCCGCACCGCCACCATGCCACCTGTGCTGCTGAAATCGCTTCGCCTTATCAAGCAATAAGCCCCTCGCACCCCAATATCCGCGCTACATTTGGCAAGCCCTCCCGAAAAGCCCCCAAGAGGCGGCATCCTTTTTTTATTAGCCAGCCGTATTGCCGCAGCAAAATTTATTTGCTACCTTTGCTGATGTGTGCCCGAGTGCCCGCGCCCGAGCGCGTGCGTGCGTTTGGCAATACAACAAAACGCAGAACAGAAATAAACAAAAAATTTAACGAAACGAACCCTCAAAAAAAATAAACCCTTCAACTTGCTGTGACATGAACAGAATCATATCAAAACAACAGTTTTCGTCAGCGGTGGTGATGCTCGAAGTGGAAGCGCCGCTCATAGCCCGCAGCCGCAAGGCAGGGCACTTTGTGATTGTACGCTGCGGCAGCCGCGGCGAACGCATACCCCTCACCATAGCCGACGCCGACCCCGCCAAGGGTAGCATCACGCTGGTGGTGCAAGCCGTGGGACACAGTACACGAAAGATTTGCGCACTCGAGCCGGGCGACAGTCTCACCGACGTGGTGGGCCCATTAGGTCAAGCCACCAAGATTGCGCACTACGGCACCGTGGTGTGCTGCGGCGGTGGCGTGGGAGTGGCTCCGCTGCTGCCCATCATCCGTGCCCTCAAAGCAGCCGGCAACCGCGTGGTAAGCGTTCTTGCCGCCCGCAACAAAGACCTCATAATTCTTGAAAACGAAGTGCGCGCCAGCAGCGACGACGTGATAATAATGACCGACGACGGCTCCCGTGGCACAAAAGGCCTCGTGACCGCCGGCGTTGAGCAGGTGCTGCAGCGCGAAAAGGTTGACCGTGTTGAAACCATCGGCCCGGCAATCATGATGAAGTTTGTGGCGCAACTCACCAAGAAATACGGCATCCCCACCGAGTGTTCGCTCAACGCCGTGATGGTCGACGGCACAGGAATGTGCGGCGCCTGTCGCGTGAACGTGGGCGGTCGCACCCGCTTTGTGTGCGTCGAAGGACCCGAGTTCGACGCCCATCAGGTCGACTTCGACTCGCTCATACAGCGCCTCAAGCAATACTGATGCGCCGGGGCGGCTCACCATCCCCCAATATATTTTGTGATAACAACAACACCCCTCTCCCACTCATGAACCATTGAAAGATAAATAAAAAAAATAAAAGCAAAGCCACATGGATAAACCAACCACAACATCCAGCACCCGCAACGACGAGTGGCGCCAAGCACTGCGCAGCGCCCTCACGCCCAAGGAGCGCACAGCCATCGAGCGCGTGAAGATGCCCGAACTCGATGCCGCCTACCGAATAACCTGCAACGACGAGGTGAACCAGGGCATCACCCTGGAAATGGCAATGAAAGAGGCACAGCGCTGCCTCGACTGCCCCACCCCACAATGCACAAGCGGCTGCCCCGTTGGCATCGACATTCCGCAATTCATCAAAAACATTGAGCGCGGCGACATTGCGCAAGCCGCCGCCACCCTGCGCCTCACCAGCGCACTACCCGCCGTGTGCGGTCGCGTATGCCCGCAAGAAAAGCAGTGCGAAAGCCGCTGCATACACCTGAAAATGAACCATCAAGCCGTGGCAATAGGCTACCTTGAACGGTTTTCCAGCGACTACGTGCGCGAGCACGGGCTGTCGACCCCAGCACAATGCGCCCCCAGCCTCGGCATCAAGGTGGCTGTGATTGGCAGCGGACCCTGCGGACTGTCGTTTGCCGGCGACATGGCAAAACTCGGCTATACGGTGACAGTGTTTGAAGCGCTGCACGAAATTGGCGGCGTGCTCAAATACGGCATCCCCGAATTTCGTCTGCCCAACAGCATTGTAGACACCGAAATTGAAGCCCTGCGACAAATGGGCGTCGACTTTCAAAAGGACTGCATAGTGGGCAAAACCATAACCTACGACGACCTTCACGAAATGGGATATAAAGGAATATTCGTGGCATCGGGCGCCGGACTGCCCCGATTCATGAACATCCCGGGCGAGAACCTGGGCGGCGTGATGTCGAGCAACGAATATCTCACTCGCGTCAACCTTATGGGCGCAGGCCGCCCCGACTGGGACACCCCGGTGCTTCGCGGCAAAAACGTGGCAATCATCGGCGGCGGAAACACCGCCATGGACTCGGTGAGAACAGCCCTGCGCATGGGTGCCGAAAAAGCCATGCTCGTTTATCGCCGCAGCGATGCCGAAATGCCGGCACGCGCCGAGGAAGTGAAGCACGCCCGTGAAGAAGGCGTGGAATTTCTCACCCTGCACAACCCAATCGAATATCTGGGCGACGAAAACGGCAGAGTGTGCGCAATGCGCCTGCAACAGATGCAATTAGGCGAACCAGACGCCTCGGGACGCCGCTCACCCGTGCCGGTGGATGGCGCCATCAAGGAAATACCCGTCGACATGGCAATTGTGAGCGTTGGCGTGTCGCCTAACCCAATCGTGCCCAACTCAATTGAAGGGCTTGAGGTGAGCAAACGCGGGACAATCGTGGTTGACGAAACCACCATGCAATCGTCAATCGCCGACATCTATGCCGGCGGCGACATCGTGCGCGGAGGCGCCACCGTTATTCTGGCTATGGGCGACGGCCGACGTGCCGCCAAACACATGCACGAAGCCTTAACCAACAACATGTCTGAAAACAAATAGATTAATCCCCCTTTATCACCACATGAAGAAATTAATAATCAGCACATTGGCAGCAGCAGCACTGCTCAGCGCAGAAGCCCAAGAAGCACGTCTGCTCCGCTTCCCTGCCACCAACGGCAGTGAAGTGGCATTTTCGTATGCCGGCGACATCTACACCGTGCCCATAACAGGCGGCACTGCGCAGCGCCTCACTTCTCATAAAGGCTACGAGATGTTTGCACGCTATTCGCCCGACGGCAAAACAATAGCGTTCACTGCCCAATACGACGGCAACACCGAAGTGTATCTCATGCCATCGCACGGCGGAAGCCCTAAACGCATCACCTTCACCGCAACCAATTATCGCGACGATATGGGCGACCGGATGGGGCCAAACAACATCACAATGGCATGGACCCACGACGGCAAAGGCGTGGTGTACCGCAACCGAATCAGCGACGGTTTTGACGGCAAATTGTGGATTGCCCCAACCGACGGCGGAATGTCCACCGAAATTCCACTGCCCGAAGGCGGATTTTGCTGCTACTCGCCCGACGGCAAACAACTTGCCTACAACCGCGTGATGCGCGAATTTCGCACTTGGAAGCACTACAAAGGCGGAATGGCCGACGACATTTGGATTTACGACCCACAAACAAAAAAAGTGGAAAACATCACCAACAACGTGGCACAAGACGTGTTCCCGATGTGGATTGGCAACGAAATCTATTTCGCCAGTGACCGAACTGAACGCATGAACCTGTTTGTTTACAACACCACCACACGCCAAACCCAGCAAGTAACCAACTTTTCCGAATTCGACGTGAAATTCCCAAGTTGCGGCGGCGGAAAGATAGTGTTTGAAAATGGCGGTTACATCTACACCCTCGACCCGGCATCGAAGCAATGCAGCAAAGTGGCAATCCAACTCAACAGCGAGGACAGTTTTGCCCGCACCGAGCGTCGAAACGTGAAGCGCTTTATCACCGAAGCCGACCTCTCGGCTGACGGAAAACGCTTGGTAATCAGCGCTCGCGGCGACGTGTTTAACGTGCCTGTCGAAAAAGGCGTAACGCAAAACCTCACTCACACTTCGGGCGTACACGAACGCGAAGCCGCCTGGAACAAAAAAGGCACCAAAATAGGCTACATCAGCGACGAAACCGGTGAAACAGAATTGTGGATTTGCGATGCCGACGGCAGCAACAAAACACAACTCACCACCGGAAACGACACCTATATACGCAGTTTCGACTGGAGCAACGACGACAGCAAAATTGTTTACACCGACCGCAAAAACCGCATCGTGCTTGTTGATGTTGCCTCAAAAGCAAAACGCGTGATTGTGCAAGACTCGATAAGCGAAATCATGCTCCCCGTTTTCTCGCCCGACAGCAAATGGCTTGCTTACACCCGCAATCAAAAAAACGAATTCGGCGTGGTTTTCATCTATTCAATCGAGCAAAACAAAGAATATGCTGTGACCGAATGTTGGTACGACTCATCGGCACCGGCTTTTAGCAGCGACGGCAAATATCTGCTCTTTGCATCGGCACGCGACTTCAACCCAATTTACAGTTCAGTGGAATGGAACTTCGCTTATCGAGAAATGGAAGGCATCTATTTAGTTCCTCTCGCAAAAAACACCCCATCGCCTTTCCTTTACGGCGAAACCGAGGCAAAGCCTGACGCTCCTGCCGACAAGCCTGCCGACACTAAAAAAGGCAAGAAAAACGGTAAACAAGCCGAACAACCCGAAAATGCAATGACAATCGATGTCGACGGCATAACATCGCGCATCATTCGCGTGCCCGAAATAGGCTCGGGAAGTTATTTCGGACTTGCATGCGACGGAAAAGCAATCTATTATAACTCGCGAAGCGGAGCATACATCTATGACATCGCCAAACAAAGTGTCGAAACCATTGCACCTAAAGCCTATATTTTCCCTTCAGCCGACTTCAAAAAGGCCGTTATCAGAAAAGGGTCGGAACTATATGTAATCGACATGCCACACGGCAAAGCCAACCTCGATAAACCAATTGACATGAGCAACCTTTATTGCACCATCAACTACACCGAGGAATGGAGCCAGATTTTCAACGAGGCTTGGCGAGCATTTCGCGACGGCTTTTATCTTGAAAACATGCACGGCATCGACTGGGAAGCCATACGCGACCGCTATGCCGTGTTGCTCCCTTACGTTAAAAATCGCCTCGACCTCACTTATGTGATTGGCGGAATGATTAGCGAATTGGCGTGCGGACACGCTTATGTTGATGGCGGCGACCACATCACCCCGTCAAGCACCTATACCGGAATGCTTGGCGCTGTGCTCAAGCCCGAAGGAAACTATTTCCGCATCGAAAAAATCTATGCCGGAGCCCCCGACCGCGCTTCGCTTCGTTCTCCGCTGCTCGACCAAGGGCTGAACATTAAAGTCGGCGACTACATCACTGCCGTTAACGGAAGGTCAACAGCAACCACCAACAACATCTATTCGCTGCTCGACGGTTGCGCCGACGTGCTCACAGAATTAACAATCAACACTTCTGCTGCCGAAGGCGGCCGAAAAGTGGTTGTGAAACCTATCGCCGACGAATACCCTCTGATTCATTACGAATGGATTCAACGCAACATCGAAACCGTGAACAAATTGTCAGGCGGAAGAATAGGTTACATTTATATTCCTGACATGGGTCCCGAAGGCCTTAATGAATTTGCCCGTTACTATTATCCGCAAGTCAACAAAGAAGCGCTCATTATCGACGACCGTGCAAATGGCGGCGGCAACATCTCGCCTATGGTAATCGAGCGTCTGCTGCGCAGGCCTTACCGCATGACAATGTACCGCGGTCGTGGCTTAAACGGAATCATCCCCGACAAAACGCATTACGGCCCGAAGGCTCTGCTCGTAAACAAATATTCGGCAAGCGACGGCGACCTTTTCCCGTGGAGTTTCAAGGAAAACAAAATCGGAACCGTTATCGGCACACGCTCTTGGGGCGGAATCATTGGCATTTCAGGCTCGCTGCCTTACATCGACGGCACCGACATTCGCGTTCCGTTTTTCACCAACTACGACACGCGCGGCAACTGGATTGTTGAAAATCATGGCGTCGACCCCGACATCGTTATCGACAACGACCCCGCCCGCGAGTTTGCCGGTGAGGACCAACAACTCAACAAGGCAGTTGAAATTTTGCTTGAGCAACTCAAAGAACGCAAACCGCTGCCCGGAACACCTGCGCCGCGCACCCTCAAAGACCTCGGCGTGCAAGCCCAATAACGGGGCTGCTCTTTGAACATCATTTAGCCCGATTTTGGCATCAATATTGGCAGAGCAAATGCAAATCATTTCAGATTTCTTTTGCTCTGCTCTTGTTTTGCACTATCTTTGCAATAAAGAGCGCAACAGGCTGCGCCTCGGCAAAGCCCATGTGCTTGGCTCGGCACGATGCCTCGGCTCGTTCAAAAGCGCTTATGCGCGCAAAGTGAAACCCGAACAACATAAACCATAAATAAAAAACCCAACAATACCAAAATCATGACTAAAAAAGATTTTCTCCTATCGGCAATGATGCTATTTGCAGCAGCGTCGTGCACAACCAAAATCGACATCGAGGATTTAACTCAATATGTTGAGCCTCGCATCGGAACGGCACACTGCCGCTACTTCCACTTTGCCCCGGGCGCTATGCCCTACGGCATGGCAAAACCGGGTCCGTCGACCAACGGGTCGCTGGGAAACCCTTCTGGCTGGGAAGCAACCGGCTATGACTACCGCGACACCTCGATTGAGGGATTCCCCTGCGTTCACGAGTTTCAGGTGGGCGGCATCACCCTCATGGCTATGAACGGCGACAGCCTGTTCACAACACCCGGGCTGCCAACCGACACCATTGTCAAGAAAGGCTATCGCTCGGCTTACAGCCACGACGAAGAGGTGGCTACTGCCGGCTACTATTCCGTGATGCTGAACGACTACGGCATCCGCGCCGAAATGACTGCAACCGAACGTGTTGCGCTGCAACGATACACTTTCCCGAAAGGCGAAACCAGCACTGTGCTCTTCAACATTGGCAGCCGAATGGGCGAAAGCGGTGCCGTGAAAGATGCCTCGGTGGAATTGGTGAACGACACCACTGTTGAAGGATGGGTTATAACCTATCCGGAATACGTAAAAGCCTACCAACCCGAAGCCACGGTGCCAATCTATTTCTCTGCCACTGTCGACAAAAAGCCCATTAAATGTGTCGCATTCAACGACAACGTCATCAGCGCCACACCCAACAAAGCCACAGGCATTGGCGCAGGTCTTTATCTGCAATTCGCCACCGACGAGGGCGAGGCTGTAACTGCCAAAGTGGGCATCTCCTACACCTCGGTTGAAAACGCCCGCCTCAATCTGCAAGCCGAGGCAAGCAACATCACTTTCGACGAAGCCAAGCAACGCAACCACGACGTGTGGCAAGAAATGCTGAGCCGCATTTGCGTTATCACCGACAACAGAGAGGATAAGGTGAAATTTTATTCAGGGCTCTATCATGCGCTGCTGGGACGAGGCGTTTGCAGCGACGTGAACGGCGCTTATCCGCGCAACGACGGCTCTGTGGGCCAGATTCCCGAAAAGAACGGAAAGCCGGCGTTCAACCTCTATAACACCGACGCCATGTGGGGCGGTCAGTGGAACCTCACCCAATTGTGGCTCATGGCTTATCCCGAGCACATTAGCGACTTCATCAGTTCGCACCTGCAAGTTTACAAGGACTGCGGCTGGCTTGCCGACGGATTGGCTAACAGCCGTTTCGTGTCGGGTGTCGGAACCAACGAACTCACGCTCATGATTGCCGCCGCCTACAACTGCGGCATTCGCGATTTCGACATCAACCTCGCCTATGAGGCTTGCCTCAAAAACGAACTTGTTGGCGAAAACCGCCCCCGCGGTGCCGGAAAAGACGACACCGCCGACTTCGTGAAATACGGCTACTGCCCTTATCCTGCCCCCGCCGACGGAGTGGATGCCACCTACGTCTTCTCATCGTCGCACACGCTTGAATACAGCTACACTGCCTTCGCCGTGGCTCAAATGGCTAAAGACCTTGGAAAAACCGACGACTACAACAAACTCATCGACCTCTCCAAAGGCTGGGAGCGAATCTACGACTCCTCAATCAACTTTATGCGAAACAAGCACCGCGACGGCACTTTTGCCAAAAACTTCAACCCCATGCAGGTGTGGAACGGTTTTCAAGAAGGCAACGCATGGCAATACACCTTCTACGTGCCTCACAACCCAAAAGGCTTAATCAGCAAAGTGGGCGAAGAAACCTTCACTGCCCGACTCGACAGCATCTTCACCGTGTCGCAGCCTAAAATCTTCAGCGGCGGAAAGGAAGTGGGCGCTTTTGCCGGGCTCGAAACCCTCTACAACCAGGGCAATCAGCCTTGCCTTCACATTTCTTGGATGTTTAACGCTGCCAACCGCCCTTCTCTTTCTCAAAAATGGGTGCGCGCAATCCTCAACGAGTTCTACGGCACCGACGGGATTCACGGCTACGGCTACGGCCAGGACGAGGACCAAGGTCAACTGGGCGCTTGGTTTGTGGTTTCGTCGCTCGGGCTCTTCAGCGTCGACGGTTTAACCGTCAGCCCTGCCACCCTCTGCATCGGCAGTCCGCTCTTCAGCAGCGCCGTCATCAGGCTCAACAACAATTACTATCAAGGCGACACTTTCATCATTGCCGCGCTCAATAACAGCAGCACCAACACCTTTGTGAAAAGCATCAACCTCAACGGCAAACCGCTGCACTCGCCTTATTTGCCGTTTGCCGATTTCACCAAAGGCGGTGTGTTAACCCTCACAATGGACCAATCGCCCGTCGACAGTTATTGACATTCGCCCCAGCCGCCTCTCCGCCTTGCCCATTCCCCATTGATGATGATGTGATGAGAGCGAGAGGCCCTACACCCATAAGGCTGCACCGCAACAGCGGCGCAGCCTTTCCTTTACCGATACCCAACCCCCAAAAAATTAGCCCCCACTGAAAAACGGCTCTTTCGGTGGGGGCTAATCGGCGATGGGCTGTATCACGTCTCGTCGGGCCAGGGGCAGGGCTTGCCGGTGCTCCTAAACGATGGGCGCTGGGCATCGTGTCCCAGCGGCTGACGCTCCAAATGCAATGGCGTTTGCGCCCGCCATTGCCGCAGCCATCTTAAAATATCGCACTGTTGTCATGGGCACAGTTCGCAATTTCAGTTATGCGCTATTGTTGGCGACGAACAATGTCGAAGCCCAGTTTCATAATCAGTTTCAGAGTAGCCTGCGAAGTGTTGCGGTCGTAAACCTTTTCTTCGTCAGGAAGTTGCTCGTAAGGCACCATGCAGGGATGCTGTTTCTTGGCATCGTCGCGCTGTTCGCCATAAGTCCAACCCTGGCTGATGCGCGTTTGCGCCCACACTTCGTGCACGTTTTTGGCAAGCGCCTCGGCAAGTGCATCCAAATGGTGAGGCAACGCCACATCGTTGGTGTCGATTGGTTGCGGAATATACGGTTCGGTTTTCATGATAATCGTTCGCTAAAAAAACTGTTTGTTCATAATCTTGTTTTTGATGAATGGCATAGCCAGCACCAGGAAAGAGTCGTACTTCATATTTCCCGGGTCAACGCGCCGCAAGTCGGCATAACTGCAAAGGTCGATGTGAGCCGGCTGCACCGGCATCTTTTTCAACATGGCGCGATAAGCCCGTTTTTCGCCGCCTAACAGCATGTTGTCGCGAAAGCGCTCCTCAGCCGACAATGGGCGGAAACCGAGAATGAGTTTTTCAACATTCCAGCGAGAGTGTTCGCAATGCGACAACGGCTTAAGATGCTTGGCAACGAGGCTGATAAACAGATTGATGTTGGAGTGCCAATCCCACTTCACCGACGCTGTGCCGATGCTGCGCAGACGTGAATCGAAGCAGTCGGCACAGAAAACATTTGAAAGCCTGTTGCGCACCGGCATCTTTTCCCATTCGGCATCGGCTTTGCGGCGAATCATCGAGTGATAGCGAAACACGTTGATTGCCGTGGCATAGCGCTCGGCAGTGAACGGGTCGTCGCACGGCAGATTATCCACCACGGCACCAATGCTGTAAGCCATATTCACAAACTTGGCAGCAGCGGTGTCAATCAGGCAAATCGCACCGTCGTCGACATCGCGCAAAGCGTTCACCACATCAGCCTCGGCAATGCGCACGCTCGTTTCGGGCGAAACAAAGTCGCCGTATTGCTCAACGCCAACCAAGTGGATGGCAACATCGATAAACGAATCGGCGTTTTTCACAACAATCGGTTGGCTGCCGCCCTGCACGCTCATCGTCAGTTTGGCATAACGAGGCAGATTGCATAAACACTCCTCGCCGCATATCTTTTGCTCGATGGCGGTTAACGCCTCGGCTGTCAAAGCCCCGCGGCACAGAATGGTGATGCAGGTGCGATTGCCGTCGCCATCGCCATAGTTGGGGAAATACGCCACGAGCGCAATCTGACGCGCCACCGCAAGCATAAGCCCGCTGTCGCCCTCAACCACCACATCAACGTGAGCGCTGCTGTTCACGCCAATGCCGCAACCGCTTTCATTGTGTCGACGCGACGCTTCCACATCGATGGGCGGCATCACATTCAGCACATAGTGGCGTGCACGATACCAATTAAGCACCGTCTCGCCACTGAACGGGCTGCCGTCGCTTTTCGTGAGTTTGCCAAAAAGGTCTTCACCTTGCTGTGCAGGTTTGCCCTTGCACATAATCTTGTCAATAAATTTCATTGCAAATCCCCCTTTCTGTAGTCGGCTTCTTTGTCGGTGAGATGAATATTACTATTACTTGCATCATATCCCGACGGACTCTGATAAAGCTGCAGGTCAAACCACGACATCGATTTAACCACATGCTCAATTATTAGCGACTGCTCGCGCTCGAACGCCGCAAGCGAACTGTTGATGATGAACGCGTAAACCTGCAAGGGCAGCCCCTCGGAGATGTGCTCAAGCCATCGCACCAACAGGCGCGGCTCGTGCGACACCGATTTACGATTCATCAGCCAATAATAAATATACATTCGAAAAACGTGAATGTTGAGTTCGCCCTCTTTAATCACATCGTTCTTGAAACAATCGTCAACGTCGGTGAGGCGGTTCCTCAACGCCACAACATCGTTGGCATCAAGACAGCGAATCCATCCGGTATCGATGATAAACGAACGTTTCATCAACCGTCCCAGCGTGCGACCATCCACCATGCGCTGATTGTTGCGGAAATGGTCGGAGTTGAGAATATAGATTGGAAATGCCGATGTGGTGGTGTCCCAGTTCTCGAGCACAACGGTGGTGAGCGAGATATTACGCACCATGCCGTCGATTCCGCGACTGTCCACCTGAATCCAATCGCCAATCCTGAGCAATCCGCTATACCGCAGATAGAAAAACGCAGCCACGCTTTTTATAGTGTCCTGAAACGCCCAGCTAAGAACAAAACCTGCCGCCACCATAACGTAAGATGATGCCTCGTGCGACGACACGTCTATCACCATCACAATTGTTGTTATCCATGCGCCGAACGCCAACAGCAGCACAATCTGCGACCACGTGATGTGCGTCTCCTTGCGGCGCAGGCAAAATATCGGGGCCAATGTGTTTATTATCTGTGACAAAAACAAAAACACACACGTCGCCGAAGTGCACAACACCAGTTTAAACCACACCTCGTTGTGATACGAACTCATGGCATAGGCAAACAAGAAGAATGCCAAAAGCAGCATACCCACACATTTAAACCTAATTATTGCGCCAAGCACCTGCCACGCACAATGTTCACTCGAAAGCCATTTCTTTGATAGATTCATTGTTTTGTTGTTTGATAAAGTGAGTTGACACCATTAACCGTCATTCTCAATACGAAAACAAAACCAATAACGTAGCCACTCACCGCTAAATAATCATTTCCCAAATTTAACTAAAATATTCAGAAACATGAAACACTTTTCAACCATTAATCGATTGCGACAAAAATTTTTCTGCCGAAATGTTGTGCATCCGCACAAAAAAATATGAATCAAGTTAGTGTTTGGGGCAGTTGATTTGCACAAATATTATTATATTTGCAGAAAAGTGTGAAACCGAGAAGCCGATGCGGCACGTTTCCCCCTCGCCGGCTATGCTCTTGCCTCACATTTTTTCATAACAACTAAAACTATTGAACCTGAAACTAACCAAGCTAAAAAATATGAACGACAAAAAAAAATCATTACGAGCCGCCGCAGGGTTTGTGGCTGTAGCAGTGGCATTATTTGCAATGATGGGCGTTAGTTGTTCGCGAAACGAAGCGACCGATTATACCCAGTATGTTAATACCTTTATCGGAACCGGTGGACATGGGCACACCTATCCCGGTGCTGTAGTTCCATTCGGCGCCATTCAGCCAAGCCCTGACACTCGCATTTACGGGTGGGATGCTTGTTCAGGATATTACTACAACGACAGCACTATTAACGGTTTCTCACACACACACTTGAGCGGAACAGGATGCTGCGACCTTGGCGATGTGCTTGTGATGCCAACCGTGGGCGAGCAAGACATAACTCAAGAAGAAGAACGCGGCCAAACAAAAGCCTATGCTTCACCTTTCAGCCACAAAAACGAAGTGGCTGAGCCTGGATATTATTCGGTGAAACTCGACCGCTACGGCATCGAAGCCGAAATTACTGCAACCACTCACGGCGCCATTCACCGCTGGACGTTCCCCAAAACCGACGATGCCGGTGTGATTGTCGATCTCGATTATGCTCTCGACGACCAAGTGAATAAGGAGATGAAACTTGAAGTGGTGAGCGACACCGAAATTGTCGGACACAAAATGACTGTTTTCTGGGCGTTCGACCAATACATAAATTTTTATATCAAGTTCTCTAAACCGTTCACCTACACAATGGTTGATGATACCGTTACTGTGGGCGACAAGCAGAAACCTCGTCGCAAAGCGTTGCTCAAATTCGGCGCCACCGACGAAAACGAATGTGTGTTTGCCAAAGTGGGCGTTTCGGCTATTGACATCGACGGTGCCAAAAACAATGTTTTGAGCGAAATTGAAGAATGGGATTTTGAAGGAATACGCCTGAAAGCAAAAGCACGTTGGAACGAATATCTTTCAAAAATCGACATCGATACCGACGATGACGACGCTCGCACCGTGTTCTACACCGCTCTCTATCACACAGGTCTGCAACCCAACTGCTTCACCGACGTCGACGGCCGCTATTGGGGTATGGACATGAAGCCTCACAAGGCTGAAGAAGGCAAAACCATTTACACCATTTTCTCTACTTGGGACACATTCCGTGCTTATCATCCGCTCATGACCATCATCGACCCGGCGCTCAACGACCAGTTCGTGAACTCGCTGTTGCAGAAAGCCCGCGAAGGCGGCATCCTGCCAATGTGGGAACTTCAAGGCAACTACACCGGCTGTATGATTGGACATCACTCTGTGCCAATAATTGCCGACGCTTACGTTAAGGGCAGTCGCGCTTTCGACGGTGCCGAAGCCCTCAAAGCAATGGTTCGCACTGCCGAATACGACACCACAGGCATAATCTGCCCTCGTCTTGTGGTGCCTTGCCTGATGCCTCCTGCAAAATATTGGAAAAACAAACTCGGCTATGTGCCATGCGACAAAGATAACGAGGCTGTTGCCAAGGCTTTGGAATATGCCTACAACGATTGGTGTATTGCAAAGATGGCTGAAGTGGTGGGCGACACTGCCGTGGCAAATAAATACAACCAGTTTGCCGAAGGCTATCGCCACTACTATGATGCCGGCACCGGATATATGCGCGGAAAAGACTCGCAAGGCAACTGGCGCACGCCGTTCGACCCTGCCCGAAGCACTCATCGCAGCGACGACTATTGCGAAGGCAACGCTTGGCAATGGACATGGTTTGCTCCTCACGCCCCCGAAGGCTTGATGGAACTGATGGGCGGAAAGGATGTATTTGTGAAAAAACTCGATGCCCTGTTCAGCGCATCGTCAGAAATCACCGGCGAGGCTGTTTCAGCCGACATCTCCGGACTTATCGGACAATATGCCCACGGCAACGAACCAAGCCACCACATTATTCACTTCTACAACTATGCCGATGTGCCTTATCGCACACAAGAACTTGTCGACCAAGTGCTCGCCACGCTCTATCACAACAATCCTGACGGCCTTTCGGGCAACGAGGACTGCGGTCAGATGTCGGCTTGGTATGTGCTAAACGCAATGGGATTCTATCAAGTGGCTCCTGGAAAGCCGGTTTATTCAATCGGCCGCCCGCTGTTCAATCAGGTTACAATCAACCTTGCCGACGGCAAGAAGTTTGTGATTAAGGCTGAAAACAACAGCAAAGAAAACAAATACATTCAAGACATCACTCTCAACGGCACCAAACTCGACAAACCGTTCTTCAATCACTCCGACATTATGAACGGCGGCGAACTGGTGATGGCGATGGGTGCCGAGCCTAAGAAATAAATTCACATTCTCGTTCCCCTTCAGCATAAATCAAAGGGGAACGATTTTCACATTAATAAAAACCTCATTTTAAATGGCAAAATTTTCAGAAAAAATCGGCTACGCATTGGGTGACGCCGCTGCTGGCGGTATCACATGGAAAGTGATGTCGATTGCATTTCCCCTCTTCTTCACCAACATCTTCGGACTAACGGTTGCCGACACCGCCACATTGATGTTGCTTGCGCGCATGTTTGACGTTGTAACCGACCCGCTTATGGGCAGCCTTGCCGACCGCACTCAATCGCGTTGGGGCACCTATCGCCCATGGCTCATCTTTGGCGCTGTGCCTCTGGGTCTGGTGTTTGCCTTGTTGCTCTACACTCCTGAATTCGGACCGGTGGGCAAACGCATTTGGGCTTACTCGCTCTATCTGCTCATGATGGCAGTTTACACTGCTGTGAATGTGCCTTACGGTTCGCTGCTCGGCGTTATGACCGACAACGACGACGAGAAAAACCAATTCTCATCGTATCGCATGGTGGGTGCTTACGCTATGGGCTTCGTCACTCTGCTTTCGTTCCCCTATCTGCAAAAGATGGTTGGTGGCACACCGGCTCATCAGTATGCCGTGCTTGGCGCTGCACTTGGCGCTGTGGCTGCCTTGATGACCCTCGCCTGCGGTTTGCTCACTAAAGAACGCCTCAAACCTATTCGCGCCGAGAAGTTCTCGTTCCGCCCGTTTGCCGACCTCTTTAAGAACAAACCTTGGATTTATCTCACACTCATTGGAATATGCAGCAACTTCTTCAACGGATTCCGTTATGCAGTGGCTGGATATATGCTCACCTATTGCCTTGGCGGCGAAGTGACTGTGGGTCAACTCATCATCAATTACACCGTGTTCATGACATTTGGCGAAGTAACCTGCATGATTTTCGGCGGACTGTCACCTCTGTTCACTCAACTTGTGGGTTCAAAGAAAAAGGCATTCATGTGGTCGGCTGCAATTTGCGCCATCACTTCAATTGCATTCTTCTTCATCCCAATGAGCCCGGCTTACATTTGGGTGATGGTGGCAATCGTTATACTCACTTCGATTGGCATCGGACTCTATTCCCCACTGTTGTGGTCGATGTATGCCGACGTGGCTGATTATGCCACCGAGAAAAACGGCACCTCGTCAACCGGACTCATCTTCTCATCGGGAACAATGTCGCAGAAGTTCGGCTCTGCCATTTCAGGTGCGCTTGTGGCTCTCTTGCTTGGCATGGTAGGCTTCATTTCAGGCACTAACGCCGATGGCGAAACTGTGGTAACTATTGCTCCAAGCGATATGGACGGAGTGAAAAACATGATTTGGATGCTCTTCTCGCTATTCCCTGCTGCTATTGCAGGCCTGATGATGCTCCTCGTGAAACTCTATCCAATCAAGAAATAATCTCATTCTCCCCTCCTTCCACTCATCAAACTGGTGACAAACGCTTCAAGCATTTGCCACCAGTTTTTTTATCCTGTTTCCCGTTAAAGAAGCCAACAATCGGAATATAGTTTTATGGCTTTTCTTAGTTTATATTACCACATCAATTATAATAGCAATCATCTTATTCTGCATTAACGATAACCAGCAACTCAACAACGATTTAGCGAACATCACCCTATTTTCATTATCCGCACATCATTGCCTCACCACATAGTAATAACATTCATCTTTCTCCACATTAGCGATAACCAACAACTCAACAATGATTTAGCGAACACCACCCTATTTTCAATAACCTCACTCTATTACCACACAAGTAATAGCAATCATCCTTCTCTACCCATGGCGATAACCAACAACTCAACAACGATTTAGCGAACGCCACCCTTTTTTCAATATTCACACTCCATTGCCTCACCACATAGTAATAACATTCATCTTTCTCCACATTAGCGATAACCAACAACCCAATAATGATTTAGCGAACGCCACCCTATTTTCAATATTCACACTCCATTGCCTCACCAGCCTCTTGCACTCTCTCAAAAAATTTTTCATTAAAAATTTGGTTTATTTTATAAACTTGTTTATATTTGCATCGTGTTTACAAAGTTGCGGTGCGCAAGCAGCTTTGCGACAACAAGCAAATACCCCCTTTTTATTAATGAATCAACAAAAAAATTTACCACTATGGAAGAAAAAAGAATTACCGAACAAGAGAGTTTAAGCATCATAACTCAAATGATAGCACGCACACGTCATCGCCTATGCCTTGGCGACGGCAACATAATGTTGCTTTGGGGATACTTGACCGTTGGAGTGGCACTGCTTGTCACCGTGCTGCTACTCACCACACGCCACCCGGCAGTCAACTGGCTGTGGTTTTTGATAATGATTATTGGCGGCACCATCACGCCACATCTTGCTAAGAAAAAAGCCATCAACGTAGGTGCAAAAAGCCACATCGACGTAATCACATCGGGCATCTGGACCACTGTTGGCTATCTTTCGCTGCTGTGCGTTGCGTTCTGCCTCTTGTTCCTGCTCATTTGGGGCAAAGACTGCTGGAGCGTAATGTTTATGCTGCCGCTGCTGATTGTGGGAATGGCTGAAGCCCTGCAAGGCATTGTGATTAAAGAGCGTTCGCTTGTGGTGGGCGGAGCCGTGGGCATGGCAACAGGCATTTTCACCATGTGCTGCATCGCATCACAAACCGGTTTATATCTCACTTGGTATATGCCATTGTTCATCGTGACATTCGCTGCAATGATGATTGTGCCCGGACACATCCTTAACCACAAAGCACGCCGTCAGAAATGAAAACACTCGACCCACTATTGCACTCGCAACTGCGACTGGCAGTGATGTCGGTGTTGATGAACGTCGACGAAGCCGACTTTGTGTATCTGAAGCAGCAAACCGAATCGACCGCCGGCAACCTAAGCGTGCAACTCGACAAACTTGCCGAAGCAGGCTACATCACCATCGAAAAAGGCTTCGCCGGCAAAAAGCCGCGCACCACCTGCCGCGTCACGCCCCAAGGCAAAAAAGCCTTCGCAACCTACGTCGACGCCCTACGCGATTACCTAAACCTGTAGCCCTCATATAACCAACGGCAACAGCTTCTTCCTTCCACCACATTATTACTTACCCACAAAGAGTGATGACACAACAAATGCCATCACTCTCCTTTTTTTTATAAGTCACACGGCATAACCCTCAAAGCAATACACATATAAAAAATCGGAAAAAAGCTATTGCTGTCCGATAAAAACTAACGGACACACAGATATACGGCTCGGATGCTTATTACACGGCAGGCAAGTACATTTTTTGATTTACAAGCACCTCGGCCAAATAGCTACGTCTCCTGCGGAGCATTTAGTGTAGCGTTCGCCGCTGTTTTGCGGCTGGAATGTAGATTTTTTTGCTTATAGTTAATGCCATCCACTTGTAAGGGCGTATCGCAATACGCCCATAATCACCTGCCACGCCACACGCAATGTTCGGTAACCACGCCACCAACAATGTTGTTCCCTGTAGGGGCGTATCGCAATACGCCCACAATCACACGCCAAAAACATCCGCATTGTCCGTCCCCCATGTTTGGGCGTATCGCAATACGCCCGAAATCACACGCCAAAAACATCCGCATTGTCCGTTCCCATGTAGGGGCGTATGCAATACGCCCGAACCACACGCCAAAAAACATCCGCATTGTCCGTCCCCATGTAGGGGCGTATAGCAATACGCCCGAACCACACGCCAAAAAACATCCGCACAAAATCACCCGCGTTGTTCGTTTCCCTGTAGGGGCGTATGCAATACGCCCATACACGATTGCATCACTCACCCAATATCCACCCCCGCTCAAAAATTTTTATCGGACAGCAATAGAAAAAAAACAAACTAAATGTCATTAAAATTCAATGAATAAAGCCACATTACTTGAAAATTGAATAAAAGATTTGTAAATTTGCCTTTACAATCACCACGCAGAGCCCCCT
>JBJEKD010000030.1:0-16956 GCA_051878455.1 Muribaculaceae bacterium
ACACGGGTGGCGACATGAGCTACTGCACGGCAGTGAAGAGCGATATAAACATCGTTATGACTGGCGGCGAGGTGTCAATTACCCACACGGGTACAGGCGGCAAAGGCTTTTCGGCTGACGTTGATGTGGAAGTGTCGGGCGGAACCATCGAGGCCACTATGAGCGGCGATGGCGGCACCTACACCACCACCGATAACGTCACCGACACCTACTGTTCTCACGCTATCACTTGCGACGGCAATATGAGATTGTTGGGTGGCACGATTACGCTCAACGTATCGGGCGATGCGGCCAAGGGCTTCAATAGCGACGGCACAATCGTCGTAGGCAGCAAGGAAGTCACCGATGAGGCTACTGCCTGCGAAATCGTTGTTACTGCATCGTCTGACGACTCTAAAGCCATATCCAGCGATGAGAACCTCACCGTAAATGCCGGCACCATCAACATCACCCTCCCAGGTAACCAAAGCAAGGGTTTGAAGTCGAAGAAAGACATCTACATCAATGGCGGCGACCTGACATTCAATTGCTCGGGCAATGCTGTTGACACGGGTGGCGACATGAGTTTCTGCACGGCTATCAAGAGCGATGGCAGCATCTATGTGAACGACGGTGTTATCGACATCACCCACACCGGCACTGGCGGCAAAGGCTTTTCGGCTGACGTTGATGTGGAAGTGTCGGGTGGCACCATCAAAGCCACTATGAGCGGCGATGGCGGCACCTACACCACCTCAAGCAACACCAGCGACACCTATTCGTCACATGCCATAAAGAGCGACGGCAACATGCGTTTGTTGGGCGGAACCTACACGCTCAGCGCATCGGGCAAGGCAGGCAAATGTATCAAGAGCGACGGCACTCTCACCATTGGCAGTGACGACGGCTCGGGTCCGGTGATTAGTGCTACCACTTCGGGTGCAAAAATCGGGTCGACGAGCAGCAGTGGCAGACCTGGTCCTGGTGGCTGGGGCGACCAAGGCAACTCGGCAACATCGAGTGCTAAAGCCATCAAGTGCCAAGGCGCATTTGTGATGAATGGCGGCGATGTAACTGTCAACACTTCAACCGACGGCGCCGAAGGCATCGAGAGCAAAACATCGATGGACTTCAACGGTGGTTCGGTTTATATAAAGGCTTACGACGATGCCATCAACTCGGCTGGTATCATCAAGTTTGCCGGTGCAAAAGTGTATGCTTGGAGTACGGGCAACGATGCCATCGACTCGAATGCGCTCACCACCGGAGCCATCACCGTTAGTGGTGGCGTGGTGATTGCCGTTACATCGGCTGGCAGCCCAGAAGAAGGAATGGATGCCGACAACGCTGCATTGGTGATTTCGGGCGGCTATCTGTTCACTATTGGCGGTGCTCAAGGCGGCGGTTCGGGTGCTCCGAGTGTGCCTACTTCGTCTACTGCCACTCAACCCACGGCATTGGCAAGTTCGCTTTCGCTCACTCAAAACCAATATGTGAGTGTGCTTAATGCCAGCGGCGATGTGCTGTTCTCGTTGCTGATTCCGTTCAGCTATTCGTCGAGTGCCAGCCTCGTGTCGTGTCCGGGATTCGTTTCGGGCGGAACTTACACCATAGTGAAAGGCACGTCGGCTCCTACCGATTATGAAAGCCTGTGGAACGGATTCTATGTGGGCGGAAAAGTGTCGTCGACTACAACCGCCAAGACAATCACTTTCTCGAGCAACTATGTGAAAGTATAATCCTCTTTTTAGAAAATTGTAATTAGTTTGATTTTTATAAATAAGGCTGCGGAATGATTGAACTGCACCCCAAAAGTTAGACAAAAAACTTTTGGAGTGCAGTTTGTTTATGAAAAGGACATTTGCAGAGAAGCTCAACATAGTAAGCCAAGCACTCTCTGGGATACCCCAGAGACGATTGTGCGTACAGTATCATCTTGGGCAGCATTACTTAGAAAATCTGATAGACCGTTATCGCAAATACGGAGAAGAAGGACTGTATCGCAAGACCCAGAAGAAGAGTTCCGCAGCCTTTTCTGTTTCGCTACGTCGGCACGAAGTGTCACGCTTGCTCGGCTCGGGCGAGGGTGGTTAGCAGTGCCCGTTTGTGATGGCTGTAGCGTTTGTCATAGTAGGGCATCGAGGGGTAGGCGAGCGAAAGGATGTGGCACGCAAGTGTTTGCGACATCATTGTGCTTAACCCGATGGTTGCATCGCTGTGGCTGCGCGACGAGTAGCGTAGTTCCATTTTGAGCATACCGTCGTCGGCAAACGAATTGGCGTTGCTGCCGGTTATGTAGGCGCCGATGCTTGTGCAGAGTTCGGCGTAAGCCTCGCCAAGCAGCATCATTGCCATTGCACGGCGGTCGGGGTTGAGCAGCGGCGAATCGGTGCCGGCTGTGAGGTTGGTGGCTTTCAGCCATGCGCTTTCGGCATATACGCTTTTCAGCAGGTTTTCGATGTCGATGCTCACTGTGATGATGTTGGTGTATTGTTTCATGTGTGTTCTTTTCTTGGAATGTTTTTGATGTTATTTTTTGTGTGGAGAAGTTAATGTTTGACGGCAGCCCGGCGCCGTTCGCGCATGATGCGATACAATAGTTTGTAGGCATAGGCTTCGCTTATGAAGAATTTGCTGGCGTGTGCCGTGGCAAGCACGCGCGCAATGGCTTGCGGTAGCGTCAGCGACGGATGTTCAGCCATTTCATGCTTCACGGCAGCACCGATTTCAAGCCACATGGCACGCTGCTCGTGCGCTTTGAGCGGCACGTCGCCCGTCGACATATAGCGCAGCATCACCGTGTAGGTGCGGTTGTAACTCAGGTAGTAGAGCGGTTTGCCGCGCTCAATGGTGCGGCGTATTGCCTCGCGACGCACAAAGGGCTCTTTGTCTTGCATCATTTCGTGAGCCACTTGGCGATATACTTCAAGAAATTCCTTGTCGCGAAGATGTCGCATGTGTGTTTTTGAATTTTCCATTTTTTCGTAAAGTGTGTGTTTTCATCATAAAGGTTAACAATGGGTTGATTGTGGTGTTGCAGATGCCCTCGAATTTTTTCGTTGTTGTCGGGTGTGTGTATGCTAAGGTGTTTGTTTACGGCTTCTGCAATCGGTAATGCAAAGTTAATGCGATATATGGTAAAATGCAAATAAAATAGAGGTAAAATTACCAATATTTAATTTTTTCTTCATTTGTGAAAAATAATTTCAGATTTTGCAACTTTTTTTCGGTGTTGATGCGTCTAACGTATGAAAAGCGGCAAGAACAACGGTTGAGTCGCTTCAGTATAGAGAGAATTATTAATTTTAAATACAGAGATTGAATCAAACAAAAAATCAGTTTTGAGTTATGAAAAAAGCATTAATAATATTAGCCGTGACATTCACTTCAGTTATAGGCATTGAGGCTCAAGAGGTTGCCGCACCCGATAGTGCGGCAATCGATAGTCTCGAACTTCTCACCGAACGTTTTGTGAATCTTGGTGAAGTGACCGTAACCGGCGCATCGGTAATCAACAAAAGTGACCGCAAGCTCATCACACCGTCGTCTGAAATCAAGCAACTTGCCGCCAATGGCTCTGACTTGGTGGGAAAGATGCAGTTGCCCGACATTAAAGTCGACCCGATGACCGGCGCACTCAGCCTTTACAGCAACGGCGCGCTGAAGCTGTGCATCAACGGCCGCCCTGTGAGCAGCGAGGACATCCGCGCCCTCGACGCCTCCGCCGTTGAGCGTGTTGAATATCACGACACGCCATCGATGCGCTTTGGGCAAGTCGACTTGGTGCTCGACTTTATTGTAAAGGTGCCTAACTCGGGTGGCCGATTCAACGTGTTGGGGCAATTCGTGCCTCTCCGCGGCAAGGAATGGCAACTTAACCCTACGCTCGAGGTCAACTACAAGCGCTCTACTTTCAAGTTCTGGGCTCAAGACGAGTTTATGAGCGGATTCAAGCAATGGCGCGACAACGTAGAAAACTATACCCTTGAGGACGGAACAACATTCACCCGCACCGAAACAGGTGAACCGGCTAAAGTGTCGTTCAACCACATTGGCATGTGCTCAGAATATATGTATTATGTGCCCGAACGCGACCTTTTCTCAGCCCAATTAACATTCGTGGGCTACAATAACCCTCACGAAGACTTCTTGGGAACGCTTGTGAGCTCGCTCGACAATAGCACGGTGCGCCTTGACGACCGCAACTACCTCGCATCGTCATATCCTACACTCAACCTCTACTATCAGCATAACTTCAGCAAGAACAAGTTGCTGATGGTGAACGTGCTGAACGGTTTGGGTCGCTCGCACTCGCGCCGCACCTACACCGAGCAAGCCATCATCGACAGCCGCGCCGGCGATATGCTTGCCGACGTGTTCAACGAAATACGTTCTTACAGTAACACCCTGCTGGGCGAAGTGGACTACGAACAAAGTTGGAACAATAGTCGCCTCACCCTCGGAGGCTCGTTCACCTACGACTGGAGCAAAAGCCGCTACTTGACTTACACCACCACCGAGCGCATGCGCAGTTCGTCAACCTATCTTTTCAGCGAATATTGGCAACGCTTTGGCTCGCGCTTCGACGCTTCAATCGGGTTGGGCGCACAATACAAGCATTACGGCATTGTGGGCGGTGAAAGCACCGGCAAATGGCTCGTGCGTCCACGCTTCAACATGCGCTATCGCCTCGACAACCGCAACACTTTGCGCCTCAGTTATCAACTCTTCGGCACTGCACCTACGTTGGCTCAACTCTCGTCGGTGACCCAGCAAGTCGACGGCATACAGCAATCGGTGGGCTCGGGCAACCTGCGCACCTTCAACACCCACGAAGGCTCGCTGCGATATGAATACACCCACAAGCGCCTTTACACCCAATTCACTGCTGCCTATCGCATAGCCTTGCATCCAATCGAGCAGGAAAAACATTGGGTCGACGGCAACGTGCTCACCTCTTACGCCAACTTGCGCAATGCGCAGACGCTGGAATTTCGTGCCATCGCTCGTTATGAGATTATCCCCGAATGGCTCTCGGCAAACACCACACTGGCATGGCGAAGATTTATGGTGCACGGCAACATCTACAACCACGCCTTCAACCGCATGCGCACCGACTTTGGCGTCACTATTACTCACTGGAACGCGTCGCTCGACATATTTTTCCACTCCTCGATGAAGAGTCTGCAAGGAGAATCAATCACTCAATACAACGGACAAGGAATGGTGTTTGCAGCAGGCTACAAGTATCGCAACTTCAACTTCAACGTGATTGCACTTAATCCGTTTACTTCCGACTTCAAACTCGAAAGTACCAACCTAAACAGCCTCGCCGGTTACCACCGCAACAGCCACTTCAACTTCATGTCGCGACAACTGGTGCTGCAAGTTGCCTACAACATCAACTGGGGACGCAATTACAAAAACGGCGACCGCCGACTCAACAACGACCTCGAGCGCAACTCAGTCTCCGCCGCCGGCAAATAATCCACAAGTTGACAAAGGGTATCATTTTAGTCAACATATATGAAAAAACTCCGAGAAGCAGATTCTCGGAGTCTTTTTTGGGGGGTATTTGTGCGAATTGTTCTTCGTCTTATGATGTTATGATTTCAATCATATCAATTAAGATAAAAAATAATTCATCTATTGGGAAGTTTTATCGTAGAATTATGCAGAGATTCTTTTTAAATGTCGCCCAAATCGCTTTGCCGTTTGGCGTTTATGTTTTGAGTGTCTATGTAGCGGATTATAACGAATCCCTCATAGACTCCTGCATTGTCTTTTTCAATTGATAGTTCAATTTCACCTCCCGGCGCTTTGAAAACCGAACCCCAAGTTACGGTGCCTTGGTGTACTTCTGCCATCATTGAAAGATTGTCAGATCTCGTCGATGGATTCCGTTCAACGCATGTGGTAGGTGCGCCATATTTCTCGGTGTAAAGTTCCTTGTAATAAAAGTATGTGTTTGCTAAACTGTTCCACTCGCGGGAAGAATCGAAAAACACACATACTGTATGTACGTCTTTGCCATTATCTGCGGCTCCTACCCCTACGGTTGCTTCTCTGCCTGTAAAGTTTCCTCTAAATAATCGGAAATTGTCGGAGGAATGGGTTTGTGTAAACCCCTTAGCCTTTAATTTTTGGCAAAACGATGTAATGCTGCCTGTAATAGGTATGCCTTTAAACGAAAGGTGCTCTTGAGCCGATGCCGAAAAAACAAAACTCAATGCAATCAGTAGAAATAAAACCTTTTTCATAAACTTCACAATTTAAATTAATAATATGATTTAGACTTTCACGATTCTCCTGGTAATAAATGCTTTGAAATTAAAAGCATGATTTGTATTTGTTCCACAAAAATATCTGCACCATGAGAAAAAATTGAGCGCACTAAATCTAATTAATGTTAAAATGGGTTTATTCGGCGAGGGAGTGGATGAGTTTTTGGTTGGTGGTGCGGAGGCGCGACTCGTGCATCTTCACCACTCGGCGGTCGTAGGTCATAAATCCGTTCACTTCGCCTTCAACGTCGGTGGTCTGGGTGTAGACGGCGGCGGTGAATCCGCGTTGCACAAAGCGCAGCAGTTCGTCGGCGTATTTCTCGTATTGTGCGGTCACCTCGTCAACCGAGTTGAATTGCACATATCCCCAGTTGCGGTCGTCGAACCACAGGTGTCCTTTCACGGCATAGCCGATGCCGCCGTATTCGCCGAGCACGTTGGCGCGTTGGGCATCGAAGAGATACATGTCGGGTCCGGGATAGTTGTGCAGGTCGAGGATGTCGCCACAGGCGTAGAAGTTGCCGCCGCTGGCGGGGTTGATGAGGCGCGTCGGGTCGAGGGCGCGGGTCATGTCAACAATCTCTTGGGTCTTGAATTGTCCCCACGATTCGTTGAACGGCACCCACACGTTGATGCAGGGGTGAGCGCTCAGTTGGGTGACTATCTCGCTCCATTCCTTGCGGAAGTTGGCTTCGCTTTCGGGGGTGCGCAGGCGTTCCACGCCGTTGAAATATTGCTTGTTTTGCCACTCGGGACCGCGGTCGCCGCTTGGCATGTCTTGCCACACGATGATGCCGATGCGGTCGCAGTAGGCATACCACAGTTCGGGTTCCACTTTCACATGCTTGCGAATCATGTTAAATCCCCATTGCTTGGTTTTGTCGAGGTCGTAAATCAAGGCTTCGTAACTTGGGGCGGTGTAGAGGCCGTCGGGCCACCAACCCTGGTCGAGGGGTCCGAAGTGGAAAATTGGTTGGTTGTTGAGCGTGAACCTCACAATGCCGTTGGCGTCGCGTTTGGTGCCCACCTTGCGCATGGCAGCGTAACTGTCGATGCGGTCGACGGTGCGGCCGCCGATGCTGATTGAGGCTTCAACGTCGTAGAGGAAAGGCGAGTCGGGGCTCCACAACTTGGCGTCGGCAGGCATGTGCAGCACCACGGGTTGCGAGTTGATGCTTTTGCCGCTTGCAACTATGCGGTCGCCGTCCTTCACGCGCACTTCGGTTACGGTTCGTGCCGATGGCAGCGATGTAGCCACGTCGATGGTGAGGGTGTTACGGTCGATGTCGGGTGTTGAAAGCACGCGGGTGATGTGGGTTTCGGGCACCGGTTCGAGCCAAACGGTCTGCCATATGCCGCTCACGGCAGTGTACCATATTCCTTTGGGCTTGCTCACCTGTTTGCCGCGAGGCTGAAAGCCTTTGTCGGTGCCGTCAATCACGCGCACCTGCAACGTGTTTTCGCCCTTAGCGTTGAGCGCAGCAGTGATGTCGAAACTAAAAGCGGTGTAGCCGCCGGTGTGGCTGCCTACCTTTATGCCGTTCACCCACACGTCGGCTTGCCAGTCGACTGCGCCAAAGTGAAGCAGCACGTTTTTGCCACGCCACGCAGCCGGCACGCTGAACGAGCGCGTGTACCACAGTTCGTTGTCGGTGCCGAGCGGTTTGCCCACGCCCGACAGAGCCGACTCGATGCAGAACGGCACCAGAATGTCGCCGTCGGGATTTTCGGGCGCAGCCGACCCCATAGGCGTCACGGCGTAGTGCCACAAGCCGTTGAGGTTAGCCCAAGCGTCGCGCTTCATCATTGGGCGCGGATATTCGTTCCATACTGATTGCGGGTTGATGTTTTCGCCCCATTGAGTCATGATTTTGTCGCCGGCAGGCGCATACTGTGCCCAAGCCGAAGCAGTGCCTATCATTGAGGCAAGCAACAGGTTGAATAGAGCAGATTTGCACATAGTGTTTATTGGGTATTTAGTGATTATTCATTCGAGAGAATTGCCTGTATATATGCAAATATAATAAATCTGTGCCATAATTTGATAATATGCACACCTCGTGCAGATATTTTTTATTTTGCCCCGAAAACAGATGTGGCTGTGCCGTAGGTTTCTTGAGTGGTTGATATTCAATGAAATAAGCCCTTAGGAATCAATTCCACATGGATGTGTTTTGGCCATATCGGAAGACATTCAAGCATATTTGATGAAAGGCAACAATATGTTGTGCAAAATTAAAAGGGAACAGAGGGGGTAAAAAAGAAAAAGCTAAGTATTGAACTATCAATTACTTAGCTTTTATCTTCGTACCCAGAGCCGGGATCGAACCGGCATGGGTTGCCCCACTGGTGTTTGAGACCAGCGCGTCTACCTATTCCGCCATCTGGGCCTTTTTGCGTGTGCAAAGTTAAGGATATTTTTTCAATTAGCAACAATTTTGGTGTAAAATATTTTTCTTGGGGCGGTGATTTTAAACAAAAAACGCCTCAGGCGGTGCTGAGGCGCATTTTTGATAGGTTTTTTGCGGTGTTATTGTTTCACTTCGCGCACCATGATGATTTGGGTGGGGAAGTGGTCGCTGTAGCCGTTTAGGAATGCTCCGCCCGAATAGGTGCGCAGCGGATAGCCTTTGCGAGTGCCTTCGTGAGTTTGGAGGAAATCCATGTTGAGCACTCGGTGGTTGAGGTAGGTGAGGCGTTTGCGGTCGCCGGTGAGGAAGTAATCGCTGATAATGATTTGGTCGAACAGGTTCCACGCGCCGTTGTAGGCAAGCGAGCCTACGCCCTTGTCGAGGGTAGCCCACCACGGGTTGTAAAGTCCGCCGGCAGGCACTTCGTCGCGGTTACGCTTGGCGTTGAGCACCTGCGCGCAACTGCGGTCGTGAGGGTCGTCGTTAAGGTCGCCCATGATGATGATTCCCTGGTTGGGGTCGAGGGCAAGCAGCGAGTCTACGGTCTGCTTGACACGAGCGGCAGCCGCTTCGCGCAGCGGGCTCGACTGCTCTTGTCCGCCCAGACGCGATGGCCAGTGGTTGACGATGATGCTCACCTTTTCGCCGCCGAGCAAACCGGTTACGCACATCTGGTCGCGGGTGCGGAAAGTAGGGCGGTCGGGCAGCAACAACGGGGTGTTCACCACGTTGAGCACGCGGAAGAAGCGGGGATTGTAGAGCAGACCCACGTCAACGCCACGGCGGTCGGGCGAATCGTGGTGCACGATTTGCAAGTGCCATTTGCGTATCTCGGGTTGCTTCACGAGGTCTTTGAGCACGCTGATGTTTTCGATTTCCGACACACCCAAAACTGCCGGGCCGTTAGGTGTGGAGGCGGTTGCCATCTGGCTGATGGCATAAGCCATGTTGTGCAGTTTCTTGAAATATTTTTCGCTGTTCCATTGGCGTGCGCCTTGTGGCGAGAACTCCTTGTCGTAGGTGCCGTTAGAGTTGATGGTGTCGAACAGGTTCTCGAGGTTGTAGAACGCCACGCCGAACGCTTCGTATTGCTTGGCAGTTGAATCGGTAGTCTCGTCGCCTGAGGTCATTGATGTGAGCACCAGTAGTGCTGCCATTAATGCTATTAATTTTTTCATGCTTGTGCGGGATTTCGATGAGTGAAAAAAAGTGATATTGATTAATTTATTATTTGATGTGCAGCAGTGTTTTGAAGAGAGCCACGGTTTCGGGCTTGCCGGTGTATTTGCCGAGGTCCTCGCTCATTTTGCAAGTGTCGTTGAACTCGCGTTTCTCGGTGATTTTGATAGCCACGAGTTTAATCACGATGTTCATTGGGGTAAATCCCCAGCCGTAGGTGTCGCAAGTGATGTGCGTGCCAATTCCGTAACTGTCGATGCAGCGGTCCTTCACGCGGCGGTGAATGTCGAGCGCGCGGTCGGTGTCGAGCGCGTTGCTGAAGATGATTTGCTTGGTGCGATGGTCAACGCCCAGTTCGTGATATTTGTTTTGAATCTTCTCCACCTGTTCAAGTTCGTTGCCGCTGTCGATGCGCAGTCCGGCAAACACACGGGCAAAGTGTTCCGAGAAGTTGTCGGCAAACGCCTTGAATCCGAACGTGTCGTAGAGGAAAATACCCAGTGAGCCGATGTAGGTTTTCTGCCACATATCCATGGCAATGTTGTTGGCTTCCTGCGGCCCGAACATGCCGGCTATTCCGGAAATCCATTCGTGAGCCATTGTGCCCACAGGGGTCACGTTGTGCTTCATGGCGAGATACACATTGCTTGTGCCCACAAATTTGCCTGTGCTGACGTGCTTCGATGCCTCGATGAATGCCCTAACCGACACATCCTCGCTCTCGAACGACAACCGGCGGCGCAGCCCGAAGTCGCTCACCACCAATCCGCCCTCAAGCATGCGCACCGCTTTGCGGTAGGTGAGGTCGTAATAGTCGTTCATGTCCACCTTGGCAAGGTTGCCGGTCATGGTGTGGTGCAGTTCGGAGATTATGGCAAGAATCTGCACTTCGAGCAGCACGGTTTGATGCCAGTATCCCTCGAAATCGACGTGCAGGTGCCCCTCGGCGTCCTGGCTGATTTCAACCCACGAAGCATCGTAGCGGAATCCGCGCAGAAAGGTGTAGAACCATGTTGGCAGATAGTAGCAGCGGCTTTTCATGAACGCCTCTTCCTCGGCGGTGAAACGCAGGTCTTCGAGGTATTTCACTTGCTGCTTGAGTTCTTCGGCAAAGCCTTGTGGATATATGGTGTTGTTGCGGTCGACAAACTGATATTTCACCACGGCGCGAGGGAAACAGTTGAGTATGGCGCAGCACATGGTGAGTTTATAAAGGTCGGTGTCGGTGAAGTGTGTGATGATAGGTTTCATATCAGGTTTCTGTTATATTTCTTGTTCCGACATCAAAGTTATAAAATATTTTCAAGAATACACTCACTCGCATCAGTGAGTGAGAAAAAATTTTGTTTTTGGTGCGGTGTGCTGTGGCGAGTGTAGTTTTTTGTGAGTGCCGATGTAAAGAAACGAATAAAAATGTCCAAAATTTTGTAATAATTCGGGAAATATTCTTTAATTTTGAAAGTTTTTGAACAGGTATATGGTTATGCAGCGTTCAATGACGACTGAGAAATTAATAGATTGAAAAATAATAAACGACAAAACCTTATGAGAGTAAAACTGTTTTTACTGCTAAGCCTGTTAGTGGCATTGCCGGCGCTGGCGCAGCGCACGGGGGTGCGGGGCATAGTGGTAGATGCTAAGACGGGATTGCCTGTTGTGGGAGCAACGGTGATGCTCGACGAGCAGGGCATATCGGTGACGAGCGGTCCGAATGGCGATTTTAGCATCTCAGAGGCCGAAGCCGGCAACGACCGCCTGTTGGTGTTGAGCTACGGCTACAAAGATTGGATGCAGGATGTGATTATTTCTGCTAATGTGGTGGAAAATGTAGGCACAATCAGGCTCGTTGGCATTGCTAATAGCATGAACGATGCCCACGATTTCATCGTCAGCGAATCGCAGATTGAGGATGAGGAGGGCAACAGTCAGCAGATTGCCACTTTGAGCGGCGCTAACGACAACGTCTTCTATCAGGCTGCAAGTTACGATTTCAGCATCATGCGCTATCGTGTGCGAGGCTACGACAGCGAGTACACACAGACTATGATTAACGGCATTGTGTTCAACGACCCGGCTCGCGGCCGCTTCAACTATTCGATGATGGGCGGCATGAACCAGGCGTTCAAGAACAAGAGCATCGGCATTGGACTCGAAGCCACAAGTTACGGTTTCGGCGACGTGGGCGGTACTAACAACATTGTTACCTTTGCCAAAGATTATGCGCCGGGCACGCGTGCAAGCGTGGCTTATACCAACAGCAACTATTATCTTCGCGGAATGCTCACCCATTCCACCGGTCTGCTGAAAAACGGTTGGGCTGTTACCATGAGCGCAATAGCCCGTTATAGCGACGAAGGCATTGTGCCGGGTTCGTTCTACAACTCGTGGGGTTATTTCTTATCGGCACAAAAGGTGTTCAACCCGCAACACTCAATTTCGTTCACCACCTTCGGTGCTCCTACCAAGCGTGCCGCCAACACGGCTACGTTCCAGGAAGCCTACGAACTCACCGGCGATAACCTCTACAACCCGAGTTGGGGTTGGCAAGAGGGCGAAAAGCGCAACGCCAAAGTGGTGGAATCGTTCGACCCAACAGCGATAATCAACTGGATTTGGACTCCTTCGGCTAATGTGTCGCTCAACACCGGCGTGGCTGTGCGCAAGTCGTACTATTCGTCGTCGGCACTCAACTGGTATAATGCGGCTGACCCGCGTCCCGACTATTATCGCTACTTGCCTTCGTATTTCGACGCCGAGGACACCAAGGCTATTTACACCGAAAAATGGCAAACCGACGACACTTTCCGCCAAATCGACTGGGCGAGCCTTTATCAGACCAACTATCTGAACAATCTGCAAGCCGACGAAACCGGCGTGTCGAAAGGCGCAACATACATCATTGAAAAACGTCACAGCAACCAGTTTAACGCCATGTTTAACTCGGTGCTCAACGCCCGCATCAACGACCACATGACTTTGCAAGCCGGTGTGGGTGCCAACTGGTCGCGCGCTTCTTACTATAAGACCATAAAGGACCTGCTTGGCGGACGTTATTGGACTGATACCGACCAATTCTCGGAACGCGACTATCCTAACGACAAGCAGATGCTGCAAAACGATATGAATCATCCTAACCGAACCGTGCTCGTTGACGACCGTTTCGGCTACGACTACGACGTGAACTCGTTCAGCGCAAATGCGTGGGTTCAGAATATGATTAATCTGCCGCGTTGGGACATCAACTATGGCTTCACCCTCAGTTACACGCAATTCCAGCGCGACGGACACATGCGCAACGGCCGTGCCCCCGACAACTCTTACGGCAAAGGCGTTCGCCATGAGTTCGACAACGCCGGCGTGAAAGCGGGTGCAACCTTCAAGATTGATGGCCGCAACAACATCTCGGCTCATGCCTACTATGGCACAAAGGCTCCGCTTTACGACCAGGCTTATGTGTCGCCGCGCATCAAGGACGATGCCATCACCGGTCTTGCCAGCGAACGCATCCTTTCGGGCGATTTGAGTTACAACTTCAACTATCGCCGCTTTATGGGTAGCATCACCGGCTTCTGGACCAATATGTATAACCAAACCGAGCGCACCTCGTTCTACGACGACCAGTTCAGCACTTTCATGAACTATGTGCTCACCGGCGTGAAGAAGACCTACAAGGGCGTGGAAGTGGGTATGGCTTACCGCATCACTCCGTCAATCACCCTTAGTGGTGCTGCTTCGTTCTCGCGCTATCAGTATAAGAACCGACCCACCGGCACTCGCAGTTACGAGAACGGCCAGTCGCCCGACACCACACAGGTGGTTTATCTGAAAAACTTCTATGTTGGAGGCACTCCTCAGCAGGCTTATTCGCTCTCGCTCAAGTGGAACGCTCCAAAGATGTGGTTCTTTGAGGTTAATGGCGTGTATATGGCTGACTCTTACGTCGACCTGTCGCCTATTCGCCACGAGGCTATGCCTAATCTGTACCAGGTGTGCGAAACCGAGGAAGAACTTGTTGCCAAAGTGGCTGAAATCACTCGCCAGGAACGTCTTAACGACAATTTCGTGCTCAACCTCAGCATTGGCAAACTCATCTACCTCAACCGCACGGCTTCGCTCAACATTAACCTGAACGTGGACAATGTGCTCAACAACCGCAACATTCAGACGTCGGGCTATCAGCAAGGCCGTTTCGACTACACCAACTACACCACCACAAAGTATCCTAACAAATACTACTATGCTCAAGGTTTTCGTGCTTATGTGAACGTTGGTGTGAAATTCTAATTAAATTAAACAAAAGTATCATACATTATATATAATAAAGGAACTATGAGACATATTAAGTCGTATTTCAGTTTGATGATAATGGCAGCGGCTGCCCTCTGGAGCAGTTGTTCCGACAACTTCGACACTCCTCCGTTGATGGTGCCGCAGGCAAGCCGCACGGCTAACATCACCATCGCCGACTTCAAGGCAAAATATTGGCAGGATGCCGTTAACTATATCGACACCGTGCGCGAAGACCTCGTGTTGGCTGGCCGCGTTATCAGCAGCGACGCTTCGGGCAACATCTATAAGAGCCTCGTTATTCAGGACGAAACAGGCGCTCTCGCCATTTCGCTCAATGCCAACAGCCTCTACAACACCTATCGCATCGGTCAGGAAGTGGTGATTTCGCTTAAGGACATCTGGGTGGGTAAATACAACTCGCTCCAGCAACTCGGCTATCCTTCTTACTACGAAACCGGCGGCGTTTGGGAAGCCACTTTCATGCCGCTCGAAACTTTCCAGAACCATGCCGAACTCAACGGGCTGCCCGCTCCTTCCGAAATCGACACCATCCCTGCCACAATTTCCGGCTTGTCGACCGACGCCGCCGGTTTGCGCAAATGGCAGAGCCAATTGGTGCGCTTCGACGACGTGAAGTTCACTGACGCCGACGGCAAGAACGCATTCGTTGCCGGCGACGCTACCACCAACCGCACCATCGAAGATGCCGGCGGTAACTCTATCATCGTGCGCACAAGCAACTATTCTACTTTCAAGGATGAACTGCTGCCGCTTGGCTACGGCTCGGTTGTGGGTATCCTCAGTTACTACGGCTCGAGCGCAAGCAACGCCACTTGGCAGTTGCTCCTGCGCAGTGCCGACGATTGCATCAACTTCTCTACCGACTTCAGCGGCATTGAATCTAACCCGTGGACGGTTGAAAAGGCTATCAGTTTGCAAAACACCGGTCGCGAAGGCTGGGTGAGCGGCTACATTGTGGGTGCTGTGGCTCCCGAAGTTGCTGCCGTGAAGAGCAATGCCGACATCGAATGGACTGCTCCAACCACTCTTGGCACAACGCTCGTGATTGGTCCTGACCCAGAGTGCACCGACTATACCAAGTGTCTTGTTGTGGCATTGCCTCAAGGCTCGCCGTTCCGCACACAAGCCAACCTCGCCGACAATGTTGAGGTGTATAAGACCGTTATCAAGGTGAAAGGCACAATGGCAAGCTACCTCGGCACTCACGGCATCACCGGCAACTCGGGCTCGACAAGCGAATTCCGCCTCTCGGTTGCCACTGGCGGTGTTACGGGCATTAACGAGGGATTTGAAACGGGTCTGCCTACCGACTGGACTAATTTGCAAAAGCAAGGCAACAAGGCTTGGTTCCAAACCACGTTCGACAACAACGGCTATGCAGCCATGACCGGCTACAAGGGCACTGCTCCGTTCGATTCGTGGCTGATTACTCCTGCCATCAATATGAACAAGGTTGAAAACAAGGTGCTCAGTTTCCGCACTCAGGTTAACGGCTACGGCTCTACCACCAGCAAGATTGGCGTGTATGTGCTCACCTCTGCCGACCCTGCCGAATGTACGCCTGTTCAACTCAATGCCACTTTCGCCACTGCTCCGGCTTCGGGCTACAGTTCTTGGGCTAACTCGGGCGACATCGACCTCAGCAGTTATTCCGGCACCATTTTCATCGGTTTCCGCTACGAAGCCACTTCCGACGCCAACTATGCCACTTGGTGTCTCGACGATGTTGTCCTCGGTGAAAGCGGCGGCTCGTCGGGCGGTGAAGGCGGCGGCACTACGGTTAGCGGCACCGTTGCCGACTTCGAGACGTTCAACAATAGCACTGCCACAAGTTACTATGGAACTTACACCACCACTCAAGGCTGGACAGCCGAAAACTGCAACATTCTGCAAGGTGGTGCTACCGACAGCAACCCGACATTCCAATTCATCGGCTACAAAGAGGGCACTACGCCTTTCTTCGCTGCCTGCATGAACGGCAAAACCGCATCTGTCGGCAAAATCACTTCGCCAACCATCTCTGGCGGAATTGCTAAACTTAACTTTAAATACGGTTACGCTTACTCCGAAAGCAACGGCATTTCGTTCAAGGTGGAAATCTTGCAAGATGGTTCAGTTGTGAAGACTTTCAATGTAACCAAAGCGGCAAGCGATTGCGAAAAATATGTAGCCTACGATTACACGACTGATGTTGACGTTGCCGGCGAATTCCAGATTGTGTTCACTAACCTCTGCCCGTCGAACAACGAATCATCGAACAAGGACCGCTATGCTGTTTGGAATGTGAATTGGACCAATAAGGATTAATCGCTATTTAGGAGGCTAACAAAGTCCTCTGTAAAAGTTAAATAACTCATTTTTGCCACTCGACGATTGAATTTGTCGGGTGGCAAATTTTTATGTTAATTTAACTAATTTTTAGTTGCATTTTCACCTTTCTTTCGAATTACGCGAAAATTTCACAAATCGTAAAATTTTTTCATTTAAAGTCAATTTATGCACATTTTTTTAACCCCACCTGCCCTAAAAAGGTAAAAATCAGCGATTTTTGTTAAATTTTATTCCAATTTTTGTTGTTTTTTCTAAAATTCTTCTTACATTTGCTACCAAATATACTAATCAACGCTAAATTACAATCTTATCATGAGGAAATTATTACTTTCAATCTTATCGCTTTTTGCATTCGCTTTCGCTTCGAATGCGGCTGACATTGTATTCGATATGTCAGATCCAAATGTTTACGTTGCTGAATCGAACAAGGTAACTTATGCAACTACTGCAAGCACTGGTGT
>JBJEKD010000030.1:17056-32767 GCA_051878455.1 Muribaculaceae bacterium
TTTACGTTGCTGAATCGAACAAGGTAACTTATGCAACTACTGCAAGCACTGGTGTAAAATATGCCAGTGGTACTGTTTTTACGAATAGCTCAGTTTCTTTTACTGCTACAATCTCATCTGGAAATGGTGTTCAAGCATTTACACAGTCTGCAAGCAAGAATATGGCTATTCAATTACGTGTTTATAATGGTTCAAAATTGAGCTTTAAGACTTCTGACGGAACTGTAATTACAAGTATTGCGGTGTCTGGTTCTGGTTTTAATGATTCAAATATTCAGGTTACTGAAGGTGCTGTAGCAAATAGTGCATGGACAGGGTCTGCAAGTGAGATTGATTTGACTATTGCAGGATCAGTTCAAATTAACACTTTGACAGTTACAACTGCTTCGGCTGATGCAATTACTGCTCCAACATTCTCGGTTGCTGCCGGTACATATTACGTACCTAAGACTGTTGAAATAACCAACCCTAATGGTTCGGGTAAGGTTTATTACACTCTCGATGGCGAGGACCCAACTGCTGAATCTACCGAATACTCTGAACCAATCGAAATCACTACAACCACAACCCTCAAGGCTGTTGTTGTTGACGGCGACAAGTCGAGCGATATCACATCGGCTACTTACACAATCGGTACTCCGGATGATGTAGATAACATTGCAGCGTTCTTGGCTAAAGATGACGGTTCAGCGGTTAAGTTTACAAATCCTGTAACTGCAGTTTATCAAAATGGCGCTTATCTTTATATTAAAGATGACAGTGGCGTAGCATTGGTTTACGGCTCAACTGGTCAAACCTATGCAAACGGTGATGTTGTTCCTGCCGGATTCATTGGCACAAAATCAAACCACAATGGCTTAGTAGAATTGGCTGCTGCTGCTGGTGAAGGTACTTACAAGGCTTCTACCGACAAAGTTGACCCGATTGCTGCAACCGAATCGGAGTTGGGCAAAATTGATACCAACAATATTAATCAATATGTATGCTTCAAGAATGTTTCTTACGATGCTACTAACAAAAATCTCACCGATGATGAAGGTGGAGAATTGGCGCTTTACAGCACCTTCAGTGGCGTGAAACTTCCTGCTGCAGATGGCACTTTCGACGTTTCTGGTTTTGTATCGATATATGGTACTACAATCCAACTCTATCCAACTGAATTTATTTCAAGGTCAACAGTCGACAACATTGCTGATTTCAAGGCTATGGGCAAAGACGCTATTGCAAAGGTTAATTGCCCGCTCACTGTAGTTGCTGTTTACAAGACATCGTCGAGTGTTACGTACTATGCTCAAGACGAATCTGGTGAAGGTGTCATGATTTTTGGTGCGATTGCCGACCTTCCTGAATACGAGGCTCAGGACATCATCCCTGCCGGTTTCACTGGAACATACACACTCTACAATGGTATTCCTGAAATTTATAATTGCAGCGACCTTGCTGAGTCTACCGAACAAGGCACCATTAAAGCGAATGGCCTTTCGGTTGACGAGCTCGGTGTAGACCAAGTTTGCGATGTAGTTGAGTTGCAAAGTGTTGAAATACTCGACATTGACGAAAAGAGTTTCAATATCAAGCAAGATGATGTCACAGTGGCTGCCTACAACAAGTTTGGTCTTGAAGAACTTAAAGCCTATATTAATGTAACCATCCGTGGTATTGTTAGTCTGATATCTACTGATGATGGCTATGCTGTTGAGATTCTGCCAATCGAAATCGATTATTCGAAGGGTACAGCCGACGAAGCAGAAATCAGTGACGAGGATGATATCATAATCTCTACCGGCGACGGCTCAATCATCGTTGAAGGTGGTGACGAAATTCAAATCGTAACTCCTGATGGTCGTGCAACAACCGTTAAGGGCTCGGGCGACACTCCTGACAAGAAGCGCCGCATCATCCAAACCGAAAATGGTATCTACATCGTTGTTGTTGACGGCGAAGTAGTTGAAAAGGTTTACGTAGAATAATATTGCCGAAAATTAGAATTGACAATATAATAGGGGGGCTGCAACTTGCAGCCCCTTTTTTGCATCGTGGGCAAAGCAGAACGTGGCGGTGCCGTAGTGCAAACCGCGGCAATGCTGCATTATGGAGGATGAAAATTGCCGTTGCCACATTGTCCTTTTTGCATCGAAACCCCGCTTATGTAAAAAAAATTTCGTTAATTAGTGATTTTAGTGTAATTTTGCAGTTAACAATTTGTATTTAACCAAATAAGGAGGAAAGAGAAATTATGAGTTTATACGATGAAATAAGCAGTGCCATCACTGCCGCTATGAAAGCCCGCGACAAAGTGCGCCTCGATGCTCTGCGCGCTGTTAAGAAAGATTTTATTGAGGCAAAGACCGCACCGGGCGCTAACGGCGAATTGGCTGACGACGCTGCTCTGAAGATTATTGCAAAACTCGTTAAACAACGCAAGGACACTGCCGTGATTTATCAGGATAACGGCCGTCCCGAACTTGCTGCCAACGAACTTGCCGAGGCTGCAATCATCGAGGAATATTTGCCCAAGCAACTTAGCGATGACGAACTTGCTGAGGCACTGAAGGCGATAATAGCACAGGTGGGTGCCACATCGGCTCGCGATATGGGCAAGGTGATGGGCGTTGCCACAAAGGCTCTTGCCGGCAAAGCAGAAGGCCGCGCTATCAGTGCAAAGGTGAAAGAACTGCTTGCGTGACGAGTCGCCCCAGGTTAACGTGTATATATGTCAATCAGCAAACAACAAAACTTTAGTTAAATATATAAAATGCTTACGCTACAAGTAATTAATGCCGACCCTGAAGGTGTGATAGCCAAGTTGGCAAAAAAACATTTCGATGCCACAGAGCCAATCAACCGCGTTGTGGAACTCGACAAGCAGCGCCGTGCCGCACAGACTGCTCGCGACAGTCAGGCTGCTCAACTCAACAAACTTGCCGCTCAAATCGGTGCGCTGATGAAGCAGGGCAAGAAGGACGAAGCCGAAGCCACTAAGGCTCAGGTGGCTCAGATTAAGGAAAACAACCGCCTAATCGACGAGCAACTGAAGGTTGCCGAGGACGAAATACGCAACATTCTGCTCACCATACCAAATATGCCTTACGACCTCGTGCCGGAGGGCGCAGCCGCTGGCGACAACCTGGTGGTGAAGAGCAACCTCAGCGACGAGGTGGCTACGGTGGCTGAATGGAAACACGATGCCGTTAACGACGAGGCTAAGGTGCCTCACTGGGATTTGGCGAAAAAATATAATCTTATCGATTTCGACCTCGGTGTGAAAATCACCGGAGCCGGTTTCCCGGTTTACATCGGTAAGGGTGCCCGTATGCAGCGTGCCCTCATCCAGTTCTTCCTCGACGAGGCAAACGCTGCCGGCTACACCGAAATCATGCCGCCTACGGTGGTGAACGAGGCTTCGGGCTACGGCACTGGTCAGTTGCCCGATAAAGAGGGGCAGATGTATCATTGCGGTCTTGACAATCTCTACCTTATCCCAACAGCCGAAGTGCCTGTAACCAATATCTATCGCGATGTGATTCTCGACGAGAAGCAGTTGCCTATAAAAAACTGCGCTTACACCGAGTGCTTCCGCCGCGAAGCCGGCAGTTACGGCAAGGACGTGCGCGGATTGAATCGCTTGCACGAGTTCTCGAAGATTGAGATTGTGCGCATCGACACTCCTGAGCATAGCGACCAAAGCCACAAGGAGATGCTCGAACACGTTGAAGGTTTGCTCAAGAAACTCGAATTGCCTTACCGTGTGCTTCGCCTCTGCGGTGGCGACATGAGTTTCACCGCAGCCATTTGCTACGACTTTGAGGTTTACAGCGAAGCGCAACATCGCTGGCTTGAGGTTAGTTCGGTGTCGAACTTCGACACTTATCAAGCCAATCGCCTGAAGTGCCGCTATCGTGGTGCCGACAAGAAAACCCGCCTTTGCCACACGCTCAACGGCTCGGCATTGGCATTGCCTCGCATCTTGGCTGCGTTGCTCGAAAACAACCAGACACCCGAAGGCATACGCGTGCCTAAGTGCTTGCAGAAGTACACCGGATTCGACATCATCGATTAATATTATTACATACCGACTTTTTTCAGCGGGGAGTTGCGTTGCCATTATGGCGCAACTCCTCGTTGTTTATTCCCTTGCCGCATAGGCAGAGAGGCGGCTTAAAGGCGGGAGATGCGACGATAGAATGATTGCCGGAAAAGAATCCCGGCGGTGAGCAGCGAGATGGTGTGCGCCATGTAGATGCCGCTGATGCCAAACCCTATGGGGAAGCAAAGCAGATACATCACCGGTATGCCGATAATGAAATAAGCCACAAAAGCGAGTTTCATGATTGGCTTGACGTGAGCAATGCCGCGCAGGCTGTTGGCAAATGCTATTTGCGTGGCATCGCCAAACTGATAGAGAATGAGCAGCCCAATCTGCGAACTCACGAGCGCCACCACGGCGGCATCGTTGGTGAACAGCTTGGCAAGGTATTCTCCGCCAAAATAAAACGCCAGGCTTGCCGCCAGTGCGCTTGCCAGAATAATCACATAGCCGGCATGAGCCATTTGGCGGATGTGGCACACGTCGCCCAGTCCGAGATAGTTCGACATCTTGATTGAAGCCGCGGCACCCAGACTGTAATACACCATAAATCCTAATTGCCCGATAGTGGTGAGCACCTGCACGGCGGCGAGAGAGTTGGTGCCGAGCCAGCCGGCGAACACCGATGCCGCGGTGAATATTGCCGTTTCCATGCCTATCTGCAAAGAAATCGGCAGCGAGGTGGTGATTATGCTGCGCAGGTTTGCACTCTGTGCCGGCGCGTGGAGCAGATGGCTGCGATAGTGGCGATAGCGCTTGTTGCACAGCAGATAAACCGCATAGGCAATCAGCATTGCCATGCGCGCTGCAAGGGTGGCTATTCCGGCTCCCGTAAGCCCCAGTTCGGGCAGTCCGAGATGCCCGTAGATGAGAGCATAGTTCAGAGCAATGTTCAAGGCGTTGCCGCACACAAGAATATACATCGACACTTTGGTGTTGTTGATGGCGTCGGTGAACTGGCGCAAAGCGTTTACCGCGCCCAATGGCAGCAGCGACACGAGCAGCAGCAGATAGTAAGGCCGTATCACCGGCAGCAGATGTTGCGGTAGCCCCAGACGGTGCATCCACAGGTAGGCAGCCATAAGCGGCACGCACCACAGCACCACATAAGCCACGTTGACAATCACGCCGGCACGCACCGTGGCTGCAAGGCGTTTCACGCTGCCAACCGAGAACAATGCGCCCACAAGCGGCGTCAACCCGTAAGAGAAACCAATGCTGAGCATCAACACAAATGCAATCACGCTGTTGGCAAACGAAGCCGAAGCCAACGCATCAGTGCTGTAGTTGCCCACCATGATTGTGTCGGCGTAGCCGGTTACGATAATGCCTAATTGACCCAGCAGTAGCGGTATGCCAAGTCGGATGATTGTGGCGTAGTGATGCCCGTAGGAGGCTACATAGTTCGATATTGACATAACTTGAAAGGTGGGTTAGAGCGTTACATCGGGTCGACGTCGTAGTAGATAATGCAACCTTTGGCGCGCGAGTCGCGAGCCACAAAGTCGGCATAGATTTTACGCAGGAATTCCTTCACCTTCGACATCGATGCTGCCACCTCGATTTTCAGCACAATCTGTTTGATGAAAAGTTGCTGCACACGAGCCACCATAGGCGACTCGGGTCCGAGTATTCGGGTGCCGAACACCTGACGGAGCATCTGGCTGAACATTGCCGACATTTCGTAGAGCACATCTTCGTTGCGGTGTTTGATGTAGATGTTCACAATGCGTGTGAAAGGCGGATAGGCATAGCGTTGCCGCTCGGCAATCTCGTGATTATAGAATCCTATATAATCGTGCTGCTGCACGAATTTCACCACGGGGTGTTCTGGTTCGCTGGTTTGCATCACCACAATGCCTTGCGCATGCTTGCGTCCGGCTCGGCCAGCCACCTGTTCCATCATGTTGAAAGCCCGCTCGTGGCTGCGGAAGTCGGGGAACGAAATCATGGTGTCGGCGTTGAGGATGCCCACGATGCTCACCCCGTCGAAGTCGAGGCCTTTGGTGACCATCTGCGTGCCCACGAGGATGTTTGATTTGCGTTCCGAGAAATCGTTGATTATGCGTTCGTAACTTGTTTTGCTGCGTGTGGTGTCGAGGTCCATGCGTGCTATCTTCCCTTTAGGGAACACCTTTTCGATGTCGTCCTCAATGCGTTCGGTGCCGTAGCCGAGCACTTCGATGGCAGGTTGCTCGCACACAGGGCATATCGAAGGCAGGGTGAGAGTGTAGCCGCAATAGTGGCAGGTGAGCGTTGAAAGGCGTTTGTGATAGGTGAGAGTCACGTCGCAGTTGGTGCATTTCGGAGTCCACGCACATTCGCGGCAGCGCACCATAGGCGAGTAGCCGCGTCGGTTCTGAAACAAGATGAGTTGCTCGCCACGTTCGAGCGCCTGATAGCACTGGCTCACCAGTTCTTGCGAGAACAAACCGTTCATTTCGTGCTTTTTGCGAGCCTTTTTGGTGTCGATGACGTGCACTGCAGGCAGTTTGATGCCCTCGTAGCGCGTGAGCAGCGTCACCAGCCCGAAGCGGCCGTTAAGAGCCTTGTAATAGGTGTCGATAGCCGGCGTAGCCGAGCCGAAAAGCGTCTTGGCACCGTGCATCGAAGCCAGCATCGCCGCCATGTCGCGGCCGTTGTAGCGTGGTGCCGGGTCCTGTTGCTTGTAACTGCTGTCGTGCTCCTCGTCGACAATCGCCAGTCCGAGTTGCGAGAACGGCAGGAATACAGCCGAGCGCACGCCAATCACCACCATGGGTTCGCTGCTCTCGAGCAGTCGGCGCCAGATGTCGACGCGCTCGTTGTCGCTGAAGCGGCTGTGATAGATGAGCAGCCGTTCGCCGAACACCTTTTGCAGGCGTTGGGTGAGTTGGGTGGTTAGAGCGATTTCTGGCACAAGATACAGTGCCTGTTTGCCTTTGGCAAGAGCATCTTGAATGAGGTGGATGTATATCGAGGTTTTGCCGCTCGAAGTCACTCCGTGCAGCAGGGTGATGTTGTGCGTGGTGAACGATTGGTGAATTTCGTTGTAGGCGCGTTGCTGTTCGGCAGTGAGCACCGGAGCCTCGGCATGGCATTGCGAGGTGACGTCGAAACGGTTAACCGGCTTTTTGTAGAGCGTGAACACGCCCTTGTCGATGGCGGCGCGCAGCACGGGCTGGGTCACGCCGGCACGTTTGAGCAGAGCCTCTTTTGTCACTTCGGCAGGCTCGGAGCGTTGCATCCAGTGCGACAGGTCGAGGAAAGCGAGCAACAGCGTTTCCTGCTTTTTGGCACGAGCCACCTTGTCGAACAGTTGGTGCAACGCAGCCTCGTCGTTGCGTTCGATGGCAAGGGTGACGCAGGTTTCGGTTTTCGGGCGATAGTTGTCGACAACGCGTTCGGCAATGTGTATGGCATCGCGCTCGAGCATGCGGCTCACAATCGACACGATGTTTTTAAATCCGGTTACGCGTGCAATTTCGTCGAGTTGCACTCGTCCGCGCTGTGCCGTGAAGTCGATAATCACGCGTTCGCGTTCGTCCAAATGGTCGTCGGCGGTTTCTTCGTATTCGGGATTGATGCTGATGAATGTTTCGCTCTCCACTTTCAAGCCCGAGGGCACAGCCGCCTTATACACCTCGCCTATAGTGCAAAGATAATAGTCGGCAATCCATTGCCAGAGGTCGAGTTGCGGATGCTTGATTATGGGTTTTTCGTCGAGCATGGCAAGTATGTCTTTCACGTCGTAGCCTACGGGTTTGGTGAAATGGATAGCCACCACAATGGCTGTGTAGGTCTTTTTCTTGCCGAATTGCACAAGAACACGGCAGCCGGTGCGCAGGTCATGCTGCAACTCCGGTGGAACGGCGTAGGTGAACGTGCCTTGCAGTGCAAGCGGCACAATCACGTTGGCATACATTTGCTTTGTTTCAGGCATCGATAATTGTTATTGTGACGGTGCAACAATTAAACCAACGACTGGAATCGGGCTGGGATAGGCGTTTCAAAGTCCATCACTTTGCGAGTGATTGGATGCACAAACCGCAACGAGCGGGCGTGCAGCGCCAAACGGCTGATGGGGCTGTGCGAGGCGCCATATTTGCGGTCGCCTACGATGGGGTGCCCGAGGTCTTTCATGTGAACGCGTATCTGGTTTTTGCGGCCAGTGTCGAGTTCCAGTTCAATGAGCGTGTGTCCGCGGTGGCGGGTGAGTATCTTGTAACGCGTAATCGCCAGTTGACCCTTTTCGGGGTCGTCGACCGAATAGACCTCAAACTTCGAGTTCTCGGCAAGATAACTGCGCACCACGCCTTCGTTGTTGCCCTCGAGTTCGCCTTCGAGCACTGCCACATATTTGCGGTTGAGCACCATGTTTGCCCAGTTGTGCTGAAGATTGTCTTTGGCGAGGCGGCTTTTGGCAAGCAGCATCAGTCCCGAGGTGTCGCGGTCGAGCCTGTGAACGATAAACACCTGCGATTTGGGATTGTGGGTCTTGACGTATTTGCGCATCACGCTGTAAACGGTGCCTTCTTTCACGCTTTCGGTGCCCATCGACAGCACGCCGTAGCCTTTGTTCACAATCATCAGGTCGTCGTCTTCGTAAACCAACTGGATGCGCGGATGCTTAAACACGGCGAATGCTTGGTCGAAGTTGACGGCAATCTCGTCGCCGGCTTTCACCGGGTGGTTGAATTGCGAGGTGGGCATGCCGTTCACGGCAAACTGGTTGTGCTTGAGCATCGATTTCAATTTCGATGGCGTGTGGTCGCACAAAATCTTGCCCACTGCTGCCAGCAGCGTGTCGGGTTCTTTCACCACAAAGGTGCGTATGTTGTCGGGGCGACGGAAACGGTGTTCGTTGTTGTTGGCTGATTGTCGCATATCGGGTGTGTTATATTATTATAATATATGAATGTTGTCGGGTGCAAAGTTACTTATTTTATTTGGCATTTTGGCGAATAAGTAATCCCTAAAAACGGACGACAGCATTTGTATTCACTACAAATGCTGCCGGCTTTAGATAAAACTTAAATAAATAAGCCAAACTAAAAACTCATAAAATTAATGTATTATTGATTTAAGGCTGTTGTGAAATGTGGCTGTAAAGGTAATGTATTTTCTTGAAATAACAACAAAAAATCGCGAAAAACATTTTTCTTTGTGCCGAAAAAGTGAGTTTAGAAACGAAATTGTCACCAAAACCAGCCAATATGCCCCGAAATTTGCCGAAATCACTAAAAATGTGGCGGCGGCAATGGTTTTTGAGTGTCACGAAATGTCTATGTCGAAAATTCTTCGTAAATTTGTAGGTTTTTAAGCAGTAGGGCTTCTGCCCGGCTGCAATAAAGTGTGTAAAAAACAAAACATAATTTTTTATGAATGTATCATATAAATGGTTGAAACGCTATCTCGATTTCAATCTCTCGCCCGAGGAAGTGTCGGCTGCGCTCACTTCGCTCGGCCTTGAAACTGATTGTGTAGAAAAAGTTGAAACTATCAAGGGCGGATTGCAAGGCCTGGTGGTTGGAAAGGTGCTCACCTGCGTTGAACACCCCGATAGCGACCACCTTCACGTCACTACCGTGGACCTCGGCGACGGCGAACCCACTCAAATCGTGTGCGGTGCGCCTAATGTGGCTGCCGGTCAGAAAGTGATTGTTGCCACCGTTGGCACCAAACTCTACGACGGCGACAAGGAATTTGCCATTAAAAAGTCGAAAATCCGCGGCGTGGAGTCGCGAGGCATGATTTGTGCCGAGGACGAAATAGGGGTTGGCACCGACCATAGCGGAATCATCGTGCTGCCCGACGACGTGGCTGTGGGCACTCCGGCGCGCGACTATTACGGCATCGACGACGATTATGTGATTGAGGTAGACCTTACGCCTAACCGCATCGACGGCGCTTCGCATTATGGCGTGGCGCGCGATTTGGCTGCTTGGCTCAAGCAAAACGGCAAGCCTTTCAAGTTCAATAAGCCTACCGACGAGGGCTTCGCTGTTGACCGTGCCGACGGCGCAGTGGAGGTGAGCGTAGAAAATGCCGAGGCATGCCCTCGATATTGCGGCGTCACCATTCGTGGCGTGAAAGTGGGCGAGAGCCCGAAGTGGCTCAAAGACTTGTTGAGCACCATCGGTCAGCGTCCGATTAATAATATTGTCGACGTCACCAATTTCATATTGCTGGGGCTTAACCAACCGCTCCACTGTTTCGACCTCGCTAAGGTGAAAGGCGAAAAGGTGATTGTGAAAACTTGCCCCGAAGGCACCAAATTCGTCACTCTCGACGGCGTTGAGCGCACGCTCACCGAGCGCGACTTGATGATTTGCAACGCCGAGGAGCCGATGTGCATCGGCGGCGTGTTTGGCGGCCTCGACAGCGGTGTCACCGAAGCCACTACCGACATTTTCCTCGAATCGGCTTATTTCCATCCCACTTGGATTCGCAAGTCGGCTCGCCGTTTTGGATTGAACACCGACGCTTCGTTCCGCTTTGAACGCGGCATCGACCCAAATACCACCGTTTTCAACCTGAAGGTGGCTGCCATGCTCATCAAGCAAGTGGCTGGCGGCGAAATCTGCGGCGACGTGGTCGACATCAAGAACCAGGAGTTCCCCGAATTTCCTGTTGAACTTCGCTACGACTATGTGGAGGGCTTGATTGGCAAAAACATCGGCAAGGACACCATCAAGAGCATTCTCGAAAGCCTCGAAATGAAGATTGTGAGCGAAACCGACGAGTGCCTCAACATTCTGGTGCCAACCTATCGCGTGGATGTGCAACGCCCTTGCGATGTGGTTGAGGACATCTTGCGTGTGTATGGCTACAACAACGTGGAGTTCACCGACGCTGTGCGCAGCAACCTTTCGTCGAAGTCGGCAACCGATTTCAAAAACGATATGCAGGAACTCATCTCGCAGCAACTCACTGCAATGGGTTTCAACGAGATACTTAACAATTCGCTCACCTCGGTGCAATATTATGCCGACGGCGAAACTTATCCCGAAGCCGCAGCCGTGCGCCTGATGAACCCGCTCAGCAGCGACCTTATGCTTCTGCGCCAGACTTTGCTTTATGGCGGACTCGAGAGCATTGCTCACAACGTGAATCGCCGCAGCAGCAACCTCAAGATGTATGAGTTCGGTAATTGCTATCACTACGATGCCGCTGCCGACAGCACCGAACGTGTGCTTGCCAAGTTCAGCGAAAACACCGAACTGGGCATCTGGCTCACCGGCAAGAACCACGACGGCAACTGGGCTGATGCTCCGCGCGACATCACCGTGTTCGACCTCAAAAAGACGGTTGAGGACATCTTTGCTCGCCTCGGAATCGCCGAAAAAGAACTCGTGGCTACGCAGTTCACCAGCGATGTGTTCGCTCCTGCGCTCAAATACGAAAGCCGCGGCGGCAAACTCATCGCCGAAATGGGCGTTGTGGCTGCCAAGCAACTCAAAAAACTCGACATTCATCAGCCGGTGTTCTTCGCCCACATCAATTGGGATGCCCTCATAAAGATGTGCTCGAAAAAGAAAGTCACCTTTGCCGACCTGCCAAAGACTCAGCCCGTTAAGCGCGACTTGGCTCTGCTCATCGACAAGGCTGTAACCTTCGACGACATCAAGCGCGTGGTTACCCAGTCGGAAAAACGCCTCTTGCGAGGTGTCACCCTGTTCGACGTTTACGAGGGCAAAAACCTCGAGGCAGGCAAAAAGTCGTATGCCATTAGCTTGACCCTTCAGGACGACCAAAACACCCTCCAGGACAAGCAAATCGACGCCGTGATGAGCAAGGTGATTGCCAACCTCGAAAAGCAGATTGGCGCTAAACTGCGTTGACAACACATAAATCGTGTTTTGCCTGACGTTTAATCGTCGGGCAAAATGCGTTTCTTATTCCAAAGAATTTTTTAAAACAAAGCAATAATCATTATAACATTTCATTTTTATGGGAAGAGCGTTTGAATATCGCAAAGCAAGAAAACTGAAACGATGGGGCAATATGTCTCGCACATTCACCAAAATCGGTAAGGAAATCACCATCGCCGTTAAGGCAGGCGGTCCTGACCCGCAAGCCAACTCTCGCCTCCGTGCCCTTATGGCTAACGCCAAGGCTGCTAACATGCCTAAGGACACCGTTGACCGCGCCATCAAAAAAGCCACCGACAAAGACGCAAGCGACTACAAGGAAATCGTTTACGAAGGATACGGACCTTTCGGCATCGCTATCGTGGTGGAAACTGCAACCGACAACAACACTCGCACCGTGGCTAACGTGCGCAGTTATTTCAACAAGTTTGGCGGAAACCTCGGCACTTCGGGCAGCCTCTCGTTTATGTTTGAACACAAATGCGTGTTCCACATCAAACCAAAGGACGGCGTTTCGCTCGAGGATCTCGAACTCGAACTTATCGACTATGGCGTTGACGAACTCGACCAGGACGAAGAAGACATCGTAATCTACGGCGCTTTCGAGGAAAACTCTAACATCCAAAAGTACCTCGAAGACAACGGCTTCGAAATCACAAGCAGCGAATTTGTGAGAATACCTAACGACACCAAAGAAGTTACCGCCGAGCAACGCGAAACCCTCGAAAAACTTCTCGAAAAGTTTGAGGACGACGACGATGTGCAGAACGTGTTCCACAACATGAAGGAAGACGACGCCGAAGAATAATCGGTAAATCGTTCGACATAAACGCACCATAATGTCCCGCGAGCCACCGCTCGCCGGGGCATTTTTTTATATCCCACGCCGGGTTTCGCGCGCCCGCCCCCGCGCGTGCGATTATATATGATGTATAAGGCGGTGCGCAACGATGACGCGTATCACCGAACATCGCCGGCATCGCGCTGTCGCATGCAGTGTTCATGCGAAGCATGCGACGCCGAACAGGTGTAGTGGCATATAGCCTGGGGTGATAGCCGTGCATAACCGCGGGGTAGATTCGGTAGGGTAACGGCGTCTGAAAGACGCGAATTATTGTTGCTTATTCGCCTTCTTCAAAGGCATTTGTAGTTGGCGTTGTGCACCGTGGGTTGCGCCCATTGGGCTTACCCACGGCTAAGTCCCGTCAGCATTCGCCTCCGGGTTCACATGCTTCGCATGCCATCGCTGCTGTTGGTGTCGTTGCGTGTGCTGGATCATAGTTCGCATAACGAGATTGTCGGCATCGCGCTGTCGTATGCAGTGTTCATGCGAAGCATGTGACGCCGACGCCGGAAAGGCGAGGCACGTAGCCCGGGGTGAGCGTTAGCGTAACCCCGGGGGTAGATTCGGTAGGGTAACGGCGTCTGAAAGACGCGAATTATTGTTGCTTATTCGCCTTCTTCAAAGGCATTTGTAGTTGGCGTTGTGCACCGTGGGTTGCGCCCATTGGGCTTACCCACGGCTAAGTCCCGTCAGCATTCGCCTCCGGGTTCACATGCTTCGCATGCCATTAAGAAGTTGCAATTCGGCGAAAACTTGTAAAATAAGGTGATGAAACTCACGAAAACTTGTAAAATAAGGTGATGAAACTCACGAAAACTTGTAAAATAAGGTGATGGAATTCGCGAAAACTTGTAAAATAAGGTGATGAAACTCACGAAAACTTGTAAAATAAGGTGATGAAATTCACGAAAACTTGTAAAATAAGGTGATGGAATTCACGAAAACTTGTAAAATAAGGTGATGAAACTCGCGAAAACTTGCAAAATAAGGTGATTTGTTGATAATTTTTTATTAACTTAGCGCTCAAATCCACGTAATTAGCAACAATTATGGCACAAAAAGCAGAATTTGATAAGCGCCTGCTTGAACTTGTATTAATCGACCAGCAAGCCGAACTTGAAATAAAGCGCAGTGAGAAGTATTGCAGCCGCATTGAAGAACACCTGATTGACTTGAACAGCCCTCAAGCCCAAGTGGTTATAGGTGTCAGAAGAAGCGGCAAATCAACCTTGTGCTTTCAGCGGCTCGAGCATGCGGGGGTGAAGTATGCCTATGTGGATTTCGATGATGAACGCCTTAGAGGGCTTGATGCCAAGCATCTCAATGATGTGCTTGAAGTGTTATATAAGGTATATGGTGATTTCAAATACCTTTTTTTGGATGAGATTCAAGATGTTGATGGCTGGCATCTGTTTGTCAACCGGTTGTTGAGAATAAAGATGCATGTGATAGTCACAGGGTCAAATGCCAAGTTGCTTAGTAGCGAATTAGCATCGCATTTAACCGGTCGTGCCAATGAGATACGACTTTATCCGCTTTCGTTTGCCGAATATTGCGTGATGAAAGGCGTAGATACCGAGAAAAACTCCACAAAGACAGTGGCAATGCGAAGAGCCGCCTTTGATGATTATGTCAACGAAGGAGGTTTTCCCGAGTTGCTCACGGTGAGCAATAAGCACGCATATATAAACGCTTTGGTTAACAACATCCTCAAAAGGGATATCGAGCAGAGGTATAGCATCACCTACAAGGCTTCGTTTGAACTTTTGGCTCAGCATTTGCTTAATGTGTCGCCCACAATTTTTTCAGCCAAAGAACTTGCAAATACATTCAATATAAAGGCGGAACAGACGGTGAAAAACTACGTTGCCTATCTCATGCAAGCCTATATGCTGGTAGGGGTCAACAAATATTCGCCAAAGAGCAAATTGCGCATCACTCAACAAAAGGTGTATGCCGTTGATGTGGCTTTGATGAACCAGCGCGACAATGCTTTTGCTGCCCATAACTTGGGATGGCGGCTTGAGACGGTAGTGCTGTTGAGGTTGATGAGAGAGTGTCAGCATCGTGGATATGATGTGTATTATATAAACGACCGCTCTGGCGAGTGCGATTTTGTTGTGTGCAGCAACAATAGGGCTGTGCAAGCCATTCAGGTGTCGTACGACATGTCAAATACCAAGACCCGCACCCGTGAATTGAGAGGATTATTGCTCGCAAACAGGCTCACCAGATGTGAGAATTTGCTGATTCTTACAGACCATGAGCATGCCGACATTGAGCATAAAGGACACCGCATTGCCATAAGACCCGTTTACGAATGGTCGCTGGGTGACATCCTCTAACCTGCGTAAACGAGCCGAATGTGGGCGGGGTTGTGGCAGAATGCCGATTTAATCGGCAATTTTACAATTTTCGCGCCCGTTTTATGCTGTTTTATTTTCTTTGGTTTTTGTTGCGAAATTTTGTGGATTGCTAAATCGTTGAAAAACAACATTATAAATAGTTTATTGAAAGAATTAAATGTTAAATTGGATGTTAATTTTGGTAAATCGAATATTAAACACCAAAAAACATTATGATTTTGAAAAACATCGTTTTAACTTTGTCGCATCGATATAAGCACCTTGCTTAATTTAATACTATTTTTATACTTGATTGGTTTTTGTTTAGGGACCTTCAAACATAGAATAATATTTTGGCGATTGTTAGATTTATACTTCGATGATTTTTGTTAGGTAGTAATCTCCGCCGAGGATAAACGAAGTGCTGTATCAGTTGTTGAACAAGAAAAATTTTAAACAAACTGAGATATTAATTTTTAAACTTTAATCGTATAAATAAAACTTTACTACTATGAGAAAATTATTCATTAGTTTATTAATCACTTTAGGAGCCCTTGCAGCCCCAAATGCTTGGGCGGACGG
>JBJEKD010000031.1:0-30789 GCA_051878455.1 Muribaculaceae bacterium
CATCCCTTTCGGGGGACAATCTGGGGACAAAATTACGAAAAAAATATGAAAACAGACAGAAAGTATGGAGAAAAAGAGAAAATACAAATTCTTATAAAATCATTGATTTATCGCATTTTACGGATTTATATTTTCTCTTTTTATGCTTTTCTTTTCTTTGTATCACTTGCCGATGCAGAAGCGGGAGAAGATGGTGCCGAGGATGTCGTGGGTTGTGATTTCACCGGTGATTTCGCCGAGGTAGTGCATGGTTTCGCGTATGTCTTGGCTCACAAAGTCGCCGCTGATGCCGTCGGTGAGCCCTTGTATGGCTCGCAAGAGAGCTTGCTTGGCGTTGATTAGGGCTTGGTAGTGTCGGGCGTTAGTCACTATCACCTGGTTTTCGTCGGCTTCGGGCAGTGCGGCTGCTTGTTTGAGCAGGTCTTGCAGTTGTGTGAGCCCGGTTTGTTGCTTTGCTGAAATGAATATGTGGTTTGTTTCGGGTGGCAGCACTTGCGAGAGTGCATGGGTGATTGCTTGCCGTTGTTGCGGGCTGAGGCAGTCGTCTTTATTGACCACGGCAATTAGTTGTTTGCCGGCGGTGTGTGGCAATATCTCGGCGCTTAGTTGTTCGATGCGTTGGGGCTGGTTTGTGCCGTCGATTAGCCAGAGGATGAGTTGTGCTTCGTCGATTTTCTTGAATGTCCGTTCTATGCCCATTGCCTCGATGGTGTCGGCGGTGTGGCGTATGCCGGCAGTGTCGATAAATCGGAATAGTGTTCCGTCGATGGTTATGGTGTCTTCAATCACGTCGCGCGTGGTGCCGTGGATGTCGCTTACGAGGGCGCGGTCGTCGCGCAGCAGGTAGTTGAGCAGGGTAGATTTACCTGCGTTTGTTTCGCCGGCAATGGCTACGGGTAGTCCGTTTTTAATCACGTTTCCGGTGGCGAACGAGTCGGCAAGGCGTGTGATTATGTCGAGTATTTGCCGAGCGAGGTTGAGCAGTTGTGTGCGGTCGGCAAATTCCACTTCTTCCTCGCTGAAGTCGAGTTCGAGTTCGATGAGCGAAACGAAGTCGAGCAGTTGGGCACGCAGGTCGGCGAGTTGTTGAGAGAAGGCTCCTCGCATTTGGTTGATGGCGATGCGGTGAGCGGCGCGCGATGAAGCGGCAATCACGTCGGCAATTGCTTCGGCTTGCGAGAGGTCGATGCGGTGGTTGGCGAAAGCGCGTTGTGTGAATTCACCTGCCGATGCGGCTTGGCAACCACACTCAATGAGGCGGTTCACTATTTGTTGCTGTATCCAAGGCGAACCGTGGCACGACAGTTCGATTACGTCTTCGCCTGTGAATGTGTTAGGGGCGCGGAACAGGGTGAGCACCACTTGGTCGAGCGTTTGTCCGTCGGCAAAGAGTATGTTGCCCAAATGGGCAGTGTGAGATGCCATTTTGTCGATTTTTGCGCCTTTCCAGCATTGTGCCACTATTTGAGTGGCTTGTGGTCCGCTGATGCGAATCACGGCAATACCTCCGATGCCGTTAGGGGTTGAAATGGCGCAGATGGTGCTTTCGTTGTTTAGGTATGATGTGTTCATTGTGTTGCTTAATTGATGTTTTGTTCCCATTGTGCAAAGTCGTTTTGTTGCTCTATGCGGTTCTCTTCTTCGTCGGGAAGCGAGGAGAAGAAATTGAGTCCGGTGAGATGTTCCACTTGACGCACGCTCACGGCATATTTGCGCATCTTGCTGTTGCAATTAGGGCTGTTTGGATAGATGAAAGCAATGGCGCGTGCTTGGCGTGGAGCGTAGACCACTTTGAAGAATGCTTCGGGCACGGGTATTTGCACTTCTTTGCCTATGGTTTGTGGCGATTGTCCGATGATTGGCCCCGTGGCTATGATAAGCGAACTGTCGCGTTGTGCCCAGGCGCGTAGTTTCTTTTCGAGGCGCGACCAAGCGCCGGCGTTCAGGCTGTGGTCTTGCGGGCAGATGTTGGTCATAAGAAACGATTGTTGCATTGCTTCGGCATCCCATTTCATGTCGGCGGCAGGGGTCATGTGCCCACGGTCGTAGCCCGAGTTGCTGTAGTCCCAAGCGTGGGCGCATTGCGGCACATTCTCGTCGTGGATGAAATTGTTGGCTCGCGGTTCGTTGCCCTCGGTTTCGGCGGCGGTGAGTTCGTAGATTGTGGCGTTTGGCTCGTGATTTTGCGGATTAAAGTACACGATGTGCGCCTTGTATTTCAAAACGGTGTTTGCAATCGAGTCGTTCACCACAATTTTTTGCAGTTGCTCAATGGCATTGTCGGGCAAAGCCGAAGAGCCGAATTGTTCTTGCGCAAAATGTTTGCCGATTACTATTGTGACGAGAACTATCACGGCAAGCCAACACACCAGGGTGAATCGGCGCTTCACCTCGGTGGCACGCTGCATGATTTGTTTTGACGGTTTGCCGGTGCGAGAATGTTTTCGTGTTGCCATTTATTTGCGTAGAAAAATATATTGTGAATAGTTTCTGCAAAATTACAAAATTGCGTCGGCAATGGCAATATTAGCAATGGTCAAGGCAGAAAGAATGTGAACGCCCCGGCGTGATTGGTTGGTAGTTGCATGTTGAGGAGATTTGCCAAATATAATCGTGAATTTATGCACTTTTTTCTTGTTTTCCCGATTATAGTTTGCTATTTTTGCAAAAAAATATAAACTTATGAAAGTAATTCCTCGCCCACAATACACAGAAAAGATAGCCAGTCTGATTAATCGTGGTATGATGCTTATTCTTGTCGGTCAGCGCCGTGTCGGAAAGAGCAAGATACTCGAGTTATTTAAAGATTGGCTCAATGAGAATCGTCCCGAAGCGAATGTATTATACATAAATAAGGAATATCAGGAGTTCCGTGATATTGAAACGTCGGACCAATTGTATGACTATGTAGCCGTCAGGTTGCCTAAAGGTGGGGATAATTATCTCCTGATTGACGAAGTTCAGGATATTGAGAATTATGAAAACGCACTTCGTAGTTTTCATGCAGAAAATCTTTGTCAGGTGATTGCCACAGGAAGCAATGCATATATCTTTTCGAGTGAACTGGGCACGCGACTGTCGGGACGATATATGGAGATTAAAATCTACAACCTCACGTATCTCGAATTTCTGCGATTCCACATCATGGAAGATAGCGAACAGGCTCTCATGCACTATATGAATATGGGCGGACTTCCCGGTTTATTAGCCTTTAGGCCCGAAGAAAAATCGCAAATTAACGACTATCTTGAAGGGGTTTTCAATACTGTTCTGGTGAAGGATATTGTCAGTAGAGAAAAGGTGCGCAATGTTACACAACTCGAGAATATAATACGCTATATTGCTGACAACATCGGTAAGCCGATATCGATAACCAATATCGTCAGATACATGACGTCGAAGAGCGAAAAAATCAGCGATGAGACAGTTTCGAGCTATCTCAAATATCTCCGAGATGCTTTTCTCACAATTCCTATTAAGCGTTTCGATATTCATGGCAAGGTGCTCCTTGAATCGAACAATAAACAATATTTCTCTGACCATGGTATTCGCAACTATCTTTGCGGTTCTGATATTAGGGGCAGCATTGAAAAAATAATGGAGAATGTTGTATGGAATCATCTTCGGAGCCAAGGGTTTGAAGTTACAGTCGGCATTCTTCGCGCCGGAGAGGTGGACTTCGTTGCGACCAAATCAGATACGCGGATATATGTTCAAGTTACATATCTCCTTGCTGCTGACGAAACTATTAAACGGGAGTTTGGCAACCTTGTCGCTATAAAAGACAATTATCCGAAATATGTTGTTTCTCTGGACCCTGTGAGTGGAGGGTTCAGTAAATATCCCGGCATCGAGCATGTCAATCTTCGGGATTTCCTTAAAATGGAATTTTAATTCGTCACTATTGCAAATTTGCAGCATTAAGCGGTTGGCATAAATAGTGATTATTCAAAATCCGATGACAAAATCAATCGGTAATATGTGTATCAACTTTACGGTTATTGTGTAATAAAGATTCGAAATATGAAATCAATGTTGAAAACAACGCTCTTTGGGGTACTGATGCTGATGTGTGCCGGCGTGGCTAAGGCATCGTCGTGGGATGATTTGCATAAGCAATTATGCTCGTTGACTGACACATTCCCTGCCCAAGTGGGCATTGCTGTGACTTCTCACTCGGGCGATACCTTGTTGATAAACGGCAATGATCGGTTCCCGATGTTGAGTGTGATGAAATTGCCTCAGGCGATGGCGGTTGCTGATGCGCTGTGCCGGTCGCATACCTCGTTGTTGCGCACCATTGATGTTGCTCCGAGTGAACTTGCGCCAAACACATGGAGCCCTTTGCGCGATAAACACCCCGATGGCGGTAAATTCAGCATTGCCAAGTTGCTTGAATACTCGCTTCAGCAGAGCGATAACAATGCTTGCGACATCCTTTTCAACCACATTGCTGATGTGCCGAGTGTCAACTCGTTTGTGGCAGCATTGGGCATTGCTGATTGTCAGATTGTTCACAACGAGGCTCAAATGAATGATGATTTGAGCCGATGCTACGATAATTACATCACGCCTTTGGCAGCGATTGAGTTGCTGAAGAAACTCTATGAGCAGCGCAATGCCGACCGTTACCGGCGATTTGTGTGGCGCACAATGACCGATTGCCGCACCGGGACGAACCGTATTCCTTGCCTCATAAGCGACCGTGTGGCTGCTGTGACGCATAAAACCGGCACCGGTCCGCTTACTGCCGATGGCAAAATAATGGCAGTTAACGATATCGGTTGCATCTCGCTCCCAAACAATCGCTATTGCCATTTGGCAGTGTTCATCAGAGATGCAAGGTGCAGCATGGCGCAATGTGAAGCCCTGATTGCTCGGGTGGCGTTGCTTTGCGTAGATGCTCTCAGCCAATAACTCGCCCTCTCTCGCCATTAAAGAAATGCCATCGAGGCTTTGCAGCAGGGGCTGTAACCGCCGGGGTGATTTGTGTAGATGTGGTGTTTGTTGTAACTTTGCAAAATATACAAGAATATGATTCTGTTTTGCAGTGATTAAGGTAAAAAAGAATAATAACTTATAACAAATAGCTTTCTCGATATTGAATTATGGCTAAACGAAATGTGTATCTTGAATCAAAACCGCGTTACGAGATTCTCGACGGATTGCGTGGCGTAGCCGCCTTGATGGTGATTGTTTTTCACTGTTTCGAAACGTATATCCCTGTTTTCAACACACAGATTGTCAATCATGGCTATCTGGCAGTTGATTTCTTCTTTGTGCTGTCGGGGTTTGTGATTGGCTATGCCTACGACGACCGTTGGGGCAGCACCACGGTGTGGGGCTTCTTTAAGCGACGTCTCACGCGTCTGCACCCTATGGTGATTGCCGGCACGCTTATAGGAGCATCATTGTTTTTCTTCAGCGGGGCTGCGTTCCCCATGACGCAGACCGTGCCTGGCTGGAAATTCACTCTTTGCTTGGTGATGGGGTTGTTGATGCTGCCTTGCGGCGAGAGCCTTGACATACGCGGCTGGAACGAGACCAACTCGTTCAACGGCCCGTCGTGGTCGCTGATGTTTGAATATATCGGTAACATTTTGTATGCCTTCGTTTTGCGTCATTTGCCTAATGTGGTTCTTGGCGTGATTTGCGTGTGCTGTGCATTCTTCACGCTTGATTTAACTTTGGGATGGGATGTGTTTGGGTTCTTCCCCGACGGTCCGCAATACACGGTGATTGGCGGTTGGAGTCTGTCAAGCCAGCAGCTGTATGTGGGATTCACCCGTTTGCTATATCCCTTCATTTGCGGTCTGCTCATTTCGCGCATCGTTGCCGGACGCCGCACGTCGGCTAATCCCAGCGGTTCGCCGCTGCATTTGCGAGGCGGATTCTGGCTGTGCAGCCTTGTTTTGGTGGCAATATTCTCCATTCCGTGCATAGGTGGCACCCGTGGCGTGGCTGACGGCATCTATCAGGCTGCGTGCATTTTGGCGCTGTTCCCGCTCATTGTGCTTGCCGGTGCAGGGTCGGTGACCACCGATGCCCATAGCACCAAGGTGTGTAAATGGCTTGGCGACATCTCGTTCCCCATCTACATCACTCATTATCCCATCATGTATATGCAAATGGGATGGGTGGCAGAGCATGCCGATGCCCCGCTGTGGATGCACATTGCCGTAAACTTGGGCGTGCTGTTTATGGCAATTGTAATTGCTTGGGGCGTGATGAAAGTTTATGATGAGCCGGTACGCCGGTGGCTCAAGGTGCATTGGCTTGGTGCCAAACCTCGCTGACCCCGTCCGCTGCTGCCTGAGTTGTGGCTGAGCGTCCACCGCTGTGTTTTCGCCGATTAAGCAGATTGATTTAGCGCAGTGTGCGCATGTTTATAATAAATTGTGCCCCAAAAGTCTTATCAAAAACTTTTGGGGCGCAGTTATATTTTTGGCAAAGATAAGTGCGATTTTATTTTTGTCGGGTAAGCACTATATTTCCGTCGCTTGTAGTCCAGTACATTTTATTGCCGGAAATCTTACATCCGCAGTAGTCAGAAAAGTAATCACCTTCTTCATCGATGCCGCTTACAGTTAGAATTGAAAGTTCTGCATCATAGTTATATGTGCCACTTACATGACCGAAATCATTCGGGTCATCATCCCAGAATTTTGCTGAAAAATTTCCGTCTGCTTTAAAAATCCAGATAAATGATTCGCTGCTGCCATCGTTATAAGTTGTGCTCCCAGACCATGTGCCAACAATTTCTGATTTCCCAGAGTCGTCATCGTCGTCGCTACAAGAAACAAAAACAAATGGCAAAATTAATGCCCATAATAGAAGTAATTTTTTCATAATAAATAGTGCTTTTTGTTATATTAATAAAGTTTATTTTAAATAGATAAATGGATTATAATTTCATAATATACCCCTGCCACGAAATTTTGTGGCAGAGGCATTTATTATGAAAAGACTTTTAACAATGCTCCAGCATTGCAGCGCTGCGTTATTATTAGAAATCGAAACCTACTCTAATTGTGAAACCTCCTGATGTTAGGCTACCATAATCGCCAAAATCAAACTTTTGAGAAGAATAACCTATTGATGCGTTGAATTGTTTCACCTTTACACCAACTGAAGGTGCAACATAGATTCCCTTAATCTCATTAACATCAATTGAGTAACCAATTCTGAAATCGAAGAATGGGGTTACTTGGCCAGTGTTGTATTCGCCACGGAAATCGGCAAAAACAGGAAGTGCAAAATTGTCCAAACCATCAGAAAGATAGTAGTGGCCTGCAACGCCAACGCCGGCAAAGAAATATGGATTGAACTGATAGCCATGAATTGTTGCCAACTCAACTCGGTCGACACCGCAATCGCCTGTTCCTATAGTGAATGCTGCATCAATAAATCCGCGATAACCAACAGATGTTTCATCCTGACTGTTAGATACTGAAGAACGGTTTCCTCCTGTGGTGAATTGTGCATTGGCAGTAGCACATAAAGTAATTGCTGCAATAGCAAATAATAATCTAAACTTTTTCATTTCAATTGTATTTTTAGGGTTAAAAAACTTTACTTCTTGTAAGTTAATCTCCAAACATTTGCAACGCCATTTGCGGAGCCTCGTTGAGATATGAAATAGATATATTGCCCATCGGCACTCCAGCTCGGGCTAAGGTCGTCGGCAGCATGATATGTGAGTTGCTGCAAACCTGTGCCATCAGTGTTGCATACATATAAGTCGGTGTTCCAATACTGTGATTTTGCCACTGGAATAGCAGTGCTGCCTACAAGCAAAAGCTTTGTTCCATCAGGCGAAAGCAAAGGCGAATAAAACGAGTGGATTTCGCTTGACAATATACATTCTTCTAAACCGGTTTCAACATTAACTCTCCATATTTCACCATTTCCGTTATTGTTGGCTCGTGCCAAATAAACGGTGGACCCATTTGCCGACGGTGACGGATTCTGCCCTGTGGTTAAACATGACAGATAATTTTTATCTACATCATATTCCCAAATGCTGGCATTGTTTCTTTCCAATCGGCAAAACAATATGCCTTTCATGTTCATTGTATATATAGGAGAATAGTCAAGGTTGTCGGTGGTTATTTGGCGGCAAACATATCCTGCAGTAGCACTGGTTATAAACAGGCGGTTGGCTTTGCCAACTTGTTCCGTGAAACATATCTGCTTACCGTCAGGTGAATACGAGAAATCAACAACTGCAGTACGGTTGGTACGCTGGCGCGATGCACTTTGTCGGCTAATATCTTTGATGAAAATATTTGTCAAGTTGTTGCGTAGCGAAAGATATGCAAATTCTTCGCCTGAAGGAGCAACAGAAAGTATATGATTGGTGAGCCAATACACGCCATTTGAATTTCTTTTAACGGTTGGCATGCACACATAATCGGCATCGGAAGTTATTTTCATTAAGTCGGCACCATACTCCTGTGGAACGTATGCCACTGAATAATCAACATTCTGTGCAGAAACCGTAATTAGACTTGCAAAACAAGCAAATAAAGGGCAAATGATTTGTAAAAATAATTTTTCCATTGTAAACAAATATTTACTGCAAAGGTATCTGTTAACAATGAAATATTGTTGAGCATGATGTCGTCAAATAGATGACGATTGTGTCATTTTTTTGCTGACATATTCGGCGATGTCAGCAAAAAAATTGTGTCGCAGCACTATGCTAATGCGGTAAAGGAGTTCTGTGTCGATATTATCCTTTTTAAAGATGGTGTAGATGTGTTGGCGTGAGCAGTAGATGTTTTGCGCCAGCCAGGTGGGCGTGCGCTGTTGCCGAATCAGTTCGTCGCGGATGAGTTGACCGATGTGCATCATTTAGAATGAAATGCTGTTATGCTCGTCTCGAAGCATATAAAAAACAAAGAGGCGTGAGACGATAGCCGTATTTCTAACAGAGGTATCGCCAAACACCTTACAGATAAAATAACAGCATACACCCACGCCATATCGGATATCTGCGTTCCTGTTAGGAAATGGATATACGACAGCATAGGCGCTTATGCTTTACCCTTTTATCTGTACATAAAAATTTGGCGATTTTCTGTTAAAAAGGTATGAGCTAAACGCTTCTATATGTAATTTATACGGGATGGAGTTTTTCGCCATCCCGTATGCAAAGATATGCTATTTTGTCGGATAGTCAAAAATGATTTGTCATTTTGATGCAAATACATATCATCACTTATAATAAAAGCCTGAAAACAACTAAATAACTGGCAAATGTTTCTCCCTTCCCATCATTGAGTTGGTTGACGTTGTGGGGCAATTATGTGCCGGGATAGCGAAAGGTTTGTTATCTTTGCAAAATGATAACCCAAGACTAAAAATTTTCTCTATTCTTGAATTATGGCTAAACGAAATGTGCGTCTTGAATCAAAACCGCGTTACGAGATTCTCGACGGTTCGGGTGGCGTGGCTTTGCGTAGATGCGGTTGGCGAGTAAATAGCCTGATCGATTGTTTTAGTTGACTTTGGGTCGAATAAATAATGCAATGCTGTGGGTTCACGCATGATTGAGATGAAAATCGGACGTTGGTCAGCGAAGAATTTTATCGTTATAATAAGGATAAACCAATTATTCTGATTAATTTTGATTGTTTTCCAAAGCAAATCAGGTGAGCGGACTTGTTGCTTTTGAAAACTGTTTTGATATAAAATTTTCAATTGGTTGCAAAAAAGATGATTCTCAGACGGCATAATTTACACAACTGTGCGCAACTCGTGGAGTTTGTCGACAAAATAGGTTTCCTGCCTTTGTTGAGCATGGGCGTGTCTGGATGGTCGGCACAAGAACAGGTTGACGAAGATTGCCAATACATTGAGTTGCCCGACGGCGGTTGGGAATGGCCGTTGTGGCAGTGGAAAGGTGATGTGATTAGAGAGACTGGCTGTGCCTATGGCAAATTTTTTGATGGCAAGGCGGGCTTCATCAGCAAGGAGTTTTGGCCCGACTTCTGCAACTGGCGTCGCAGCCGGTTGGGGCACTTTAATGCCGATAGCATTGAGGCTATGGTGTTAGACACCTTGAAGCGGCACGGCAGTTTGATAACACGCGAATTGAGGGCGGCTTGCGGGTTCACCGGACCGAAGATTCGCAGTAAATTCGACGCATTTATCACTCGCCTCGAGATGGCAGGATATGTTGTAATCGAGGATTTCGTTTATCCTCGCAGCCGTCAAGGCAAGCAATATGGCTGGGGTTGGGCGTTGCTCACCACCCCCGAACGTTTGTTCGGTCGTGAGGCTTGTTTCCCCGATTGCTCCCCCGAGGAATCGTATGAGCGATTGGCAGCCAATTTGCAGAAACTTTTCCCTGATGCCGGCAACGAGTTCATCAGATTTGTTCTAAAATGAAAGTGGCGGGCTAATGTGCCACGACTTACCAAATGTATTTGCTAATGAAACGAGTGAAAATTACGGCGATGCGCAAGGTGCAGCACACCGATTTGATGTTGAAATATGAAAACCCTATTGAACACGCATGCGAAGTGTGCGAGGGGCAAAGTTGGATTAGCATCGATGGCAAACAACCCGAAGGGCTTTGCCCCGAGGCGTGGAAAACGATGCGTGAATTTGTTGAGGCGTTGGCGCGAGGCGAGAGCAATTTTTACGACGGATGGATGCAGAATCCGTTCAGCGCAATGATTAGTTGCAACGACGGCTTCCGCCCCGTGAGTTTCTACATCGAAGCGATTTGTGAATGATATGGCTTGCACTGTTGAATATGTCGATTTCGTCTGCTCGCAACTCAGTGGCGTGGGCGTGACGCGTGCCAAAAAGATGTTCGGCGACTGGCTGATTTATATCGACGAGAAACCGGCAGTTTTGGCTTGCGACAACATCTGCTATGTGAAAATGCTCCCTGCCATCAGTGATTTAATGCGGGATGCTGCCACTGGCTGCCCATACCCCGGCGCAAAGCCTCATTATATTCTCGACATCGAACATCGCGATGTGGCGATAAAGGTGATGAAAGCACTGCTGCCGGAGTTGCCTTACCCAAAGAAAAAGAAATAAACAATAAACCTCGGCTTTGCGCTGAAAATTTCCACACTGATAAAAACTGAACAATTATGAAACTATCGGCAAACGGAATGAAAACACTGAAAGTGGTGCATCTTGTATGTGCCATAGCATGGTTTGGCTCGGCAATTTCAATGAATCTGCTGCGTCACCTTGTGGATGTCAACACCTCGTCGGGCATGTATTGGATGGCAGAAATACTCGAAGCCATCGACATGAAAATTCTTGTCCCCGGGGCAATCGGGTGTCTGCTCACGGGCATTGTTTATGGCACATTCACCGGTTGGGGATTTTTCAAACATCGTTGGCTTGTGGTGAAATGGGTGCTCACCCTGTTTATGATTTTGTTCGGCACGTTCTATATGGGGCCATTGGTTAAGGCAAACGTGGTTATAGGCAAAGCCATATTGGAAGGCGGCGGCGACGTTGCGCAATATTGGCATAACGTAAGTGCGAACGCTTACGCCGGCATGCTGCAAATAGTGCTGCTCACCATTGTTACAATCATCTCGGTGTACAAACCCTGGAAAAAGACAAGAAAGCCGTAATACTAAGTCTTTGCAGAAGCGAATCAATTTCGCAAATCTTTGGCGGATAGTAAATTGTTATTGAAAATGAGGGCGTTTGTAAATGTCTCCGTTCGACTGAACGGGGGCAATGTGTCACGCCGTTATTGGCGATTTTCCGTGCTTGACCAGTCAAGCATAAATACTAACTAATCGTCTGCTTAATCAGATTATTAATTTTGGAATAACTCATTTCTCGTCGTGCTTCAACAAGATGCCATCCCTACTGCCTTGTGGCGATGCGATTTGCCGGGGTGGGGAGTTTGTTGTAACTTTGCGCTTTTATTGCGTAAATCCACTTACTGATTATGAAGAAAACCAAGACTCGGCAAATGCCGATTGCACTTTCCATAGTTCCGCTGCTTGTGTTGGTGGCGATGATTGTTGTAACCATCCGCACCTTTGGCAGCGACTCGCTCAGCGGTGCCACACAAGTGGTGCTGTCAGCTTACGCCGGGCATTGAACAGTCTGCGGCTAATCAGGTTTGGCAAAACATCCTTGCATTCATGATGCAGACGATAAAACAGATAGTTTTCGCTGTCGAAGTGGAACGCCTCGGCTGAGAATCCCAAAGCGATAACTTAAAGGTCGGAGAACTTCGGAACGACTCCGCATCGCGGCACATTTCCAAGTTCGTTGACACGATTTCCTGCGAAATCCTTGCAGATTCCGAGGATTCTGACGAAATTTGATATGAAGTTGCGCATAAGCAGATAAATGGTATTCAACGGTTTGGTCACCATTAAGTTGCTAAAAATCAGTAACATGTGCAACTTTTTCATTTGTAAATATTTATAATTTTAATTCAACCAACGAGTAAAGAAATATGAAAAACTTACTGGTTTTATTTGCATTGTTTTCAATGCTTTTTGTGCATCCTTCGTGGGCACAGGACGATGTCACCGACGCCTTTCAGGATTTACAGCGTAAAGGGGCGGTGTCGGAAAGCGATTCGAAAATGCGAAAGGCGGCTTCGGCATCTGAGATGAAAGAACTGCTTGCCGAGCAGCCTGCGGTAGGCTTCTTTTGCTTTACCGAAGACCGATTGAACGACATTCGTTTGCGCGACGCATTGCCTGCGCATTGGTTGAACCGCACACCTGCCGAGCGATTGCAGTTCAGTGGCGAATGTCAGCCCGGTGAGTTTTACACCTGGCAGATAGGCGTGTATGCACCATATAAGACTTTAAACAAAATCGGTGTAAAGTTTTCTGATTTCAAGACGGCCGACGGGCACCGCATCAAGGCGTCTGCTATTCGCTGCTTCAATCTGGGTGGCACCAATAAAGACGGCATCGGCTTCACCAAACAAATAAGCATCGCCAAAGGTGAGATTCAGCCGCTATGGATTGGAATGGATATGACATCGGTTGCTCCGGGCGTTTATAAAGGCCGATTGACTGTCATTGCCGACGGCAAACAGCAGGTAATCAGCGCCGAGATAAGCGTGAAGGGTAATGCCATAGCCAATCATGGCACCGACGACGGATGGCGCAAGAGCCGCTTGAGTTGGCTTGATTCGCGCATTGGCGAAGCCGACACGCCCACGGCGCCATACACTGCGCTGAAAGCCGACAAAAATACAATCACCTATCTCGGCGGTTACATCGAACTTGCGCCGTCGGGATTGCCTCGACAGATTGTCACGCAATATAACCAAGCCAATCAGCTCGACCCGACAGTCGCCAACCGCATACTGAGCGGAGAAATGCGTTTTGTGATTGAGACAGATGCCGGCGAGGAGATTATGCCTGCCGGAAAGGTTAGAATCACCCACCGCACACCTGCCTGCGTTAAATGGCAAGCGGTGCGCAAAAGCCGCAATTTTGAGGTTACTTGCCTGGGCACTTTCAACTTCGACGGGTTCGCCGACTACAAATTGCAGGTGAAAGCATTGCGCGGCTTGCAGGTGAAAGACATCAGAATGGAAGTGCCTTACACCGAATACGCATCGAAATACATGATGGGACTGGGTCATAAAGGCGGATTCCGCCCCGACAGCCTGATTACTTGGAAATGGAATGTGGAACGCCATCAGGACAAAATTTGGATGGGCAATGTGAATGCCGGTTTGAACTTCTGCTTCAGGGACGAGAACTATGTACGACCGCTGGTTAACGTCTACTACGCTTTGGGCAAACTGAACTTGCCCACCTCGTGGGGCAACGCCAACAAAGGCGGCATCAACATCTCGGCTGCCCGCGATGGCGAGGTGCAACTCATTGCCTACAGCGGCGCGCGTCACATGCAAGCCGGCGAACAATTGCATTATAATTTTGGAATGCTCATCACGCCGGTGAAGCCCATCGACCTGCATGCACAAGCCACCGAGCGCTTCTATCATTCAAACAGCGATTTGAGCGCAAACTACATTGCCGAAGCAAAAAAGGCAGGCGCTACGATGATTAATGTGCATCACAAAAAGGATATCTATCCGTTTATCAACTATCCGTACTACGACGAGGCTGTGCCCGAGCTCAAGCGCTTCGTTGCCAAAGCCAACAGCGAGAACCTGAAGGTGCGGGTGTACTACACCACACGCGAACTCACCATCAAAACCCCCGAGCTGTGGGCGTTGCGCAGCCTTGGCAGCGAAGTGATTCACGACGGACCGGGCAAGGACAGCCGCACTCTCATTCACCCCAACGGCCCGCACGAGTGGCTCAACAAAAACCTCGGCAACCACTTCATTCCGGCTTGGTATAATGCCTTCAGAGAAGGAAAATATGCCGGCGACATGGACCTTTCGGTAATCACCACGCCCGACTCGCGTTGGAACAACTACTACCTCGAAGGCCTCGACTGGATGATTAAGAACCTGGGCGTTGACGGTGTGTACATCGACGACAGCGCATTAGACCGCACTACGCTGCAACGAGCACGCCGCGTGATGGATGCCGACGGAAAACGCCGACTCATCGACATCCATTCGTGGAATCACATGAACCAGTGGGCAGGATATGCCAACTCGCTGCACCTCTACACCGAGCTGCTGCCATACGTCGACCGCCTTTGGATTGGCGAAGCGTTCTCCGATGCTGCTCCTGCCGACTTTTGGCTGGTGGAAATGTCGGGCATTCCTTTCGGGCTGATGAGCGAGTCGCTGCAAACCAAAAATATGTTCCGTGGCTTCGCTTTGGGCATGCTGCCTCGCCTGCCTTGGAGCGGCAACCCCGTGCCAATGTGGAAATTATGGGACGAATTCGGCATGCAGTCGGCTACTATGCACGGTTTCTGGGAAACCACTTGCCCAGTGAAAACCGACAATCCGGACCTCAAAGCCACCGTCTATACCAACGGCGACAAGGCTCTGCTGGTGATAGCCAACTGGACCGACATGCCACAATCGGCAAAAGTGATTATCGACGAGAAACAGCTGGGATTTAAGCCGACAAAATACGAGTTGCCGGAAATCAGAAATCTGCAATGGGGAGGCAAAAAGGACCGCCTAAACAGCTGCGAAATTATGGGCCGCAGCGGCTTGATTGTGCTCCTGACAAAGTAAGGCATAACCCTTATTGCAGAATCGGCAACCGTTCTACCGATGATATCATTGATAATCAGGATATTATAACTGTTGATTGTAGGGGCGTATCAAAAATAGGGATGCCTTGCCTGTAGGGGCGTATAGCAATACGCCCGGTTGACCGCAGCGATGTGAAGGAGGTCTCTCGCAGAAATCGTAGATGAAAATAAAAAATCTGCTTAATCAAATCAATCTGAGTGAGACCTATGCGGAGTGTGATAGGGCGTATTCGATACGCCCCTACACGCCTTTCAGGCGACAAAGCGTATGTTATTTTCGAGAATGCAAAATCTTGATACACCCTCGCTACAACATTGCTTCTTTCAGCGAGAGGGCATTGAAGCATGTACTGTAAGCGCTTGGGTGATTTGCGGGGGTGGGGAGCTTGTTGTAACTTTGCAAAAATTTTGCAAAAGAGGGAGTTCCTGGGTTTGCGGTAATGTGATTAAAGTGAAATAGAATAATGAAGAAAACTAAGACTCGGCAAATGCCGATTGTGCTTTCCATAGTTCCGCTGCTTGTGTTGGTGGCGATGATTGTTGTAACCATCCGCACCTTTGGCAGCGACTCGCTCAGCGGTGCCACACAAGTGGTGCTGTTGGCTGCGTCGGCAGTGAGTTGCATCATTGCCATTGGTTATGCCCGCGTGCCGTGGCGCAATTTTGAGGCAGCAATAACCAAGAACATCTCAAGCGTGGCAATGGCGGTGATTATCCTGCTGCTTATTGGCGCGTTGGGCGGCTCGTGGATGGTGAGCGGCGTGGTGCCCACCATGATTTATTATGGCGTAAACATCATCAGCCCCGATGTGTTTCTTGCCACCACCTGTGTGCTCAGCGCAGTGGTGAGCGTGATGACCGGCAGTTCGTGGACCACCATTGCCACCATTGGTGTGGCATTGATGGGTATTGGTAAGGCGCAGGGGTTCGACGAGGGGTGGATTGCCGGAGCCATCATCAGCGGAGCCTATTTCGGCGACAAAATCTCACCGCTGTCCGACACCACCGTGCTTGCATCGAGCGTGTGTGGCGTGCGCCTGTTTTCGCACATCCGTTTTATGCTTATCACCACCATTCCGTCGATTGCAGTTGCTTTGATAGTGTTTTTTGTTGCGGGGTTTCATCACGATGCAGTGTCGTCGGGCGAACTCGATGCGTTCCGCCAAGCCATAGCCTTGCGGTTTAACGTCAGTCCGTGGTTGCTGCTTGTGCCCATCATCACCGCCGTGATGATTGTGAAGCGATTGCCGGCACTTGTGACACTGCTTGCAGCATCGGTGATGGGTGTGATTTGCGCTTTAGTATTTCAGCCGGGCATTGTGGCAGAACTTGCCGGTGGCGATATGTATGCCGGCTCAATGCAGGTGCTTTATGGCTCAACAAGCATATCAACGCCTAACGTCATGCTCACCGAGTTAGTGGCTACTCGCGGCATGGGCGGCATGATGCCCACGGTGTGGCTCATCTTGTGCGCGATGTGTTTTGGAGCGACGCTAACGGCAGGCGGTATGACCGACGGCATCACGCGGCTGTTCACCAAAGTGGCACGTGGCAGAGTCTCCGCAGTGGCATCAACGGCATTCACCGGCGTTACGCTCAACACTGCCACTTCCGACCAATACATCAGCATCTTGCTCACAGGCAACGTGTTTGGTGGCATCTACCGCCGCTTGGGCATTGACCGGCGTGTGTTGAGCCGCGCTACCGAAGATTCGGCAACAGTCACCTCGGTGCTGATTCCCTGGAACACCTGCGGAATGGTGCAAAGCACGGTGCTTGGCGTTGCCACTCTCACTTATTTGCCTTATTGCATCTTCAATTTAGCGAGCCCGATAATGAGCATTATTGTGGCTGCCACCGGCTACCGAATCGCCGACCGTCACCACCATCACCAGCCCAACGAGGCAGAGTGATTGCTTTGGGGCATAGTATGCCGGCGGGATGCGTTGATTGGGCGGAATTAAAGCAATAGTTGTATGAGGCAGAATGCGGCGGCGCATAGGGCGACGCATAGCGCTATCAGTCCTGCTGTTTGGGTGTGCGACAGTTGTATGCGCAGATTGCGGAAGTCGGCAAACTCCTTGCGCTTCCAAAGGTCGATGTTTTCGGCAAGCCATAGCACATAAGCACGCAGGTCAAGTTCGGGGTGCTGGTGGAAGTAGTCCTCGGTCTTTCTGCCCAGCGTGGGTTCGTCCATCCAACTGAAGGTGTAACACCACTTCACGGTGTTGCCGTCAAGTCCCAAACACACCGAAAATTCGTTTTTGTTTCCTCCTCTCCAGAATGCTTGTTGTTTTACGGCTGTTTCGATGCCTTGTGAAGCGTCGAACAAATGCACAAACAACCTTATCTGACGCTGGCTCCCGTAATATGCGTTGAATATCTTGACGATTTCCATAGTGTCGTTGTCAACGCTTTTACCCAGTACGGGCGATTGGTCGAGATGCTCGATTGCAGGGTAGGGGTGTAGACCCAGTTGCTGTGCTTTGTCGTCAGTGATTGTCTCGAAACGGAAAATTGAATTGGAGTTCTGCACCTTGTTGATGTAGGTGTGCGGTTCAGTGACGGAGAACGTGTGTTTCACCAACTCCTGATTGAATATGGGATTGGGGTTTCCATTTTCGCGAGTGAGTACATCGTTGTAATAATACTCTTGACCGTTTCGCACACCTCCGTTTATGTCGTAGCCGGTGATTTTAATTTCTTTCATTGGCGTGTTCCAGGTAGCGATAATTTTATTGAACGAATTCTCCGTAGTCTGGTGTTTGGTGCCGATGTTGGTGCTAACCCACCATTGTTCGGGGTGTCGGATGTAGCGAACCCGGGTTTCGCTGTGACTGGAGGTTCGTCCGTCGGAGTCGTTGCCGTCCTCCACTTCAACAGTGTATTCTTGTCTTTCGTCCCATTCCTCGTGATGGGAGACAGTGTCGATTATTCCGCCAAGATATTCAGTGGCTGTACGCCTCTTGCGTAGCATCAGGTAGTGTACAATACCGGTGAGCACCAGCACAATGCCAAAAGCCAAAGCAGAGTATTTGATATACTCAATGCCGTTGCCGATAAAGCAACTTACGGCGAACACGATAACGATGATTATGTAAGGAATTGCTGTCATAATATGTTGGGATTTTTTTGTTAACCGCCCGCTGTGCTTTGGATAAGCAGAGGATGCGTGAAAACGGGGTTAATGATATTATTTAATCACATCACATATTCAAATATATGAATATAGTTTTGAATTACAAAATTTTACTCCTCCATTAGCACTTTTTCGTATGCCATACGGTCGCCTTGAGGATAGTGTACGTCGCCGCAGTACATAAACCCTTGGCTGCGTAGCAAGCGTTGCATGTAGAAGTTGTCGTAGTTGGTATCGACCTTAAAACTGTGGATGTTGCGCTGCAACGCCCATTCTTCGGCATAGTTAAAAAAACGTGCAGCCACGCCTTGACGCTTGGCTTCGTCGGCCACGGCAAGTCGGTGCACCACCACATAGTCGGCGTTGGTGAGCCAGTTGTCGGCAATTTGCTGGTAGGCAGGTTCGCCGTTGGCAATCACGGCACCATAAGCAATCACAATGCCCTTTTGCTCAATCACATAGGCATTTCCGTTGGAAATGTCGTTTTCCACGTTCTGGCGCGATGGATAGGCTTCGGTCCATTGGCGTTTGCCTTCGCGAAACATCTGTGCTTTGCCTTGCTGAAGAATTTGCCAACAGCGGTCGGTGTCGGCAACTGTGGCTTGTCGGAATATCTCGTCGGATGCGGTCATGGCTGCTTTGATGTGTGTTATAGTTTCACTGTCACGGCTTTGCAGGCATCGCTTTCGTTGTTCACGCGGTCGAGCGCGGTGACAATATAGCGATATTTGCCTTTAGGCGTATCTTGGGGTATCGTATATTCCGTTTCGGGTGTAACAGCCTGTATGGCAGCCGCGTTGTTGAGGTCTAACGGCTCGTCTTTGGCAAAGCGGTAAACCACAAATGCCTTTGCCACTTGCATAGGGTCGGTGGTTGATGGTGCTTGCCAAGTCAGCACTCTTGTGCCGTTCTTCTTTTTGGCTTTCAGTTTCTCCACTTTGTCGGGCGCGATGTTGTCGAGCCAAGTGTAGGCAGGCACAAGGGCGATGGTTGATTGCTGGTTTGTGGCAAGCGAATCGCACACGCCGCGGCGGTTGCGGGTGATTGAATACCCCGGCCACCAGCAATTACCCTGCACGTTGGGCAGTTGCCGTGAGAGGCGAATCTTGTGGTCGAGTTCGGTGGGGTTGTCGCTGTCGGGGTCTTTGGTTTTCATGGTTGTTTCCACCGATTGCCCAATGTACATGTGGCGTGCATTGGCGTGGTCGTTCCACCAGGGATTGAGCACGCGGCTTGGAGCGCGTTTGTGGTCAAGTTCCCAGTAGAGTTGCGGCACCATATAGTCCACCCATCCCTCTTCGGTCCATTTCAGCACGTCGGCATACAAGGCATCATAGCATTGCAAAGCGTTGGTTTCGCTGCCGCGAGGGTCGCTGGTGCGGTTGCGCCACACTCCAAATGGACTAATTCCGAATCTCACCCAAGGCTTCTCTTCAGCAATCACTTTGTGCAGCCCCTCGATGAGCAAGTCAACGTTTTGCCGACGCCAGTCGCCGCGGTCCATTCCTGCGCCGTAGCGTGCATAACTCTTGTCGTCGGGGAACTCGTCTTTAGTGGGATAGGGGTAGAAATAGTCGTCCATGTGAATGGCGTCGATGTCGTAGCGGCTCACGATGTCGCGCACCACATCGCAGATAAACTGCCGGCACTCTGGCAGACCCGGCTCAAAGTAGGTTTGTCCCCCGTAACTCACAAACCATTCGGGGTGTTTATGATAGATATGGTCTTTCGAGAGTTTTTTTGTTTCGTCTTTGGTGTTGGTCACGCGGTAGGGATTGAGCCACGCATGCAGTTCCATGCCGCGGCGGTGGCACTCGTCAATCATGAATTGCAAAGGGTCCCAGAATGGTTCGGGGCGCTTGCCAAATTCGCCGGTTACATACACGCTCCACGGTTCGAGGGTCGATTCGTAGAATGCGTCGGCTTTGGGGCGCACCTGCCACACAATGGCATTCACGCCTGCCAGTTGCAGTGAGTCGAGTTGGTTGCGCAGATAGGTTTGGTTTTGCTCTGTGGTCATGCGTGAATACTGCATCTGCCCCACGGTGTGCATCCATGCGCCGCGAAACTCGCGTTTCGGGTTCTGGGCTTGGGTGGTTTCGCTACTGAGCAGTGTGCATGCCATTGTGAGCATTGTGATAATTAGCGATTTCATTAACAATTAATGGTTTTTGTAGTGTTAAACAATGGTTTTAATGCAAATTTACTGAATTTGCCCATTAATTCCTATAGGATAACGGTGTCCATTTGGCTTTTTTTTCATTGAACATTGATGCGATGTGCCGCGTGGCAAGGTGTTCCGCTCGCCCGTCAGCAGTGAAAAAAGGCAGACGCTTATGGTGGAGCGTCTGCCTAAATATTCTGTTAATGCTATTTTAGGGTTGGTTAAAACTCAACAAGACAATCGTCGAGAGCTTGGCTTATGGCTTCACGGTCGAGATGCTGCCCGATGAACACCAATTTTTGCTGACGGTCGCCGTAGGGGGCCACCCAGTCGCGGCGCAGGCTCTCGTCGCGCATCAGCAATTCGTGAAGTTCATCTTCGGGCATTGTAGCATACCATTGTCCGGCATTGCTCAGGCTCACCTGTTTGCCTGCTTGTTCAAACAAATAGCAAATTTCAGGCTCGCTCTTGAAGTAGCAAATACCTTTGGCTCGGATTATGCCTTTGGGCCAGTGGCTTGCCACGAAATAGTCGAATAGAGAGATGTCGAATGGGCGGCGTGCTTTGTACACGAAAGTGCCGATGCCGTATTCTTCCACTTCGCCCTCGCCGTGATGATGGTGATGGTGGTGATGATGGTGGTGGTGCTCGTGTTCGTGCTCGTCGTCGTCATCGTGGTGGTGATACTCGTGTTCGTCATCGTCATCATCGTGGTGGTGATGCTCGTGTTCGTCGTCGTCATCGTCGTGGTGGTGATGGTGCTCGTGTTCGTCATCGTCGTCTTCATCGTGATGGTCCATATTTTCCATCTCTCTAATCCATGCAGCAGAGGTGGCAACCTTGTCGAAGTCGAACATGCCAGTGTTCAGAATCTTGTCGAGTTCAACATCACAGTAGTCACATTCCACAATCTCGGCTTTAGGCTGTAACGTGCGAATAATCTGTTTCAGTCGAGCCAATTCCGACGGCGAAACCATCGAAGCCTTGTTGAGCAACACAATGTTGCAGAATTCAATCTGCTGAATCACAAGGTTTTCAATGTCTTCCTCGTCGATGTCGGAACTTAACAGCGCACCACCGCAACCAAATTCGTCCTTCAGACGCAACGCGTCGACCACAGCGCAGATGCAGTCGAGGTTAGCAATGTCGTCGAGCATATAATCGGCGCCCATTTGCGGAATTGAGCAGATGGTTTGTGCAATAGGCACCGGCTCGCAGATGCCGCTTGCCTCAATCACGATATAATCGAAGCGATGAGTGCTTGTGATGTCGTTAAGTTGCTCAATAAGGTCCATCTTGAGCGTGCAGCAGATGCATCCGTTCTGCAAAGCAACAAGGCTTTCGTCTTTCTTGCCCACGATGCCGCCTTTTTCAATCAGCGATGCGTCGATGTTCACCTCGCCGATGTCGTTAACGATAACGGCAAACTTGATGCCGCGTTTGTTGTTCAATATGCGGTTTACCAAAGTGGTTTTTCCGCTGCCCAGATACCCGGTAAGCAGCAACACAGGTGTTCCATTTCTTTCCATAATAACGCTTTTAAGAAAAAACTCCCGCAAATTTACAAAATTATGCTGTCTGCGCCAAACAAATTTTCCTGCGCCAACCACGGGCGCAATTTCTATTTTTAGTGTTTTTAATGAAATGTGTGCTCGAATCTTGCTCATCGGCGCTTTACCTTTGTGGCAAAGAAGACAGGAACACACTCAACTTGATATCGTGTTATCTCATGAAATTCATCACTTTTGTTTGATAAAGAACCATCACATTGTTCACAAAAAAACAAACGATTATGATTGAAAAATACATTAAGTACAACAGCACTTGTTCAAAGGTGCTTTCGTGCGACCAACGCAAAGCCGGCGTTGTCACACTGAAGAACGAGGTAAGAGCCATTTGCGAATCGGCATTTCAAGATTGCCACGACATTCGCGAAATCATATTTCCGCCGCAGCTTGAATGTATTGAAACAAACGCATTTAAAGATTGCTATCATTTAACCGAGATTACAATCCCGGCTTCAGTAAAAGAAATCGGCAAAAGTGCTTTTGCCGGTTGCGTCAACCTAAAGGAAGTTACTTTTGAAAGCGAAATCGACACCATTCCTGCATTCTGCTTTGCCGGATGCACGGCACTCAACGAGATGATTCTGCCTGAAGGAATCAGAAAAATTGACAATGACGCATTTTTTAACTGCGAGAAATTGAGCGAAATTGAGTTGCCCGAAACGCTCCAGGAAATAGGCGATTGCGTGTTTGACGGCTGCAAATCACTCACACAACTTATCATACCGAGTGACATTGAATACATTGGCAATTTCATTGAGTCAATGCCAAATATTCACTCCATAATACTATTATCCGATAATCCGCCTGAGGTGTCGCAAGATTGCGGGAAACGCTATGCCAAAGCCCCTTTATATGGCATAACCGTGCACGACGCTTTCGACACTGTTGAAATTGTGGTTAAAAACGACGATGTGAAAACAATATTTAAGGCTCATCCGTTCTGGGGATTGTTCTCCAATATCAGCACATTGGAAGATGAATGATTGGCGTTGTTTCACAACCTCATCATTCATCAACAACCATTACACGCCCCATTGCAAACGCCCTTAAGACCTCTGCAACAGCGCAACAATAGCATATAGTTGGCTGAAATGCAACTCTTTAGGGGCACATACGCGCTCCTCACCGGAACATGGGTCAACCAAGCAGAGCAAGGTTGTAGTTGTAATATTTCTTGTTGCCGGTGATGTCTTCAACCACTCGGATGAATGGCGGGAATTTAACGTCCTCGTGACGCGCAATGCCTTTGGTCTCGAGAATCATGAGATTGCTGATTGGCTCAAGATAGGTGTCGAGTTCAAAGAACTGACCTTTCCAGATGAAGCTTTTGCGCAACTTCTTGATGGTGCGGCGGTAAGGGTCGGCTTGCTGCAACAACGAGCGATAGAGGTTGTTGTTCACTTGACGCTCGGTCACAAGTTCTTCTTTGTCGGAAATCTTCTTTTTGGTGAGGTGCACGTTCACATATTTCCCGTTCCAGCCGCGGCGACGCAGACGCACTTCGCAGTCGGGGTCGGCAACCAGATAGGTTTGCGTAATATCGCTTTCGATGTAGTCGGGCACTTCGCCAGTGAGTTCAACAATGTATTTGCGTTCTTCTTCGATGGGTTGTGGCAATGACAGCACGTTTGAAATTTCCTTTAGCACGCGATTTAGTTTGCGGTCGAAGTCCTCGTTATTGTTAATAACGCGCAGGTGAGGGTGTCCGCTCCAAGCCTTAATCACCTTTTTGTCGAGTTCGCGGGCTATCTTCAGTCCGGCTTCGTCGGCTTTTTCAAGGCGCTGTGCGTTGTTGCTTGTGGTGTAGAACTGCTCGGCACCGTCGGCAGCCGACACAAGGTGCAGCACGGCGTCGTAGCGGCTACGCAGACTGGCGGTGTCGACGCCCACGCTGGCAGTGATGGTGTTCCACATCTCAGGTGTCATATATGCCGAAATGTCGAGCGTTCCGCGGTCGCAGATAATCACGCAGGGTTCGGTGCATGCCTCTGCCATGCACATAAATTTGTCCTCAAGGGCAAGTTGGATTTCAAGTGTGGCTTTTTCGCCTTCAAAGAAGAAATCTTTATTGGTGGTGAGGTAGTTCATACCTGCTTGAGTGAACATTGTGGGCACTTCGGGGATGGTGAAAACTTTATACCCCAGGTTGCTGAACTGTTCAATCACTCTCACCAGAGCGGTGGTTTTACCTGCACAAGGCCCACCCGTGAGCACTATGCGCTTGACATTGTTGTTAGGCATCGTATTTTGTTATGTTGTGTAATTCAGTTTCTTGGCAATAGTGTATGTGCCTCGGGATTGGTGTGACAGGGTTTGCACACTCCCGGGCACATTTTTAGGTTTAGTGGGGTGAGTGATGTCACTTTTTGCGTTTGAGTGTCATCACGGCTTTGCCTTCGCGGTCGAAAACGGTTGCTTCGTCGTTCTCGATTTTCACTGTGGCGGTGTTCCCCAGGGCTTTGGTAATGGCATCTTCCATCTCCATGCTGCTGCCCATCATGCGGGTCATGCCCATAGCGCCGAATTTCAGCGAGTCGCCTTCGGCAGTGTATGAACCGAAGAACATGTTGACGCTGGCATTGCCATTCACTTGCCCTTTGCCGTCGAAGCGTATGGCTGCTTGCTTGTCGCCGCCTACGGTGTTGACATCGTAGGCTTTCGTAATCAGCCATTCGCCGTCAATTTTCGCGGTGTTTTGGGTTGAGCAACTGCCCAAAACCATAAACACTGCACCAAATACAATTAAGAATACTTTTTTCATGTCAGTTTATCGTGTTAAATTATCAATGAATATAATAATTTTCGCTTTACAAATATACAATGCTTTTGCCAATCATCAAAATTTGTGGCATTAATCGAACCTTTTTTGCACACAAAAAGCCCTGCCAGGCAGCATCCTGACAGGGCAGTGAAAAATAATCAGAAATATGATATCACGTCGTCGCGACGTGGGTTTTGTTTACTGATTTTGCGCGGTGGCAATCATTCAACATCTGGTACGCGTTGAATGCTGCCGTAGCGGTGATACTCATAGGTGACAGATTGTTCCTTGATGTAGTTGATGAGTTCAACGCGGCCACACTTGAGCGGAGCGCCTGCTGCGATGTATTTGTCGGTTTCGGCAGCGCGTTCGTAAAGTTCGCGTGGTGCTTCGTCCTTTTCAACCACAATGCGCACACGGTCGTATTTAGGCAGTGAAGCAAGGAATTGTTCCATCGATTCAGCAACCATCTTGCAACCTAACGAAGCCAATGCCGAGCGGTCGTCAGCAGGGTCGTAGCTGATGGTGAGCGGAGTGCCGCACAAGCGTGCGCCTTCAGCCACCATTTCGGCATATTCGTTGCTGTCGCCTGCCATAAGGCGGAGCACCATGCTGTCGAGTTTGCGATAGCGGAACACGTTCTGTTCGCCGGTGCATTGGTTCCAGTCGCGAGCGTGACGGAATTCGCTTTCGTAGGCTTCGGCATAACTCTTGCGCCAGTCGGTGGTGCTGCCTGGTTTGTCCTTGATGTTAACGAAGCAAGCCACATAGTTAGGACCGCCGGCTTTCACGCCGCCACCGAATGCACTCTTCTTCATGCCGCCGAATGGTTGACGGTTAACGATTGCGCCGGTGATACCGCGGTTGATATAAAGGTTACCTGCCACGATGTTTTCTTTCCAGTAAGCCTGTTCGCTTTCGTCGAGCGATTGCAAACCGCTTGTCAGACCGTAGTCGAGGCTGTTAACCATAGCCACTGCTTCTTCAAGAGTGTCGAACGGAGCCACTGTCAATAGCGGAGCAAACAACTCGGTGCGGAAACTGAAGTTACCCGGTTTGGCGCCAATCTTGATGGTTGGTGCAAGAATGTATTTCTTTTCGTCGATAAACTTAGGTTCAACGAGCCATTGTTCGCCATCTTCGAGGGTGAATGCCTTTTGCAACTTGTCGTTTTCGTTGGTAATCATTGGACCAACCACGTTGCCTGCATTCCAAACCGAACCCACTTTCATTGATTCTGCGCAGTCTTTCAACTTTGACATGAACTTAGGGTCGTTGTAGATTGAGCGATGAACAAGGAACAATGAGCAAGCCGAGCACTTTTGACCAGCATTGCCGAATGCCGAATGGCAAGCGTTCATGATTGCGTGGTCTTGGTCGCCCGAAGCAGTGAGAATCATAGCGTTCTTACCGCCGGTTTCTGCGCTCAGCGGAGTGAGCGGAGCAGTGCGAGTGATTGCTTGTGCAGTGTCGGTGCCACCGGTGAGAATGATGTGCTTGATTTCAGGAGCAGTGGTGAGAGCCTTGAGTGCAGGACGGTCGGTGATAATCACTTGCAGAGCCTCTTTAGGCACGCCTGCATCCCAGAATGCTTTAGCAAAGAGCCATGCCACAGGTGCAGCCACCGATGCAGGCTTAAGAATACAAGTGTTGCCACCAGCCAAAGCGGCTACAACACCGCCACACGGAATGGCGCATGGGAAGTTCCATGGCGAAATCACCAATATAGTGCCTTTTGCAGTGATGTCGACATCGGCAAGGGCAGCAAACTTCTTCATTGATGTGGTGTAGAAGCGGCAATAGTCGATACCTTCGCTCACTTCAACGTCGCCTTCAACCACGGTTTTGCCAGTGATTGCACACATCGAACCAATGAGGTCGCCTCGCATATCGCCAAGCAGGTTGGCTGCCTTGTACATTATCTCGTGACGTTGTTCAAGAGTGGTCTTGCGCCATCCTGCCGGGTCTTCGTCGGCAATCTTGATGATTTCGGCAATTTCTTTTTCGCTGGCGCGGCACATTTCTGCCACTTGCACGGCGTCGCCTTGACTGCGGTCGAAGTATTTCTGGCGGCTTGCGGTTTCAACAGTCTTGTCGCCGATTTGCAACGGAATAATTTCCGGTTTGTCGGATGCCGATTTCTTCCACTTCTTGAATATGCCAGCTTGCCATTCTTGGTTAGGAACAAGGTCGAAGTCGGTATCTGGTTCGTTCTTCATTTCGTCCATTGGAGGCACCGGAGTGTAAGGCTTGTTGCGGTCCTGTTTGCGTGTGGGCTCTTCAGTGACGTTATCCTTAAGTTTGTAGGCTTCTTCGAATTGTTGTTCGAGGAATCGCCAAGTGTCGGTGTCAGGCTTGAGGTCGAACGAGTGAGTAAGGAAGTTTTCAGGCGCAGTTTGTTCGTCCATACGGCGAACCAAGTAACTGATACCATAGAGGAAGTCCTCGTCCTTAACAACCGGAGCATAAAGAATCACGTGGTTACCCAACTTGCTTTGTGCACGCCAAACGTGGTCGGCCATACCTTCGAGCATTTCAAAGCAGAAGCAATCTTTTGGAGTGCCGAGTTTCTGGGTGAGCAGATAAGCGTAAGAAATGGTGAACAGGTTGTGCGAAGCCATACCAATGTGAAGCGCTTTAGCGTTTTCAGGCTCCAGACCGCGTTCAATGAGTTTGAGGTAGTTAGCGTCAACGATGGTCTTGTTAGGCAACACCGGATTAGCCCAGCCACGCAGACTGGCGGTGATGGTTTCCATGTCGAGGTTACAACCTTTCACGATACGCATCTTGATTGGAGCGCCGCCTTTGGCGATACGTTCTTTTGCAAATTCCAGCAATTCGGTCTGGAAGTTCCATGCGTCGGGCAGATAAGATTGAACCACGATACCTGCCTCGTAGTTGAGGAATTCAGGCTTGCTAAGAGTGGTTTTAAACACCTTGATAGTGAGATGGAAATCTTTATATTCCTCCATATCGAGGTTGATGAACTTGCTGCGCTTCACGCCGTCTGGATCGACATAAGGGAAGTCGATAGCCTTTTGGTAGAGCGCGCTCATGCGGCGAACCAATTCAGGGAAACTTTCCTCATAGTTCAGCGAATGAGTTTGAGCATAAATACCCGAAATCTTCACCGAAATGTAGTTGATGTCGGGTTGTTCGAGTGCTTCGAGATACTTGTAGTAGCGAGCGTCAGCCTCTTTGTTGCCGAGCACCACTTCGCCGAGAAGGTTCACGTTCTGACCGATTTTTTGGTCGAAACGGGTTGCTAAGTGCTTGGTGAGGCTTGGGCGTGCAGCATCAAGAATCACGCGCGACGAGTCGCTGCGCAGACGTTTCTTGATGATTGGCACGGCTATGAAGTCGAAATAGTGACCAATCCATTGATAGAGTTTGAAAAGCATGCGGTCGCGGGTGTTCAAGAATTCAGGCACGCCGAATTGGTCGATGAGGTCCTTGATGCGTCGAGCAAGAATTTTGCTGTCGCGTATTTGCGAACTTTCGTCGAGCATCTTCACCAGGAACTGCTTGTCGCGCGGGTTCTTCACCATTGTGGCATATTTATATTGCTCGGTGCGCTCGGCAGAGGTGATTTGGTTTTGACTTTCGTTGTAGAGTGTCATCATCCACTCTTTCACTTCCTTTATTGTAGGATTTGCCATAAGTTTATGTTTAAATAATAAATAAAATAGGTGTTGTTGTTGTTTATTTGTGGAAGGGGGAGTGCTAAGTGAGTGTTAATAGCACTTTAACGGGTAGGACTAAACATAACCGCCCTATAGCGATGCAGTTCTTGCAAAGCCTGCATCGAAAATTTGTCGTAGACAGTCGATTTCATAGGTTTTTTGTTTGAGTTGTTGAATTTATGTTATCTGTATATATTCTTGCCAATATCGAGCGTGGCAAATAGTGGCTTTTGCCCGATTGCGAGTGTCAGTCTTGCGGTTTAGGTTTTATTGCTTGCGGGCATCATTTCAGCACACTGCTCATCATTCCTTTAGCCAATTCGTCGGCACGCTCGTCGAATGCGCCTTTGTCTTGCTCCACCGAAGCACGGAAAGCCTTTAGCGCAATGTTTTTATTTTTGTTTTTTGATGAAGGTATTTCTTGAGATTGAGATGCCGAGCCATACATCCAACGTTTTACGTCGCTGTTGGTAGGCAGGTTTTCATTTTCCTGCTGGTCGACAGATGCTGGTTGATTAATTTCCTCTTTCATAATCTTTTCTACGCTTTTATAAAGAATTTATGGTCAAGCTACTGATTATTTCTCACTGATCATTCACCACAGCCTTGATGCGAGGCATTATAGGTGACTGCTTTTGCAAATATGGTAACTTATTTTGTAAAATCCAAACAAAATGTAGCAAAATTTATTGAAAAAGTGTCAATATGGGCGGTGCTGTCCATGGGATATGTTGGTGTGTCGGTGTGCTTGTTTAGCGATATGGAATAGAACAAACACAGTCCGCCAATAATGGTGAACTGCGTAAATTAATATTGTGAATGCAACTTTTCGCCAGGGCTTTAGGGGCGTTTTTGCAACTTTTCGCCGAATGTGGTGTGCTACATTTTTCCTTTGTTGATTACATAGATGCCTGCTGAAGCGAGCAGGGTGGCAATCACATATTTAAAAAAGAACGGCTCGCCGAGGCAGAGGCACGACGTTACAGCACCCACCACGGGGATTAGAGAATTGAATATGGCAACTTTGCCAACGGGGTTGCACGACAGCAGTTTGTTGTAAAGAGTGAAACCTATGGTGCTTATGCCGATTAGCATCAGCAGAATGGTTATGCCCCACAGGGTGACGGCGTGCAGGGCTCCGCCACATGCCAGCCCGGCAATTAGCAATAGAGCACCGCCAATGGCAAGGCTATAGCCTGTGCCGGCAAAGATGTCGATTCGTCGGCTTAACGGACGGGTCATCAAACTTGCCACAGCACCGCAAAGCGCATTCAGTGCAATCAGTCCGTCGCCGAGCAATGTGAAACTGCCGCTTTGTTCACCTCCGATATTCAGGGCAAATATGCCGGCGATGCCCATTGCACACCCGGCAATTTTGCGTGTGGTGAGGCGGTCGCTGCGGAAAAACACGCACGCAAGCAGCACCACCACAAACACGCTCATCGAATTGAGTATGGCTGCCCGCGACCCTGCGCTATACCACAGTCCGACGTAGAAAAATGCGTAATGCAACGTGGTGTTGACTAATGCAAACGCCAGCACCATAAGCCAATGTTTGTGTTTGGCGGGCAGCATAGGGCAGTTGCGCGTCCGGGCGACGGCAAGTATAATCAGTCCTGATACCAAAAACCGTATGCCGGCAAACAGCATTTTGCTGCCTATGTCGGTGCCTTCGATTGCAAACTCGCTGAATCCGAGTTTGATTAACGGATATGCCCAACCCCATGCCACTGCTGCTGTGAGTGCCAGTAGCGACACCCACACCGGACGCTGCCAGATGGTGACTGCTTTGGCTTCGTGATTGGCTGAATTATTTGATGTCATTGTTTGTTCAATCTTTATTTACCTTTTGCGAATGCAAAATTACAAAAATTTTCGCCACGTCGACTGCCGTTGAGGCGCTTTCGCCCAACGCACGGCAAAAATAGTGGCTATTTATTCCGCCAACTGGCATAACAAGGATGCCGGCGGCGCGCCCTGCGGGAGCCATTAATCAATGTCGCTGCACGAGTTCAAGATTGAATAGCATTTAACTTGGAGCGGTGGCGGCTTTCGGTTTTGTTGCCTGCTGCGACGGCTTGTTTTGATGAACGTAACCGACGTGATTTTTGCATAAAATAGGCAAGAAAAATATGTGTCGGAGTGGTTACAATGATGAGATTTTGCCCTTACTGCTAATAAATGTTAACGAAGATTTGCTTTCATCAATTCGTCTATAAAATCCACGATAACAAGCAAAATTTTAAATTTTGCACATTGTGGCATAATGTGCGCAATTAGTGGCGTTTGCTTGTCAATATTTATTTATAGTTCGATTA
>JBJEKD010000032.1:0-104658 GCA_051878455.1 Muribaculaceae bacterium
CATCGGTGAACCAAACAAATTTGAAATATTCCAAATCTTTGGTTTCTAGAGTGATAGTTTTATAACTACGTGCCGTTTCATTCAACTTGGAACCACTACTAGTATAAAAGTTCGTTTCTATTCCATAAATGGTATCCTTTCCTTTTATTACAAAATCAAATCTTTTCTCTGCGCCACCATTATTGGAGATCGAAGACAGATCTATTCCCCATTTGGCCTCTATTTCATGAATATACATTTCCTTGAAATAATCAACATTTTTCACAAGCCCTTCTTTACAAAGAAAGCCCTCTACAAGATTCTCCATAAGATGACCTCCTCGATTCTTGCGCCCATTTGAGTCAAGTCCAGTTTCTATACCGGTTACGTAATCCACAAGATTGTTGACAATATGATTCTCCATCAAATCAAAAAGACCTGTCTTTCGCATGAATTTGATATAATCTTCATTCGGGCAATTTGGTTTGTCAAAATGAAAATCAATTTGTCCATCTTCATCCATAGCCATAATATCAAACTCTCGCTTGGCTAAAAGAATAGGAATACATCTTATAGTTTCTGGATATTGTTTCAAAATATTTCTGAATTCATTCTCTATATTCTTGGAGCCAATAAGCGAATTCAAGATGTTGAGTGGGATTTTAATAGCTTCCACATTATTGAAAACCTTATTGAAATCAACGTAATATTTATAATCGGCAATAGAAGGTCTAAAACCAGCTAGCCAAGTATCAAAGTTTCTCATATCAGTAAGCATTGGCAACATTAGAAATCATTATTTCGGAAATTGATCCACGCCCATTTCCTTTTGAATTAATCATTCTCGCAGCAGAAACTCGTTTAATGGAAAATCTATTATAAAGATGATCAAAGAAATCATCTCCATTATTTACATTTTGAGGGTCTGAATTACTTGCCACAAACAAAGATTTATGTGTTGCTATCTGCTCGCAAAAATCACGTAACCGTGTCTGTTCAGCATCATCAAAACCGTCTTTCGCATAGAAAGTAAATGCAGAAGTCTCAGTTAAAGGACGATATGGTGGATCAAAATAATACAGGACATTATCATCTGCATATTTACCTGTTTGTGCAAAATCGCCACAAAGAATCTCAACACGTTGTAGAATAGCAGAATCGGCCCTCAATGTCTCTGCATCGCAAATCCTTGGATTCGTATATCTCCCATGTGGAACATTAAACTTCCCTTTAGAATTTACACGATACAGTCCATTAAAGCAAGTCCGATTGAGGAAAATAAATAATGCTGCAGTCTCTACATCCGAATTATTATGTTTGTTGAACCTCTGGCGTTGAGCAATATAAAAATCTTTTCTGGACACATCATCAAGTGGAAGATATTCTGCTTCAAGTCGAGCCAACTCGATGATTAGATTGTCAACATCCGTTTTTACAACTCTGTAAGCACAAATTAATTCTGCATTTATATCATTTATAACAGCTCTTTTAATATTTGGAAATTCCTGCAGAATCCAAAAAAGCACAGCTCCTCCACCAACAAATGGTTCAACATAAATCATATCTTCCCTCTGTGATAAATCACGAGGCAATAACTCTTTTATATCACCCAGAAGCTGCTTTTTCCCTCCTGCCCACTTTACAAACGGTCTTGCCTGATATATCTCATTTCTTTTCATAAAAAACAAATCGACAATAATGAAGAATAGCCAAATTCTTTCACAAAAATAACGATAACAACCCATTCTCCCAACAAAATGAAACAATAAAACGGATGCTTCCATTGATTTTCGTCTTTCATACTTTTCGCTTCTAAATCTTTTTGTGAGTGTCGATGCCGAAATATCACAGATTATGTGTAAATTTGCAGCAAAATATTGGCAAACGATGAGTTACAACACTTATAGGCACGAAGAAGAATTGAAGGCAACCATTCAAACCCTCACGCACGGCACGGCAGCCAGGCGTATGTGCCACCTGCATCTCGGCAGCGAGCCGCTGCCCAGTTGGGAACTGATTGGTGAGATTATCACTCTTTGCCGTTCTCTGATTTTCCCCGGTTTTTTTGGTAAAGACGACGTGAACGTGTTCAGTTTGGAGTATCGCATCGGCATCGAGTGCGAGCAACTCAAAACGGCACTCGAAAATCAGATATTGGCAGGGCTGTGCATCGAACAGAAAACCCGAACCGAGGAAGAAACCGCCAATTTGCATCAACGCGCCGAGGACATTGCACAGCAACTCATCAGCCGTTTGCCGCAAATACGCCAAGTGATGCACACCGATGTTGAGGCAATGTACGACGGCGACCCTGCCGCCATAAGCCACGAGGAGGTGATTTATTGCTATCCTGCCATTCGCGCCATTCTCAACTATCGCGTTGCGCACGAGTTGCTTAAACTCGGCGTACCCATCATTCCACGCATGATTACCGAAGCCGCCCACTGCGAGACGGGCATCGACATTCATCCCGCTGCTACCATTGGCGAACGGTTTGCCATCGACCACGGCACTGGCGTGGTGATTGGAGCCACTGCCATCATTGGGCGCAACGTGAAAATCTATCAGGGAGTTACTTTAGGAGCCAAGAGTTTCGATTACGACTCCGACGGCAAACCTGTTAAAGGCGTGCCTCGCCACCCTATTGTGGGCGACAACGTGATTATCTACAGCAACGCATCCATCTTGGGCCGCATACGCATCGGCAACAATGCCGTGATTGGCGGCAACATGTGGGTGACTTGCGATGTGCCCGACGGCGAAATGATTGTGCAGCACCGCTGACAAGGCTGCCTCACCTTAGTTACGAAATAAATTAAAAAACATTATAAACATCCATCCCACACCATTATTTATCTTTGATTTATGGAATTTGAAATGATTGCCAAAACCTTCCAGGGACTGGAAGGCGTTCTTGCCGAAGAATTGAGGCAGATTGGTGCCAACAACGTGGAGGAAGGCCGACGCATGGTGAGTTTCACCGGCGACAAGGCGGTGCTCTACAAAGCCAACTTCTGCTGCCGCACTGCTTTGCGTATTCTCAAACCAATATATAAGTTTCTTGCCAGCGATGCCGACGAACTCTACGAGGCTGTGAAGCGATTCAACTGGAACGAGGTGATGAAGGTGAACCACACGTTCTCAATCGATACCACCGTGTTCAGCGAAGAATTTCGCCACTCGCGTTTCGTAACCTACCGCGTGAAAGACGCCATTGCCGACTTCTTCAACGAGCAATGCGGCGAACGCCCGTCGATTCGCCTCAACAATCCCGACGTGCAGTTCAATGTGCACATTGCCGGCAAAGAGGTCACTCTCTCGCTCGACTCCAGCGGCGATCCGCTCTACAAACGCGGCTACCGCGTGGCACAAACCGAGGCACCCATCAATGAGGTGTTGGCTGCCGGTATTCTCAAACTTGCCGGATGGGATGGTCAATGCAACCTGGTGGACCCAATGTGCGGCTCGGGAACTTTCCTTATTGAGGCTGCTCTCATGGCTGCCAACATCAATCCTGGCGTGTTCCGTCAAGGCTTTGCTTTCGAGAATTGGGAGGACTTCGATGCCGACCTTTACGAGCAGATTTACAACGACGACAGCAACGAGCGCGAATTTGCTTTCCGCATTTTGGGTAGCGACATCTCGCCAAAGGCTGTGGCTATTGCCGAACGCAATATCAAGAGTGCCGGCGTGGGGAAATACATCGACCTCGAATGTCGCTCTATTCAAAGCATCGAGGAAGTGGAGCCAAACGGCATGTTGGTTACAAATCCGCCTTATGGCGAACGAATTGCCGTTGAGGATATGGAAGGATTATACCACGACATCGGCGAACGCTTAAAGCGCGTGTTCCGCGGCTACAAGGCATGGATTATTGGATATAAAGAAGAACTTTTCGACTGCGTAGGGCTCAAACCATCAGTGAAAATGCCGCTGCTCAACGGCGACCTCGAATGTGAGTTGCGCGAATACGCCATCTTCGAGGGCAAATACGACGACTTGCGCAAGCAAGGCGGCAGCATTAAGGACACCGACTTCACACGCCGCAAAGGCGAGGATAAGCCTTACCGCAAACGCAAGTTTGAAGAAACATTCAAGAGCGAGCGCCGTCCACGTCATTTCGATGACGATAAGGAAGAACGCCGCCCGCGCCATTTCCGCTTCAACGACGACGATGAAAACCGCAGCGAACGCCGTCGCGACGACAATCGACGTTTCCGCCGCGATGATGATAACCGTCGTTTCCGCCGTGATGACGACCGTCGCTTCCGCCGCGATGACGACGAGGCTGAACGTCCACGCCAATTCGTACACAACGAGGAGTTTTCAAAACGCGTTGTGAAGTTCCGAGAACCGCAACTGTCGAAGGACAGCGAAATCCAACTCAATCCGTTGCGCCGCCGCGGCTGGAAGAAAAAACTCACCGGCAACGAAGGCGGTAACACCAACAACGGCGACAACGAATAAACAGCGATAATAACCCTATCACACTCTCACTCATAAACTATTTTCATCACAAAAATGGACAAACTCAACATCTTGCTTCTTGGCTCTGGCGGCCGCGAATGTGCGTTGGCTTGGAAAATGAGCCAAAGCCCTAAAACAGGCAAACTCTACATTGCTCCGGGCAACGGCGGCACCGGCGCCTACGGCGAAAACGTGGCAATGTCGCCACTCGATTTCGATGCAATACGACAATTCGTTATCGACAACCACATCAACATGGTGGTTGTGGGCAACGAAGACCCTCTGGTTGCCGGCATCTACGACTACTTCAAAGCCGACCCCCAAGTGTCTGATGTGATGATTGTGGGTCCGAGCAAAGCAGGTGCGCAACTTGAAGGCAGCAAAGATTTTGCTAAAGGATTTATGCAACGCCACGGCATACCAACAGCCGCCTATCTGAGCGTCACCGCCGACAACATCGATGAAGGCTACCGCTTTCTTGAAAGCATGAAAGCACCTTATGTGCTCAAAGCCGACGGGCTTGCTGCCGGCAAGGGTGTGCTCATCGTGCCTACGCTCGACGAAGCAAAACGCGAACTCAAAGAGATGCTCGGCGGCATGTTCGGCGCTTCGAGTTCAACCGTTGTAATCGAGCAATTCCTCTCGGGCATTGAATGTTCGGTGTTTGTGCTCACCGACGGCAACAACTATCATGTTCTGCCGGTGGCAAAGGACTATAAGCGCATTGGCGAAGGCGACACCGGGCTGAACACCGGCGGAATGGGCGCTATCTCGCCAGTAAGTTTTGCCGACCAAGAGTTTATGGACAAAGTGAACAGCCGAATCATTGTGCCCACCATCGAAGGCCTCAAGGCTGAAGGCATCACCTACCGTGGTTTCATATTCCTCGGACTCATCAACGTGGAAGGCAACCCGATGGTGATTGAATACAACGTGCGCATGGGCGACCCCGAAACCGAGGTGGTTATGTTGCGAATTAAGAACGACCTTGTTGACCTGCTCGAAGCCACTGCTCAAGGCACGCTCCAGAGCAAGAGCGTCGACATCGACCCGCGATATGCCGTAACGGTGATGATGGTGTCGGGCGGCTACCCCGGCAGTTACGCCAAAGGCAAAACAATCACCGGGCTCGACAAGGTGGAAGGCAGCACCGTGTTCCATGCCGGCACCAAACTCAACGCCGACGGCTCATTTGCCACTTCGGGCGGACGCGTACTGGCAGTGAGCAGTTACGGCAACAGCAAAGACGAGGCTTTGCGCCAATCGTGGGAAAACATTGCACGAATCGATTTCGAAGGTAAATATTTCCGCCGCGACATCGGGTTCGACCTCAAATAACCCATCAGGCAATTACCAGCCGGGGCTAAATACGATAGCGGCAAATTCGCTCTCCAACCCCGGTTGTTTATATGGCAAAACTGTCCTTGCCGGCAGCACCGCTCACGCCATCGCAAAAGGTTGGCATGCCGCCATCACGGGCAGTTTTGCATTATATTTCAAGCAGCACGCAAACGATGAATTTTCGAGAAAACAGCATCAACGATTTTTTCAACAGCAAGGTTTTCACCCTGCTTATGGCTATTGTCATTATAGCAATATCCTATCTCGACTGCACCATCTGGCAGGACAAACTGAGCACCAACAACAGCCACGGCATTTTCTTTCAGTCGGTGGCACAGGGCATCTCGGGCGCAACAATGTCGGTGGTGCTCAACAGCGCCTGCATCCTCGTGGTGGCGATATTGATGGTGGCACTTAACAAGACATTCAATTTCATACGCTCAGTGACGTGGGTTTTTGCATCGGTGTTTCTGATGCTCACAGCCAGCAACCCCATCACCTCGGGCAGGCTGTATTCCGGCACCCTTATCTGTCTTGCTGTAATTATCATCTCATTCATCATGTTTGCCTCGTTTCAGCAACGACGCTCGCAGCGCAACGTGTTCACCGCATTTGGCGTGATAGCCACCTTCAGCATGTTTCAGTATGCTTTCATCTATCTGCTCCCGGTGGTGGCTCTTGGCTTTATGCTCATGAAAGTGATGAATCTGCGCAGTTTCCTCGCCATGATTATTGGCATTGTCACCCCGTTCTGGATTGTGTTGGGGCTGAATCTTGCCGATTTCAACAACTTCGCTTTGCCGTCGTACGAAAGTTTTTGGACCGTGCTCGAGCGGCCGCAAATGCACATCAACATCATAGGCATGGTGTTGCTTGCCCTGCTCACCATTGGGCTTGTTTGCGCCAACCTGTTTCACATCATCACCTACAAACTGCAAGTGCGTGCCTACAACGGATTTTTTGTCTACCTCTCGGCATTCACCACCTTAATGCTTGCAATCGACTATCGCAACGCATTCAACTATCTGCCGGTGCTTCATTTGTGCCTCGGCGTGCAGTTTGCCCATTTCTTCACCATCAACACCCACACACGCCGCTATATCGCCATGATTTTGCTGCTGTTGGTGGCGGTGGCTCTGCGTGTGGCAACCCACATCATGTAACCCATCCTCTCACGTCTGCTCGTTATGAAAGTTCTCGTTGAAAGCCATATACCCTACATCAAAGGCTTGATTGAGCCTTATGCCGAGGTGCAATATCTCGAGCCGGAACAATTCACCGCCCAAAGCGTTTCCCAAGCCGATGCGCTAATCATTCGCACGCGCACACGCTGCAACAACACCCTGCTCGACGGCAGCCGGTGCCAGTTCATCGGCACCGCCACCATAGGCACCGACCACATCGACCTCGCCTATTGCCGCAACCGAGGCATTACGGTTTGCAATGCTCCCGGCTGCAACGCACCGGCAGTGGCGCAGTATGTTCTTTCAACCGTGGCTCGCCACATCTCTGCCACAGGCGAAGCCCTGCCCCAGAAGCTCACACTTGGCGTGGTGGGCGTGGGCCATGTGGGTAGCATTGTGGCTCGTTTTGCCAAAGAGTGTGGCTTTAGAGTGCTGTTGTGCGACCCACCACGAGCCTTAAACGAAGGGCCACAGCAGTTTGTTAGTCTGCAACAAATTGCTGCCGAAGCCAACATCATCACGTTCCACACCCCACTCACCACCAATGGCGAGCATCCCACTCACCACATCTGCAACGAGCAGTTTCTCAATCAGTTGAAACACTGTTCGCTGCTCATCAACAGCGCACGCGGTCCGGTGTTCGACACCGAAGCCCTCGTGCGTCACCTGCGCATCAACCCGCGGCTGCAAGTGGCTATCGACTGCTGGGAAGGCGAACCAAACATCAATGCCGAACTGCTGCAACGCGCTTTCGTTGCCACGCCACACATTGCCGGCTATTCAGCCGAAGGCAAGACCCGAGGCACAGCAATGGTGATTGACCAACTCAACGCCCATTTCGGCTGGCACATTCAGCCAAAGGCTGTCGACCCCAAAACGCCTACTGCCGGCGCGGCAAATGTCACCCTGCAACGCATTGCCGAATCATATAATCCGCTCGTTGACACCCAGCGTTTGCGCACCGCCCCATCAGATTTCGAAGCCCAGCGCAACCACTACGACCTGCGCCACGAAGTGGAATCGGCAAATCTTTGAAACAATCATCGCTGCCAACGCCATTAACCCATAAAAAAGGTTAATCTTCCACATTTTAATGCAACTAATCTTCCCGCATGCCTCGTCTAAAAGGCGTGTGAATTAATCATTATGCCCATTTTGTGTTTTATATATCAACGCATTGGCAAAAAAATTTCCTATTTAACGGCAGTTAATTAGATGCTAAATCGTTATATTTGCAAATTAAATGGTTACTTTTTGCCAACCACCGACAAACGAATGTTAAAACAATGAAGACTAACGCATTAAGTATTATCAACCGAGGTGCTGCAGCCCTTGCAGCCATCATTCTTGCAACATTATCGGGCTGCGGAGGCGGAAGTTTGGAGAAGCAAGTCAAACAGGCGCTTCTCGAAGGCGACACCACAGAAACCCGATTTCAACAAATATGCCAACTGATTTGTTCCGACAGCCGCGAATACGCCGATTATATCGACGCCGACGGCAATGTGGATGCCTCTGCACTTAACGAATACATCAATGCCATTGGCAGCAGGCTGCGTCCGCCACGTACCTGGAACGTAACCGCCTACGGCATACGACCTTTGCACCTGAGCATCTATCTTGAGCGCAGCGGCTCCATGACCGCCTACGATGCCACACAAGGCGGCGGCGAATTGAAAAAGGTGGTGAACGACCTAATAAATTTCTTCCCCGTTCCCGATGGCGCTGCTGCCAACAGCAACGTGAGCATCTCAATTGTGAACGATGGCATCTACGATTACAATGCGCCTGTGGGCGACTTCTTGAAAGATAAAAACATCTACGCCACCACAGCAAATATCGGCGACGCCCGCTACACCGACTTCGGCGAAATTCTGCGCACCATACTCAGCAAGCAAGGCAGCGACGACGTGGCTGTGCTGGTGAGCGATATGATATACTCGCCTCGCGACACACACAACGTGAGCACCGAGAAGATTTTCAACGAGGTGAACAGCCTTGCCACCGACGTGTTTAAGCATTACCCCGACAAGGCAGTAATCCTTAGCAAAGTGCGTGGCAGTTATCACGGCACATATTACCCCTATAACGGCGCATCGTGGCGATACGACGGCGACCGCCCGTTCTATGTGATGGTTATTGCCGACAGCCGCGTGATTGACCGCATCACCACCGACGATTCGTTCAAGCGATTTGCCAACCTGAGCCAAGCCGAGCACACCTATCGCTTCAATCAGCCGCAAACCGGAGTGGATGTGTCGCTGCTCCCCAACTGGGACGGCTGCAAGGGCCGTTTCCGTGTGGCTCGCGACGGCAAACTGCGCCTTGAACGCTGTGAGGAAGACCGCGCCACCGGCAAACTGCGTTTCTGCATGGCTGCCGACCTCAGCCAACTGGGCAAAACCGACCGTTTCCTGTGCGATGCAGCAAACTACACCGTTACATCGGCAAGCGGCTACACTATTGAAATCGCTCCCATCAGTGCCGAACAGCGTGGAGGCAACATGAAAAGTTACCTTGAAGGCAAAACGCACGTCATCACCCTCACTGGCACGCCACAAACAAGCCGCGACCAGGTGGTGGTGAGCATCAAGAACGATTTCCCCGATTGGATTGTCGAAAGCAGCAGCCGCGACGACAGCCGTGCCGACCTTCCGCAATTCAACGAAACCACATTTGCCCTCGAGCCCTTTATGCGCGGAATATATTCTGCTTACACCCACGGCGGCGACAACTACACTGCAATCACCGTTGAAGTGGAAAAATAGCAAAAAGCTTGGCGACACCGACAATTTCCATAAAAAAATTATATTTCATAACAAACCTATAATTGAAACATAACATAGCAAAATCATGAACAAGAATGTGAAAAGTCTCGTTTTTTTAGCAATAGGCATTGTGATTGCCGTGATATTCATGCTTATGCCGGCTGAAATATATGAGGCTGTGAAATATTTCGACGGAGGCTATTCCAACGAGTTGTATAATCACGGGCTTTACTCGTCGTTCGCACTCATTATTGTGGGCGTAACCTGGGTTATGAACCTGATTTACTACTACCTGATTAATTCGGTTAAGTTCGACCGCTGGCCGCATTGGCTCATAATGCTCATTGTGAGTTTGGTGGCAGCCCCTGCCGCCTGCGTGGTGTGCAACGAGTCGGTGTTTAACGAATACGGGCTTATGTATCTGAGCGAATCTTTGCAAATGATTATTTGCCATCTGCTTTTCACACTGGCAATGTTCGTGATTGCCACATTCTCGGTGCGCTGGTGGAGCAGCAACTGCCGTCACTCGCCATTCTGATTAACCGTTTCACTTTCCCACACTAAACATCAAGCAAAATCATTAACATGAGACTATATATTTTTGCAATTGGAGGCACCGGTTCGCGCGTGCTGAAGTCGCTGGTGATGATGTCGGCAGCCGGCATCAAGCCCCTCGACGAAAACGGCCGTCCACTGAGCGGATTTGAGATTGTGCCCATCATCATCGACCCACATAAGGCAAACGAGGACCTCAAACGCACCGAAAAGTTGCTGAGCGACTATCGCACGTTGCGCAAGCGACTCTATGGCGAAGCGGTCGACGCCAACGGTTTCTTTGCCACCAAAATCACTCTGCTGAGCGACATCCTCACCGATTCGTCGATTCAGGTGAACCGCACGCCGGTGTGCAATCTGGCTGCTGTGGAGCAAAACAAGTTCCGCGAATACATCAACTACAACACCATGAACGAGCCCAATCAGGCTCTCACCTCGCTGCTGTTTGCCGATTATCAACTTGAAAACAAGATGCGCATAGGCTTTGTGGGGTCGCCAAACATCGGTTCGGTGGCTCTCAATCAAATCAAGGACAGCGACGAATTTAAGGCATTTGCCAACGTGTTCAACACTGGCGACCGCATATTCTTTGTGAGTTCAATCTTCGGCGGCACCGGTGCTGCCGGATTCCCCATACTGGTGAAAAACATACGCCACGCCGAAAATCTCGACATCAGCAACAAGGACGTGCTGCGACGCGCACCAATAGGTGCACTCACCGTGCTGCCCTACTTCAACATTGAGCACAGCGAAGATTCTCGAATCAACAAAGCCGATTTTGTGGTGAAAACGCAATCGGCTCTGCACTACTACAATAAGACGCTCACCAACGACAGCCGATATGCAATTAATGCGCTGTTCTATGTGGGCGACCAAGTGACATCGAAGCCCTACATCTACGACCCGGGCGAAAACGGACAACGCAACCGCGCCCATTTAGTGGAATTTGTGGGGGCATTGTCGCCTCTGCGCTTTGCCGGCATCGCTAACGACCGCCTGTGCGACCCCAACGGCTACCCGATGCCCACTCTGGCTTATGAATACGGTCTCGACAAAGACGTATCTGACCTCGATTTTAGCGCATTCGGCGCCGAAACCCGCCGCATGGTCTACAAACCGCTAGTTAAGTTTCACCTGCTTTTCATCTTCCTGCGGTCGGGCTTGAAGGCTGCCATCGGACGCGGATTCACCGAAGACTCGCCTAAAATCACCGGCGACTTTTTCGCTACCGAATTCTATCGCATACTCGACGAGCAATTCATGCGCGCCTATGCCGACTGGATTGGCGAGATGGCCGACAACATGCGCAGCGTGCACATCTTCAACATCGGCGACCTGAACATGAACACCGCCATTGCCGGCGTGCAGACTAAAAAACGCTCTTGGCCACTGGGCAGAGCATCCATCTCAAGCGACTCGTTTATCTCGCAGATGAACAAACTAAGCCGCGACAGCAACACCTACGTGAAAGGTGGCGAGCCGCTGAAACTGCTCGACCTCTTCAACAAGGCTGCCGACACGCTCGTCGACGAGAAATACGAGAACATCAACTAAGCAACGCGCACTTCACCCAACAAGATTACAATTATGAGCAACATATTATCTTACAGTAACAAAACCACTAAAACAAGTGTTGAAGACTGGGTGCCAGTAGAACCCTACACCGACGACGACATACGCGCCATACGCGACCCGAACGGAGGTCTTTCGGAATGTCCGCGAACCGCCATACCGAGCCCTTTTGCACAACTCGACTTGGTGAAGAACGCCTTTGATTCGCTCGCATCAACCCGCTTGCGCTCGTCGCTGATGAACGAGCGTCTGGTGTCGGACGCCCTTGATGTGGCACAAATCTTTTTCAACTACGAAACGCATAAGGACTACCTGCGAATTGTGCGCTGGAACCGTAACGAACAACTCGAGGTGCTGAAAGGCGCACCTGAACACCGCCTTTACGGCGAAACACTCCAATTGTTCCTCGACAGCGATTCGGTGTACAACTTCGACATTCTCACCGACTGGTATATCCTGCTGTGGGACAATGTTGCCATCGGCGGCACGTCGCCTGCGTCGCTCACAATGGCTGCTCCAGGGCTTGGCAACATCGAAAGCATCAAGGTGGAGCAAGGGGTGTCGTTGTTCTCAACCATACGCCACCTGTGGCAACGCGATGCCGATTTTGTTTATTATCTGTATCTGTTGTTCAACGCCTTCCCTGTGCTGCGTGAACGCATGGGCGGCGTCTACGACTATATGCTTGTGTGCCTTGACCAAATACGCCAAAGCCGCACCGACCTTTATCAGCGAATCATTGCTGCGCTGCCCAATCCGTCGGCTCTCGTGCGCGAGAATGCTTTGGCAGTGAAAGAACGCCTCGAATGTACGTTCAATGCCTTCTCCGGTGACCACACAGTGAATGTGTTGGGCGCTCAATTCTATCGCAAACGCGCGTTGAACATATTGGCGAATGTTGCCGACAGCGATTTTGTGATTGCTCCGAGCCGCAAACAACCCGACGGCGCAAAACTTCCGCTTGTGCTTCGCGGCAATTTCAACGGACAAATCGACCAATACCGTTATGTCGACAAAATCTGGGACAGTTCAACCGAGGTGTGGGCTGCCAACACGCCTATCGACGAGCGTATGCTGCCCGACACTGCCATCCGCTATCCTTTCATCACCACATCCGACCTCCTTTGCGACTCTATTGTGCAACTGAGCGGCGAACTCGATGCCGACCACTTTTTCGACGGCAACCTGGTGAACACAGGCGGCTTGTCGAAGAAAGGCTATCTGCTTCCGCTCACGCCCACATTCTTCAAATATTTCAACGCCGACGACCTGCCTAAACGCATTCTCGGTCGCAATATGTTCGACATCGAAGAGAACACCGACGGCAGCGTGAAAGTGAGCCTGCGTATTCCGGTGAAAAAGAAATTCATCGAACTCACCCGCACCTATCTGCCAATATCCGACGCATCGTGGCAATTCGACGAGCGTCGCGGCACCGGTCGCATTGTGGCTCACCGTGTGATGTCGGCAGCAATATTCCCATTTGTGCGCACCAACCATCGCGACAACTACACCATTCAGCAGTTCTCGCAGATGCGCGACGCACAATGCCACCTGCGATTCCTTGCCAACGGCATGAACGAATCGGGCATATCGGTGGTGGAAGGCACTCGCACCGAAAACTCATTCTGCCAAACCACCTACTACGATGTAGATGGTTCGTTCGACTTCATTGAAGCAACACTGAACTGCGAATTAGGCATTTTCACCGGCATTGCAGTGCCTATGTGGCAACACTACGAGCCTTCAACAAAGAAGATGATTTTTGCCGTGGACTTCGGCACCACAAACTCACACGTGGAATATGCCGAACGCGGACGCGACTCGCAACCGCTCGACTTCAACGAAAGCACCGACAACACCCTGGTGGCTACGCTGCTCAAACCCGGCGCTCTCGACTCGGCTGAGACCTTGCAAAATGTTGAATTCCTGCCACGAACCATCGGGCAACTCTACGGTTTTCCTTTGCGTTCAGCCCTTTCCGCCAACGAAAACTCGGCAGGAAACGCCCTGTTCCGCAACGTGAACATTCCGTTCATGTACGAACGAAAATATTTTCAGGGCTATAGCGTACACACCGGGCTAAAGTGGAACGGCGACACCACCCTCTCGCAAGAATTTCTGCGCGAAATAATGATGCTCATCAAAGCCAAAGCCCTGCTCGAACGCGCCGACCTTGCCGCCACCGAGGTGGTTTATTTCTACCCCGTGGCTATGGGCGGAGCCGACCGCCGTCGACTCAACGACGTGTGGACAATGCTCTACAACACCTACATCGGTGGTGACGAGAGCAATCTGCGGGTATATCCCGAATCGATTGCGCCTGCGTTCTACTATACCGGAGCGCAAGTGGCAGGCAGCAGTTACGTTTCAATCGACATCGGCGGCGGCACAAGCGACGTGGTGGTGTATCAGCCCACACCCGACGGCATGCGCACCGAACCCACCATCATTTCATCGTTCCGATTTGCCGGCGATGCCGTTTTTGGCGACGGATTCGCCAGCAACGATGCCGACAACAATCCGCTGCTGGCACACTACACCAGTTACTTCAGCAAACTCATTGAGAAAAACGCCGACCTCGCTTACCTCAACAGCATCCTGCTCGACCTCATGAAAGGCAAACGCAGCGAGGACATCAACGCATTCCTGTTCTCCATTGAGAATGTTGAAGAACTGTCAACACGCCGCGAAATCGACCGCAAACTGTTCTCCTACAATTCGCTCCTGCGAAACGATGAGCACCGCCGACTTGTGTTTATGTATTTCTACGCCGCTATTATCTACTACATCGCTAACATGATGAAGTCGCGCAACCAAATCATGCCTAAGCAAGTCTATTTCAGCGGTACCGGCTCTAAAATACTGAACATCATAGGCAACACAAGCCAGATTGAAGAACTCACCCGAACAATCATCGAACGGGTGTGGAACTCAACCTACACCGAACGCTTTGCCGTGAAAGTTGAGAAAGACCAACCAAAGCAAATCACATGCCGCGGAGGCGTGCGCCTCGAGAACAAACGCCTCGAAGGTCAAGAGAACAGCGAAATGTATTCGCCTCGCAACATCAACAAACTGAAATTCTGCTATTCGATGCTCGGAAGCCGCGAATTGACCTTCGGAGACATAAATAATACAGAAATTCGTGCAACAATTGTCAACAAAGTGGTGATGTTTAACCATTTCTTTGTATCTTTGCTAACGCCTGACGTATGTGATGAATTTGGCATCGACAAAAAAGAGCAAGAAATTTTTGCCAAGGTGATGAACGACGACGTTGCGAACTATCTCACCGCCGGCATCAATAGTTATCTTTGCGGTCGATACAGCGATACCGATGTGGTGGAAGACGTGCCATTCTTCTATCCTGTGATTGGCATAATCAGGCACAATTTGCTCACCAACCTCTGCCATGAGGTGATTAGCAAATATGGAATTAGTTGACACATAACATAGTCGCACAACATTTTTTAGTAAGATTTGAAATGAACTTGAAGGAGATGAAACGTATTCTGTCAGTGATTACAATTTTTGCCTTGGGCATGATAATTACAGTTGCCTCGTTTGCACAAACCGATGCCGGAACGTCGGAAAAACCGTTGACGCCAAATCAATGGAAACGTGGCATTGCCATTGTGGGGCAAAATGCTGCTCTCGACGGACGTTACGGGCACCCTGAAAACGAATTTCCTGTAGATTACACGCTCGACGACCTCAATCAGGTGTATAAAAACTCGAAATGGAAAGCCGTTTATTCTGCCCTCAAGGGCAAAGAATCGTCGCCTGGCACCATTCAAGACCTCAAAGACATCGCCAGTGAATATACCCAGCCAAATGGCGTTGTGCGCAAACTGAACGACTACATTGCTACGCATCCCGACAAGCAATCACCGGCGTCACCAGCATCCTCTACCGCTCAACCGGCTGGCGACACGCCAGTGCCCGAAACCGATGCTGCACAGCCCGACTCAATAATGGTGATTAATGCCACTGCCGACAACGCTGCCAACAGCGAAACCAGAGGCGTGGGCATGATTATCGACATCGTGCTGTTCATCATTGCTGCCTTGGCTCTCTACTTGGCATTTATGACACGTCGTGAAAATGCCGAACTGAAAAAGGAACTCGACTACAAAACCAAGAAGATTGCCTCACAGTTCGAAAAGTTCTCGAAAAACATAACCACCGACCTTAACCGGGTGACCTACAAAGTGAACAAACGGCGCGCCAGCGAAGGCGACAGTTCAATATCGTTTAACGAACCCGACAGCCCCGCAAACAATGCCGACACCGACGAAAGTCCCGAAGCAGTGGTTGAGCCAAAGAAATACTACCTTGCAAAACCCGACTCTAACGACTACTTCATGCGCGCAACCGAGGAGTTGGAAATAGGCAATTCAATCTATGAACTTTGCACATTCGACGGCATCACAGGCACCTACCGCGTAATCGACAACGCCGACGTGCATCACTTTGCTTTGATGATGCCAACCGAAAATCTCGTAAGAGCCTGCACCGGTAACGGCATACAAATATCCAACGGCAAAAGCCGTATCGTGACCGACCGCGACGGCACAGCCCGCTGCGAAAACGGCCGTTGGCATGTGGCTGTCAAAGCAATAATCCACTACGAAGCCTAAACCACACACCAACTTAGCCCAAATCCACAAAAATGAAATATAAATGTCCCCACTGCGGCAAAGAGGTAGAACTGTCGGATGACGAACTCAACAGCCAAGGCAACGTGATTGTGTGCCCCTGCTGCCTGTCAGAATATGTGGGCGACCCAAGCAAGCCTCACACAAACCACCAAACAACCCAACAATACTCCTACGGCAACACACTGCCAGGCGTTGCGATGCAAACGACAGTGACCCATTGCCAGTATTGTGGTGCGCAACTGAGCGGCACATGCAACTTCTGCCCTATCTGCGGGTATCGCCTGAAAACCGGCAACACAAACGCCACCCAGCAGCACAGTCAAGCCAGACCTGCTCACACCACCACACAACAGCCGCAACAAATCCGTCAGCCAATTCCTCGTCAAGTGCCATATATGCCCAGTTACCGGCACGCTGACTTCGGACAGATGAGAAAGCCCGTTGGCCGAAGCAAAAAGGCACCTTTTTTGGCATATCTGATAATTGTAGCGCTGGTGATTATCCTAATCATTTTACTATCGTATTAACCGCCCACAAATCACCCACAACACATCCACCCACAACATTTAACTAAAATTGGGGTAATTTTGCAAACTAATATTGGGCATATCACGTTTATTTATTATATTAGCAAAGAATTTCATAAATAAACCAGAATACACATGAACAATAGATATTGCGTGATAATGTGCGGAGGCGTGGGCAGCCGATTCTGGCCGTACAGCCGCACCGACCTCCCAAAACAATTCATCGATTTCTTTGGAACCGGACGCACATTGCTACAGATGAGTTACGACAGAATACAAGGCATAGTGCCAAAAGAAAACATATTGCTCGTAACCAACAAGCGATATGCCAACCTGATTCACGAGCAACTGCCTGACGTTGCCGATAACCAAATACTCTACGAACCGGCTCGCCGCAACACAGCCCCATGTATTGCCTGGGCAGCCTATCACATCTATGCAATTAACCCAGATGCCAAGATAATGGTGGCACCAAGCGACCACCTAATCCTCAAAGTGGACGAATACCGCAAATGCATCTTGCGCGGATTTGAATTCATCGACAACCGCGACGTGCTGCTCACACTCGGCATTGAGCCTAACCGACCCGAAACCGGCTACGGCTATATTCAAGTGGGCGACGAATGTGAAGGCTCAGTGAAAAAGGTGAAAACATTCACCGAAAAACCCGACCTCGAACTTGCAAAAGTGTTCATCTCAACCGGGGAATTTATGTGGAACTCGGGCATGTTCCTCTGGCCAGTGAAAACCATCATCAACGCCTTGCGCAAGTATGCCAGCGACATCACCGACAACTTTGAAAGCGACATCACCGCATTTGGCACAGAACGCGAAAACGAATACATCGAATCGGTATTCCCGTCTTGTCCAAACATCTCAATCGACTTCGCCGTGATGGAAAAGGCACCAAACGTGTATGTTGAATGTGTTGAGTTCGGTTGGAGCGACTTAGGCACATGGGGTGCGCTCTACGACAACTCCCTAAAAAACACCGACGGCAACGTGACACAAAAGTGCAAAGCGCTCCTGTTTAATAGCACCGACAACATCATCGCAATGAAAAGCGACAAACTTGTGGTGGCTTCAGGCCTGCACGACTACATCGTTGCCGATGCCGACGACGTGCTGCTCATCGTGCCAAAATCCGAAGAGCAGAAAATACGCCTCTACGTCAACGAAGTGAAACTCAACTACGGCGACGAATACCTATAAGCAGAAGGACTCCACAAAATGTCAACAACAGATACCGAGAGAAGTAGAGAGAACTGCTTTACCTTGTTGCGATATTTATTCTTCTTTTGCATTTTCTGTAACCATTTTTTTTTAATTAATGGCAATGAGAATACATTATTCAACGGGTTGTATTTAGTGCAAGGTTTTTTCATAATCAGTGGTGTGCTTGTTTTCAATAGTTATGAAAGATCTTGCTCAATTAGGGAATTCTTCTTAAAACGCTTCTTGCGAATTTATCCAGCTTATTTCATTGCCGTTGTTTGCGGATTCATTATGGGCATTATTCTAACAACTATGCCTATAATTGACTTCTTATCCTGCAAAACGACATGGAAATACCTTCTGTGCAATCTCGCTTTTGGTAATTTTCTGCAACCGACCTTGCCTGGGGTGTTTGAAAACAACCCTCTGCCCTACATCAACTCATCATTGTGGACACTCAAGGTTGAAATTATGTTTTATCTCTCTGTCCCAATTGTTGCATATCTTATTAAACGATATAACAAAAACATCGTACTCTTCCTTATAATTATTTTTTCAATCACTTGGGATATTTGTACTTCTCAACTCTATTATTTCACCGAGAAAAAAATCTTCTACGACCTCAATCATCAGATTTTTGGAGAATTGTCTTTCTTTTATTTCCCTGTGCTGCTATATAATCATCGGACTGTTGTATTAAGAAAATGGTGGATATTTGCTTTAGCTCTGATTATTCTTCCCGTGCAAACCTACGTCCTTGGGATAAATTATTTCAATTGCCTTCTGCTGCCAACCATATTGTTGTTTATCGCTTACAAAGCCTCGTTTCTATTTAAACTTTCAAGAGTCACCGACTATAGTTATGAAATGTATTTAGCAAGATTCCCGATATTACAGACTCTTTGCCTAATTGGTATGCCATATAATGCCACAACCTTTGTTGTTTCTCTAATTATTATTTTCTTTATTGCTTATTATCTTCATAGTATCTGTGCAAAAATTAGCTATAAAAATTTATTTGAAGATGGCAAACTGCGTCCCCACATCAAAAACATGTTGATTCGCAAACAATATGTCAAATAATTCAACAAAACATATCGTTTGGATTGATATTTTAAGAGGGCTTTCAATTATCTTAGTGGTAATGTGGCATGTGAGTCTGATTGACCTTGCCACTGGCATAAACCACGTGGAATGTGCTCAAATAGCCTCTTATTTTAAGCCCTTGCGTATGCCAACATTTATTTTTCTCTCTGGCGGAATGCTTTATCTCAGTCGTATAGCCAAAAATTGGAGTACAAAAGAACTATACAAAGATAAAATTAAACGGCTACTTCTTCCTTTAGTATTCTTTATCATTATCTACTCATTTTGGGACTTTGCAGCAGATTGTTTCTCAAATAGCAACCCAGAGTATATCACATTTAGTCATTATTTCCAACACCTTTATAAATATCAGGGGGTGGCAGTTCATCTATGGTTTATTGCCACACTTTGTTGGTTTATGCTTTTATACCCTCTTTATAAATTAGCATGTAAAAGTCACATTCTCCTGTTGATTCTATTAATAACCACCCTACTATTGTCGGTTTTTAACCCAATAGACCTTCCACAATTCTTTGGGCTTCACAAAGCGACTTTGTATTTATTTTATTTTTTGCTTGGAATAACTTGCTTCCGATACGAACTATACAAATGGTTATCTGATAATTGGCTAACGCTATCAAGTATTTGTTTGTATATTGCATCTTGGTTCTTTACACACGATTCATTCTTACAAACCATTATAGGCATTGTCATGATGGTATCTATCGCGATGAAACTCGCCAAATATAAGCCCTCGCTTTTTAGTCACTTCAAGTCTTACACCTACCAAATCTATTTGATGTCAATTATATTCCAAACACTAGTGGGTATAGTGCTTTGGTATCATTTGTTTTATAATGAATATTTATTTTGGGTGTTTTATCTCGTTAGTATTTTATCGGGCATCTACCTGCCTGTGTTCATAGCAAAACTCATCGAGAAAAGCAACTTCACATTCTTGCGACTCTGTTTTGGATTGAAGTAATTGCGTCTCAATTATTCAATCATCTTTTAGAATAGAAAAATATTAATTTAGCATCATTTACCAACAGAAACACAAGACTATTTATTGCAAACATTCCAATTTACAAGGATTATTTTTGGCTAATTATCGTTAGCGGCTTAACCGAATGTGCCATCTTATTAAACGGATGCGTCTATATAGGGCTTCCTGCATAAGTTTAAAGAGGCTGCGCCGTGATTAAACATCAACGACAAAGCCTCTTTTCTGTCGGGGTGAGAAGACTCGAACTTCCGACCTCTACGTCCCGAACGTAGCGCGCTGCCAACTGTGCTACACCCCGCCAGATTTTTGTTTCCGAGTGCAAATATACAACATTTTTTTCAATCCATGAAAGAAATCTTCACTTTGCCGTTGTCTTGAATCTTAATTAAGTCTTTCTGTGCCGTGAAATGCGGCAAATACCTTGTAAATAACCAAATCACCGCTGGTGCCGTAATAACAATCACAGCAAAAACAACATCCATATTACTCATATTTAAATATTTCTGCATAATAAAAGTAATAATAGTATGCGTACACAATACAACCAAAGAATAACGTCCCAGATATGACAAATATGGCAAATACCTTATCATATAACCGACATAATATACTATGTATATGCCTGCTAATGAAGCCATTAGTGCTTTAAAATAATTTTCTCCAAACAATCCCAGTGCAAAATATACATTTTCATCGGCAAAAATATATAATATAGCCACTGCAAAAGGCAAAATAACCGTCATAATTAGTTTATTATGATTGTCACGTAACACAAAACTGCGTATGGTGTAAGCGATGTAAAATATAACAAAAACAGTCAATGTTGATGATATATCGGAATCAATCAGCAGTTTCAAGGACCAGTCTCCTTTGTAATAACTTTCATAAATGTATTTTGCCTCAATATGCCAAAGCCCTGAAATGGTAACAGCAAGCAATAACTTGATGGCTACATTATATCTTTTAAAAACCTTTTCGAATGCATAACATAAGACTGCAAGCAAAAACAACATTTTTAAAAACCATAACGAGGAATTAGCATTTACAAAATCAAGTGTCGTTATCAAATAATATACATCGCTTTTAAATTGTGGAATGCTAGCATACGGCAATGAAAAACTATATAACCCCAATGCAGGAACACTAAAAAAAATCAAAGGTATAATATACCTGTTTGTTTTCTTAATTATTAATTCCTTAAACGACGAATAATTTGAATAGAACAAACCTGACAGAAAAATGTACACTGGCATCCTAACATAAAGCAGCATATTATCAATATGGTTTCCAAACACAATATCGCAATGAATCATCAACACTGCAATTATTGTTATCCCTTTCATTAAATCAACATATTCAACGCGCTGCTTCACTGCCATATTATATCTATTAATAACAAACACATTCGTTCAAAATGTTAGCATATGAACAAATGTGTTTGTTGAAAATTCTTTAATATTGTTGACGTTACACTATCGAATAATTAGGAATTTTGCAACCACTGCACTGCTTGTTTCGTCCTCATTCTCTGAAGCAAGCACAAAATACACGCCACTCTTCACACGACTACCATCGCTATTGCATCCATCCCACGTTGCCAATCCGCCATTCGATTGCACCTGAGCCACCACGTTACCCGACACATCCGCAATCTTAACAAGCGAATTCTCCATCAAACCTTTGATGGTGATAAGCCCGGTGTACTCGGGACGAACAGGATTAGGATAGACATATACATCATCGTAACTTGAAGACGGAGTGGTTGAGTCGCTCTCATATTCAAGCAATCCACCTTCAACACCTATATAAACCTTATTATTATTTGGGTTACAGCACACCGACAAAATCTTATCTGAAGGCAAAATGCTATTTGCCGTAGTAAATTGCTCTATTATTTCTGTACCATCAGCACTCACTAAGTACAAGCCCGATGTATTTGTGCCAATCCACTTTCGATTCATACCATCAACTGATATGCAATTCACCTGAATACCATCCAACAGATAATCGGCGTTGTTTGTACCGTCGTTGCGAGGCACCTTAGGTCGATAAATCGTCGACTCTGTTTGAAGACATTTCACTGGGTCAAAACTCATAATACCCTGACTTGAACCCATCCAAACATCTCCATTCAAATCCTCTGCAAAGCACATAACATACAACCAATTGAAATTTCTATTGTCTTGGTCTAACGTGGTATTAGACAGATACTCTCTACTCGAAATTTCTCCTGAAGGATTACCATTATCATTGAAAAGAACAATTGATGCACCATAAGTACCTTTGCTGTATACTTTAATATTTGATTTTTGAGTAATAATGAAATGTTGTCGCCATTCTGTGCTAAGTGCGATATTTGTTGTTATCCAATCACTTGCCGAAGGCGATTCTATATCAAACTTTTCTTTAGGCAATACAACTGGATTAAATGCGGCAGATTGGGCCTGAATAACCCACATATTGCCCTCGACATCAAACTGCAATGCACTAGTGTTACATCTGCTTCCTCCTGAGTTTATCAACACACTATTATTCCAGTCCCAATGTTTTACCATCTCATTGTTTGTAAAACGATATACACCCTCATCACGAGAACCAAGCATAAATGAATTCGGGTCATTTGGGTCTACTTCAACTTTATACGTTCTGTCAAGATTTGTTGCTGACGACCTTGTTCTGGTAACTATAGGGTTGAGTTCTGTCCAAACAGAACCTTGCAATGTATTTAAAGTAGTTGGTGTCTGTCCTGTAGTATATAAGCTACAACTACTCGTATTCGCAACATATAGCAAATCAGACTCTTTATTATACGTTAAATGAACAGGATATGTTACCGTTGATGCGTTAATCTTCTGGTAGTCTTTCACCGTTGTGGCTGTGGTGCCGTCGATGGTAATTTTTCGCAATCCGTTTGCACCCACTGTCCACCACGAACCGTCAGACTCTTGTGAAGTGACAATCTCGTTCTTCGTTGACGATGGCAACGTAACGCGTGTCACTGTGGCACCGTCATTCGACACTGCATAATAACACGGAGTGGCAATATATTCCACAATCACATTATCAAGCGCTTTCACTGGTTGAACATTAGTTGGCACACTGCTCGCTATGCTTGCCTTTAAATTGATGCCTGTTGGCTCGTTCGATTCGTCGAGAGCAACCTCGTAGGAGGCAGTCGTTGAGCCATACTGAATAAAGGCATTGCCCTCAAGCGGATAAATCTTAGTGCTTGTATAGCCTGTGGCAAGACTCAATGTTGCCATTGTGCTATGCTGCTTCGATGCGTTGCCATAATACAAGCCATTTGCCGAGCCAAGCAACAACGTGTTGCCCACCTTTGCTGCCGATGTGATATTCAAGTTATAAATCCTTGATTCGGCAACTTCAAATTTCTCATCGTTAATCACCACATAGCCAAAGGCCGTTGCCACATAAGCAGCACCGTCGGTAAACGTAACATCGTTTATGGTCTTTGCCGTGGTGAGCAAGGCGTTGGCAATATCGGGAATGTTAACGACACTGCCATCGTTCAGAATAATATCGATGTTCGAGTTGTTGTACGCTACAAGCAAATACTTCTTGTTGTAGTTGAAATAGATATTATTGATTTGCGAATCGCTGAGATAATTGCTGCGGTCGAAGGTTGCGTTCTCCTCAGTTTCCTTGTCGTAGCAATACAGATTGTTCGACACCAAATAAAACACTTTGTCGCCAGTATCTATGGCGTTCGTTGGCGTTGAGCCAAATATTGGGTGAATTTTCCAGGAACCGATGGCTGCCTGAACTGTTAACGCACACATTATCGCCAGCAGGCTTACGGTAAACTTCTTTATCATAATTGTCATTATTATTTTATTTCTATATTTCTTATGTCGTTTTCAAAAAAATATCATTTGTGTTATAACGTAAAAAATCGAGCATCTATTGTGCCTTACGGCAACAAATAGTCACATTCTCAGCACCTAAAGGCTCATTCGCGACGACGTGCTGTAGCCCTCAACATTCAAGAACGAGAGTGTGCACCATGCACCTGTCACTTCGCTTTCAAAACGCACCGCTGTGCGTCCGTTACCCAGAAACTGCAAACTCGCAATTCCACGCCAAGCCACATCACCCACGTCTGATGCCGAAATGCGCTCAGCATACTTTTCCACAATGGTCACTCGGTCGCCTCGCCGTTCTGCCACCAGATTGATTGCCACATCTTGTGGAGCATTAATGCCTATGTGCTCAAGCAAAGTGCTGCCGTCGGGCATCACACTCATGTTCACACTCTCGTCGCACACAGCCCCAATGGGCATCAACTGCAGCCTCACGATATATGTTTCGGCGGGCTTCGGCGGCGATTGCTGCAACAGAAGCCCCAATAGAGCAATTGCCACCACTATCGCTAAGCAGTAGAACTCGGTTGACCTAAAAAATTCCATCACTCCAAAGGTAGGAATTTTTTTGCAATTATCACATATTCGCACCTTTAAATATGTTCACTATCCATTTATTGTTATTATATTTGCAGTTGTTATAAAATGTCATTATATGAAAGCGAGAGAGTCGCAATTTGAATTACTGCGCATTATTGCCATGGCCATGATTATCATGGTGCATTTCAACGGAATTGCTGTTGAAAAATTCCTGCCCTTGTCGTCACACCCTTTTAGCGACGTATGGGGTGCTGAGTTTCTTGAATCGTTTGCGATTATTGGCGTCAACCTGTTTGTGCTCATTTCGGGATATTTCGGAATAAGGCTCAGCGCAAAAGGGGTGACAAAATATGTGGGATGGGTGCTTTGGTATTCTATTCTGCTTTACCTTGTGGTGTGCTGCTTCTATCCTCAACTGTTCCTGCCCAAATACACCGAATATGCAGTTAACGGCATCACTCATTCATCGCAATGGTTTGTTACGTGTTATTTCATGCTCATGGCTTTAAGCCCCGCAATCAATGCAGTTTTGGCTCGTACAACTTTCAAGCAACATCTTGCCATAGCCGCCGTGCTTTTCGTTGTCAACTGCTTGTGCGGATGGTGGTTTGAGATGGTGTTCAACCAAACCGGTTACACCGTTTATCACATGGTATTCATCTATTGGCTCGGACGCGTTCTTCGCGAGTGCATGCAACGCTACGCCACTCTGCCGTGGTGCAAAGCAGCAATCGGCATCTATGTGGTTTCGCTGCTCGCTGTGGTGTGGATGATGCAAGATATGCGATACTTTAAGGTGATTTCCTACAACAATCCGCTGGTGGTTGTTGAATCGCTTGCGTTTTTCACCTTGTTTGCCACCATGCACTTTCATAACCGCGCCATTAACTGGATTGCTTCGTCGGCATTTGCCGTTTATCTCATCCACATGCACTTCAGCGTCTATCCTCATGTGTTACGTCCTCTGCTTTCCGACATCTACGACTCCTATGGAGGCACATCGTATGCTTTCATTGCCGCCGTTTTGGGAACAATAATCTATGCGGCATGCGTCTTAATCGATAAACCGCGCGAATGGTTGTTCAACCATCTGCTCAATTTAGGAAAAACCGACAGCAAAAAAACAAAAATTCATTAATTAATGGTCGTTTTTGCAAAGTTTATTGCTAACTTTGTAGACGATAACCAAAACCATTCTCAAGCATTATATTTTTTTATTGCGACATCTATTTTTGTATGTAATTTATTATGAGGAATACGTTTTTAAAAGGCAAAAAATTCGAGGGACATTTAGCTTTGTTGGTAGCAAATGTTTCGTGGGGTCTGATGGCTCCATTTCTTAAAGATCTGCTTAATAGTGGCTCTATAAGTCCTATGGCTCTGTCTGGCTATCGAATACTCGGTGGCGCGTTGTTGTTTTGGCTTATCGGCTTGTTTGTGAAGCCCGACGACAATGCAAGCAACTCTATTGAGCGACGCGACATTTTGCCCCTCATATTCGCTTCACTGCTTGTGATTGGATTAAACCAGGTGCTTATCATTGTGGGCATGAGTCTCACAAGCCCTGTCGATGCTTCGGTGGTGTGCAGCCTTACACCGATTTTCACCCTTATTTTCGGTGCTATATTCATGGGCTTGGCATTCACGTGGAACAAAACTTTTGGCGTGATAATCGGTCTTGCAGGAGCATTGATATTTGTGTTCACTGGGCAAGTCGATGCTGAAACATGCGTTTCCAACCCCGTACTTGGCGACGTGGCTTGCCTGATGGCTCAAGTGTTCGGTGCACTCTATTTGGTGTGCTTCACCCGTCTAATCAGCAAATACTCGCTCATCACGCTCATGAAATGGATGTTTCTCATTTCAGGAATTGCAGTGTTGCCATTCTCATTATCGCAAATGCTGCAAGTGGATTGGACACAATTCACTTTGGTTGAGTATGTCGACCTCACTTTCATCATCATATTCGGCACCTGCCTCGCCTATATGCTCATCCCGGTGGCTCAACGTCGCGTCGAACCAACCGTGATTGCAATGTACAACTATCTGCAACCCGTTGTAGCAGTGGTGTTCTCGGTGATTGCAGGTTTGGCAACGCTCTCTGTTGATAATGTCATTGCCACACTGATGGTGTTTATTGGCGTTTTCATAGTAAACCGTTCAAAATAGCCCATTCCGCTATCTTATCACAGTAAACTCATTCCTTTTTATAACAAACTCCTTTTCACGTCAAGCAACATTGATGTCACGGAAAGGATTCCGGCAGACACTATGGCGGCAAGCACCAACCACGCCACCAGCCATAGCATTTGTTCCACCAAGTTTAATGCCACTGGCTCTGCAAAAAGGAAATACACCAATCCCCCTGCACTAAAACAAACACCCACGGCAACCAACATTGCGCGCCGGAAACATCTGTTGTGCAAGCGTCTCTCGGCCTCTACGCGTTCCGCCACATCAAGACGTCGCCCCAACTGCGCCATAAAACACCGGCTCGACGGCATCTCGGGCTTATATGCCGCAAACACTTCTTTCAAAGGGTCATTATTCAAATCTTTCATTTCCAATAAGATGTTTTAGATGTTCTCGGGCTCTCGACAGTTGTTTTCTCACAGTCGCCTGCGTGCAGTCGACAATTCGAGAAATCTCTTTAACTTGATAGCCTTTAATATAATACAACAATACAGCCGTGCGCTCCTTGTCAGACAATTTGCCAAGAGCGGCATAAAGCCAAGCATAACCATCGGCGTCAGCATCCCGACTTGTCACATGGGCGGCATTGTCGAGTGGCAGAAGATTAGGTGCACGCCGCCGATAGTCAAGAAATGTGTTATGCGCTATTTTATAAAGCCATGCCACAAAACGGTCGTCGTCTTTGCAATTTCCCAACGACAAATAGGCTTTAACCAATGCGTCCTGAGCAATGTCGTCGGCTTCGGCAACATCGCCACAGCACAAAGCCAGCAGGAATCGCCGTAGGCCTTCCTGCTCGCTCTCAATGCACCGTATGAATTGTTCACGTGTCACTCGCCAACGCTGTTGGTTTGCCTTTCCTCACCATCATTGCCCGACTGATTCAACAATTTGTGTTTTATCATTCGGCAAACCCACAGCATTGCTCCGCCAACAACGGTTGTCACAAAGCCAAAAAAGTAGCCACACCTCAATATAAACGGGTTCAAGCCGCCAAGAAAATCAATTACAATCGCCGACAACAATACCGACACACCCACAGCGGTTATCACCGTCGACCACATCAGCCTATTCAGAAGGCTTTCCTTTAGCGACATTCGCTTGGGTTTCATACTCTCAATTATTTCATCCACATTAATGCTGCCATTGCTATGAATTGCTGCGATTATTATCTCGGTACGCTTATTGGTCTGGTTGATTTTATAACGCAATACAAGAAACACAATAAATACCGGTAATATTACAAGCACCGACACCGGAGTCAATGAGATTAACACCTCTTTCATTTTTCAATCTGTTATTTAGGTTGGTATGATTTATTAATTCTAAAGATAACTCATGTCGACAATGAATGTTTCTTTTGCTATATGACGTTTTTGCCGTGCAAAAGGTGACACCGCAACATTAATAAAAACATCTATTTTTTCACACAGCCATTCGGGGCGTAAGCAAACCATACGTCCTTATTACTGTCGCTACCATTGTTGAAGATGGGGATATTATCAGGTTATCAGGGATATTGCATTTTATTTTTGCGAAGCATCTCCACATCTTGCTCCTTTAATCCGATTTCGTTCATCGGCATCGGGTCGTTGTGGTCGTTTAGATAGTATCGCTTGGGCGATGAATACAACGGAGAGCAAAGCGAAAATGCGTTGTTGGCGTAAGGTGTTTCCACACCAGCCAATCCAAGCAACGTGTGGAACACCACAAGGTTGCTTGCCACCGGTTTGCGCACATTTGCCCGCAAAGCGTTGTTTTCATCGGGATGGTTTTGTTCGTAACCCTCGCTGGTCCACATGATGAACGGCACATGCAACTGATAGTAGGAAGGTATTGGCGATGCGTGCATATACAGGCGACGGTCGTCGTCGTAGATGTCCTCGCCGTGGTCGGAAAGATACATCACGCACGCATTATAGCCGGCATTGCGAGTTTCGTTTATCACCTTGTGAAGGAGCATATCGGTGCCCACAATCGAGTTATCGTAGGCATTCACCATTGTCTGACGGTTTTTGTAGCCAATGGTGGTCACGCGGTCGGGCGTGTAGCGACGTGCCTCGTTCGAGTAGCGGTCGTAATAGTTGAAATGCGAACCATAGGTGTGCAGCACCACAAAACGCTTGTGGCAACGAGCCGAATCGGCAAGTTCTTCCTTCAAATAGTCGACAAGCACACTGTCGGGGATGTTGGCGTTTGCCGCCGCATTTTGCTTTACGAACACCGAGCGATGCGCTTCGCCGGCAAAGAAATCGATGAACGAGCGGTTTGGGCGTTGGTTTGAGAAGAAAGCTGTGGCAAATCCCGCCTCGTTCATGGCAGTGATGATGCTTTTTTGATGATAAATGCTGTCGTAGTTCTCAGCCGACACGGCGGAGAGAATCATAGGCACACTCTTGTGTGTTACATTGGCTTGCGAAAGCACATCGGCATAAGCAACCAAGTTTTCCTCTTTGGCAAGCAGCGGTGTGGTTTGACGGTGATAGCCGTAGATGCCAAAGTTGTCGGCTCGGGCAGTTTCGCCAATCACCAGAATGTATGCCTCTTTTTCGTCGGGGTCGTGAGTAGATTTGGCGTTGAAAGTAAACCCTTTCGAGGTGGTTTGATAGGTGTTGGTGGCAATGGTTCGTTCCACGGCAATAATCAGGTTGTCGGTGACGTTTGCCGGATAAATATCGTTGATGAACGAGAATTTAGGCACCGTGATATAGCAAGCAATAAGCATCACCACGCCAACACCGATGCCAACCGATGCCATTCGCCGGTTGCGCAACAAAAATCGTTGTGGCAGCGAGACGTGATAAATCGACACTGTGCTCCAGAACAACAACGGCAAATACACCACAAACACAAATGTTACTGCCGGTAAAATGCCGCCTAATTGTTCGCCCACTTCCGAAGCGTTGGTGGTTGCCACATTCAAGAACATATCCACGGCAAGAATGGCACCGCCGTACATGTCGAGCAGCACAATCTGAAACGCATCGAAGAACACAAACAGGAACAGAAGCCAGAACATTTTGCCCGGACGACGCAGCCACGTCATTGCCCACCACCAGATGCTAAAGGGCAACACGATGTTGCACAGACGCACCAGCAGCGGCGATGCGTCGATGAAAAAAAACAGGAAGTTGGGCAAAGTGAGCCCAAACACGCACAGCACAAACAGCAAACGCTGATTGCACTTCACCCTACGCAGGAAACTCACTATTTTATTAAAAGGCTTCATTTACATTAAAAATAAATCCGCTTTCATTCTTGCCAAAACCGTAATCGAGGCGTACGTTCACGTTTTTCTTAAATTCCCAGCGGAAACCCACGCCATAGTTGGGCAGCACATGCTCTGCCGACTTTTTGTCGTGGAACACGCTGCCGGCACCGCCCCACACGGTGATGCCACTGCGCTTCCACACATGCTGGCGCAGTTCCACCTGTGCCGATGCCATGTGCTTATCGCGATAGCGTCCCTTATAATAGCCTCGCATCACATACGACCCGCCTATGCTTGCCATAGTTTCCCACGACGGTGTGCCAAAATTGAACTGGCTTTTCACCTGCTCGGCAAGCACGCCTCCACTCCACAAAGTCTGATAGGCGCTTGCTGTGAGGTCGGTGGTGCTGAAAGCATAATCGTTACTCAAAAACTTGGGTCGGAACATCTGCGACACGTTCACATACACTCCGCGATGCGGGTTGGTTACGTTATCGCGCGAATCGTATTGCAGTGTCACGCCAAGCCCTATGTTGTGCATCTTGAGGTCCTGACCGTGATAGAGGTGCATCTTGTCGGCATCGATGTCGTAGGCTTTAAGCACCATGGCTGAAAACATCGGACCGACGTAGAAGTTATCGGCTAAACGAACGAGGAACTCGCCATCTGCCCTACCCATAATGCGCTTCATGCTGGTTTCGTTGTCGTCGATGCTACATTCATCGTAGCCCACGCCCCAATATTTCGAAGGGAAATAATTAAATCGCACATCGTAGTTGATGCGGTAACGGTCCTGCGGGAAAAAGTTGTTGCCCGTAACGCCCACAGCCACAAGCCCAATCACCGAAGTGTTGGTGTAGATGGTCACATTCGAAGGCTGCATACTTTCGTCGCACCCTTTCATGCGATACAGCCCCGAACCCATAAGCCCGATGCTGAAATTGGTGTCTTTTGTATATGACGGACCGCCTATAAAACTGATGTCGAATTGCTTATTCTTTTTCTCCTTGTTGCTCTCGCTGAAGTATTTAATGAATTTACCGAAAAATCCCTTCGGCTGCTGTGCTGCAACGGTGTCGGGAGCAACAACAAGAGAATCGGCATCGCTAACTGTTGATGCCGAAAACATTGTAGCATAAGTGCAGATTGTCAGAAATATAGTTGTTGCTATTCGTTTCATGTTTTATACTGGACTGCAAAAATAACCTTATTTTTCCAATTATTGTTCAACACCGACAAACAAAGCCTACCACATGGACAATTTCAACCACTCTTTGCGAAAAATGGACCAGTAGCAAATATATGAATTTGCAACAATTGAAATAAATGCTTACATTTGCAATGGGCAGCCACTTTTAGCCTATGCCCACACGAAGAACAACCATAAAAAACTTTGTTTGCAACAAATTCGATTTATAACCATAAAATTCTCAAAAAAACAATGCTACGGAAAGCGTTTCTTACAATTATCACTGCAGGTATTGCAGTTGCTGCAACAGCAGTGACAAGCCCTGTTGATTACGTTAACGCCCTTATGGGAACACAATCAAAATTCTCCCTGTCGAACGGCAACACCACTCCCACCGTATGCGTGCCGTGGGGCATGAACGAATGGATTCCACAGACCGGCAAAAACGGCGACGGATGGTCGTACACCTACGATGCCGACAAGATTCGCGGGTTCAAGCAAACCCACCGTCCAAGCCCATGGATTAACGATTTCGGACAATATTCCATCATGCCAATGACCGGCGGACTGAAAATCAACGAGGACCGTCGCGCTTCGTGGTTTTCTCATAAAGCCGAAGTGGCAAAACCTTACTATTATAGCGTTTATCTTGCCGACTACGATGTCACCACCGAAATGACCACCACCGACCGCGCTGCCTCGTTCCGCATCACTTTCCCCGAAGCCGACGATGCCTACATTCTGGTCGATGCCTACGACAAAGGCTCGTGGATTAAGGTTATTCCGCAAGAAAACAAAATTGTTGGCTACAACACCCGCAACAGCGGCGGTATCGGTAAGAACTACGCCAACTATTTTGTGGTGAAGTTCGACAAACCTTTTGCCGAAAATTGCGTATGGGTGGCTGACAACAAGGTGGAAGGGCTCACCGAAGTGAAAGCCGACCATGTGGGCGCTGCCGTGCGCTTCAAAACCCGTCGCGGCGAAACCATCAACGTCACCACAGCATCGTCGTTCATCAGCCTCGAGCAAGCCGAACTCAACCTTAAAGAAATAGGTACAAAGTCGTTCGACGAGGTGAAAGAACTCTCGAAAGCCGAATGGAACCGCGTGCTCAGCGCCATTGATGTTGAAAGCGACAATGTGGACCACCTGCGCACGTTCTACAGTTGCTTTTTCCGTGCTTTGGTGTTCCCTCACCGCATGCATGAAATAGATGCCAACGGCAACGTGGTGCATTACAGCCCGTTTGGCGAAGGCGGCGTGGCTCCCGGCTATTTCTACACCGGAACCGGATTCTGGGACACTTTCCGCTGCCTGTTCCCGCTCATCAATCTGCTCTATCCCGAGGAAGGTGCCAAGATGCAACAAGGATGGCTGAACTTCTACAAGGAAAGCGGATTCCTGCCCGAATGGTCGAGCCCCGGTCACCGTGGCTGCATGGTGGGCAACAATAGCGCATCGGTGGTTGCCGACGGCATCCTGAAAGGGCTTGTAACCGACGAGGCTCAACAACTCTACGAGGCTATGCTCTTTGGCGCCAACCATGTGCACCCCGAAGTGTCGTCGACAGGCCGTATGGGCTTCGACTACTATAACCGTCTTGGCTATGTGCCTTACAACGTGGGCATCAAGGAAAATGTGGCTCGCACTCTCGAATATGCCTACGACGACTGGTGCATCTATCAAGTAGGTAAAAAACTTGGTCGTCCGGCAAGCGAAATTGAAGTGTATAAGAAACACGCAATGAACTATCGCAACGTGTTCGACAAAGAAGTGGGACTTATGCGCGGACGCAACGCCGACGGCTCGTTCCAGACTCCATTCAACCCGTTGAAATGGGGCGATGCGTTCACCGAAGGCAACTCGCTGCACTACAGCTGGAGCGTGTTCCACGACGTGGCTGGGCTCATCGAACTCATGGGTGGCAAAAAAGCGTTTGTCGACAAACTCGACGATGTGTTTGCCCAACCGCCTCACTTCGACGACAGTTACTACGGACAAGTGATTCACGAAATACGCGAAATGCAAATCATGAACATGGGCAACTATGCCCACGGCAACCAGCCCATTCAGCACATGATTTACCTTTACAGTTACGCCAACCAACCCTGGAAGGCTCAGTATTGGATTCGCGAAGTGATGAACAAACTTTATATGGCAACGCCCGATGGTTACTGCGGTGACGAGGACAACGGACAAACATCGGCTTGGTATGTGTTCTCGGCTCTGGGCTTCTATCCCGTTTGCCCGGCAAGCGACCAATATGTGCTCGGCACTCCGCTGTTCAAAAAGGCAACCATCAACCTTGCTAACGGCAAGAAAGTGGTTATCAACGCGCCTAACAACAGCGACACCAACCGCTATGTAAAGGACATCCGTTTCAACGGCAAGACTTACACCAAAAACTTCTACGACTACAACTCGCTGCTGCGCGGTGCCACCATCAATGTGACTATGGACAGCAAGCCATGCACAACCCGTGGTATTCTCGAAAGCGACGACCCATATTCGCTCTCAACAGCCGAATAAACCCTGTTTGAGCAATTATCATCAACGGAGAAAGGTGCAACGCCGCTCGTCGGCAGAGCCTTTTCTCCGTTGCTTTTTTTGATGGGGTTGCTTGTTGGCGATTTTTCAACTTCCGTGTTGCATAATAAATTAGTAATTGTTACTTTTGTGCTTATGGAAGAAATTTTCGACATACACAATCAGCGACTTGAGTCGGACAAAGATTTCGAGCGAGCCTTGCGTCCCGAGCGCTTTGAGGATTTTAATGGTCAGGAAAAGATTATCGAAAACCTGCGAGTGTTTGTGCAAGCAGCAAAACAACGCGGCGAAAGCCTCGACCACACACTGCTTTACGGCCCTCCCGGGCTTGGCAAAACCACTCTTTCCAACATCATTGCCAACGAACTTGGTGTAGGGTTCAAAGTAACGTCGGGTCCGGTGCTCGATAAGCCCGGCGACCTTGCAGGCGTGCTCACCTCGCTCGACGAAAACGACGTGCTGTTCATCGACGAAATTCACCGCCTTAGCCCCGTGGTGGAAGAATATCTCTATTCTGCCATGGAGGACTATCGCATCGACATAATGATTGACAAGGGTCCGGGCGCACGTTCGGTGCAAATCTCCCTGTCGCCATTCACGCTAATCGGCGCCACCACACGCAGCGGGTTGCTCACATCGCCGCTTCGCGCCCGATTCGGCATCAACTGCCACCTTGAGTTCTACGGCCACGAGGTGCTTAACCGCATCATCAAGCGTTCGGCTCGCCTGCTCAATGTGCCCATAACCGACGAAGCCGCGCTCGAGATTGCTTTGCGCAGCCGCGGCACCCCTCGCGTTGCCAACGCTTTGCTGCGCCGTGTGCGCGACTTTGCCCAAGTGAAAGGCTGCGGAAAAATCGAAACCGACATCACCCGCTATGCCCTCGAAGCCCTGAACATCGACAAATACGGGCTCGATGAAATCGACAACAAGATTCTTCTCACCATCATCGACAAGTTTAAAGGCGGTCCGGTGGGAATAACCACAATAGCAACGGCACTGGGCGAGGACCCGGGCACGCTCGAGGAAGTCTACGAGCCATATCTCATTCAAGAAGGGTTCATCAAGCGCACCCCACGAGGTCGCGAGGTCACCGATTTGGCGTATGAACATCTTGGCCGTTCACGATTCAATCCGCAAGGCTCGCTGTTCGATTGAACACGCTGCTCGCCGTAATAAAACCGAGTTGTAAAATCCCTCTTTTTTCAAAATAAACAATTATTGCTATGGCAGTAAATCTGAAGTCGTTAGCCAAAGACACGGCAATATACGGACTTAGCAGCATTGTGGGACGCTTCCTGAACTATCTGCTCGTTCCACTCTACACCCACAAACTTGCCGCTGCCAGCGGCGGCTACGGCACAATCACTAACATTTACGCCTACACGGCACTGGTGCTGGTGATTCTCACCTTTGGCATGGAAACCACGTTCTTCCGCTTTGCCAACAAAGAGGGCAACAACGGCGAGCACGTTTTCGGCACCGCACTCACGTTTGTGAGCATTCTTTCGGCGGTGTTTCTTGCTGCCGTGCTTGGCGGATTAACGCCTATATCAGATGTCTTGGGCTACGGCGAGCATCCCGAATTTATCGCATTTATGGCAATCACGGTGGCACTCGATGCCTTCCAAGCCATACCATTCGCCTATTTGCGCTACAAACGCCGCCCGCTCAAGTTTGCGGCGCTGAAATTGGCATTCATCGTGCTGAACATTGTGCTAAACATCGTGGCATTCACTTGCTTCACCCCATACGAAGGCAACGCGTTCCTTATCAACCTCATCTGCACGTCGCTCATCACTTTCGCATTCTATCGCGAACTGATGGTGGTGAAATGGAAACTCGACGGCAAGTTGCTGCGCCAAATGCTGGCTTACTCGTGGCCTATGCTCCTGCTGGGCATTGCCGGTATTCTCAATCAAACTGCCGACAAAATCATTTTCCCGTTTATATATCATGCCGCCGATGCCAAAGAGCAACTCGGCATCTACGGAGCAGTGGTGAAGATTGCCATGATTATGGCAATGATTACTCAGGCGTTCCGCTACGCCTACGAGCCGATTGTGTTTGGCAAAGGCGCCGACAGCAACAACAAGCAATATTATGCCTCAGCTATGCGCTATTTCGTTATATTCACGCTGTTGGCGTTCCTGGCTGTGGTGGCTTATATCGATGTGCTCAAACACCTCATCGGGGCTGACTATCGCCAGGGGCTGGTGGTAGTGCCAATTGTAATGGCTGCCGAAATTATGATGGGCATCTACTTCAACCTATCGTTCTGGTATAAACTCACCGACCGCCCCATTTGGGGAGCCTACCTCTCGACAATCGGCTGTGCCGTGATGATTGCCGTGAACGTGATTTTTGCGCCAACCTATGGCTATCTGGCTTGCGCTTGGGCCGGCTGCGCCGGCTATGGCACCTCGATGCTGCTATCCTACTTCGCCGGACAACACTACTATCCCATCGCCTATCCAATTAAAGCCATTGGCGGATATACGCTGCTCGCTGCCGCCTTGTTTGCAGCAATGATTCTGTTGCAATTCAACAGCGCTCTGCTCAACATTGCCTATCGCACCGTGCTGCTCGTGGTGTTTGCCGCAGTGATTTTCCGCACAGAACATTTGGGCAAAGCACTGTCGCGACTGCCTTTCATCGGCAAATATTTCAGCAAAATCAGTTAATAAAAAAACATTAAAAATTCCCATCCCTATGCTATAAAATGGGAATTTGTTTATAACTTAGCATTTTACTATCTTAAACAACACAGAATTGATTATGAAATACTTTCAACACGTAGAAGATCTTGGCGACCTGCGAGCCGCTGTGAAAGAGGCGATTGAGGTGAAAGCCAACCGTTTTGCTTATAAGAATCTGGGCGAAAACAAGACCCTAATGATGATATTTTTCAATTCATCGCTCCGCACCCGTTTGAGCACTCAAAAGGCTGCCATGAACCTTGGCATGAACGTGATTGTGCTCGACGTGAATCAGGGCGCATGGAAACTCGAAACCGAACGCGGCGTGATTATGGACGGCGACAAGCCTGAACATCTGCTCGAGGCAATTCCCGTGATGGGATGTTATTGCGACGTGATTGGCGTGCGCTCGTTTGCCCGTTTTGAAAACAAAACCGACGACTACGAGGAGAAAATTCTTAACCAATTCATAAAATACTCCGGACGACCGGTGTTTGCTATGGAAACCGCCACCGTGCATCCTTTGCAGAGTTTTGCCGACCTCATCACCATTGAGGAGCACAAACGCGTTGAGCGTCCAAAGGTGGTGCTCACATGGGCACCTCACCCAAAAGCACTGCCTCAGGCTGTGCCAAACTCGTTTGCCGAATGGATGAATGCTGCCGGCTACGATTTTGTAATCACTCATCCTCACGGCTACGAACTCGACCCTCGCTTTGTGGGTAATGCCCGTGTGGAATACGACCAAGACAAGGCTCTCGCCGGTGCCGACTTCGTTTATGCCAAAAACTGGAGCGCATTCGCCGACCCCAATTATGGCAAGGTGCTTTGCACCGACCGCAGTTGGACTATCACCGCCGAAAAGATGGCACTCACCAACAACGGTTTCTTTATGCACTGCCTGCCCGTGCGCCGCAACATGATTGTGAGCGACGACGTTATCGAAAGCAAAAATTCGCTGGTTATTCCCGAAGCGGCAAACCGCGAAATCTCAGCACAAGTGGTGCTTAAACGCATTCTCGAAAGTTTGAAATAATTCATTTTTCACAAATCAAGACTTCAAACAATGAAAAAATTCAGAATATTTTCCCTGCTTTTATCTCTCGCAGCATTGTTCGCATCGTTTTCGCTTTCTGCCGCCGACAAGGTGCTGAAATCGTGGGACGAAGGAGCATTGGTGTGGGACGATTTTCAGGGCCAGGCGATGATTGAAGGCGAGCCGTCGTATTTGAAGGCTTTCCTTGCCATCAACCCCACCGAAATGTCGTCCAACAAAACAAAAGCACTCTATCGCCTCGAGGCAAACGCTTTCGTCAACACCACGTCGTCGTTTGCCAACACCGAGTGTCGAACCAATCAGCGCCTGCGCTACCACCAACTGCAATTCGACGTGCTCGAATACATGCGCCGTCGCCTTCAGAGCGAACTGAACACCGGCATATCGGGGCTTGAGGCTGAAAACACGCTCAAATATTATCAGCAACTTTATGCCGAACGAGTATTGCGCATTGCCGAAAACACCGCGAACGGCACTAACGACAACCGCTTGCAAGAGGAGGAATATTTAATTCGCAAACAACTCGACGAACTCGGGTTGCCGCCGGTGCCAACCATCGGCGCCAGCAACTTCTGCTATGGCGTGCAAGCCGGCGTGGGCGGAATTGTTCCCACCGGCAGCATCAGCGACGACTTTTCGGGCTGCGTGATATTCTCGTTGGGGCTTACCGGCGGATATAACCGCCTTAAACTCAAGGCTGACATTTCGTTCGGACAACCAAGTTTCAACAATGACAACATCTTCAACGTGCCGTCGGCAATCTCCGGCAAACCGGGGCAAGGAAACACCGACAGTTATGCCACATATCTCGGCATTGGCACCACGCTGGGCTACACCGTTTTCGACAACAACCGTTTTTCCATCACCCCGAATGTGGGCGGCTATTGGAGCAGTTTCGGATGGAAAGTCGACAACTATCGCTACGAGAACGTGACCACCGACGACGGCAAAAACGAACTGGTGCGACTTGTTGACAGCACTGAAAAAGTGTCGCTCAACAATTTCAACTGGATTGCCTCGATTGATTTCGACATCAAACTGCACAAGCACGTCAGCGACACGCCGTTCTTCCTCACCGGACAACGCGAGGAATTTCTTTCGGCTATCAGAATATCGCCGTTCATAGCCCACGCATCTTACAGCAAGTCGGTGCCTCCTGTAAAAGGCTATCTGGTGGGAGTGACAGTGAGTTATCTTGGTCTTGCGCGAGCATTGCGCCTTCGCTAAATCAAAAATATTGTCGACAGTTATCGTATGAACCCACCGCTCATATTTCTGGCACCGATGCAGGGCTACACCGACCACACTTTCCGTATGGCTCTGCACCAATGTTTCGGCGGCATCGACATGATGTTCACTCCGTTTATGCGTCTTGAAAAAGGGGCTCTGCGCCGTCGCGACAGCCGCGACCTCGATTTGCTCAGGAACGAGCCTAACACCGTGCCGCAGATTTTGCCCAAAGACGCTTCCGAGGCACTCGCAATGGCAAAAATCATAGCCGAGTCAGACGTTCGCCGCATCGACATCAACATGAGTTGCCCCTTTGTGCCAGTGATGAAAAGCGGTCGCGGCGCCGCCTTGCTCGCCAACGCCGATGCCGTTGCCGACGTGCTGTCAGTAACCGAGCAAATGCCCGACGTTGAATTTTCGCTGAAGATACGCCTCGGCAACACCGACGCCGACGATTTTCGCCAACTGATGCCCGTAATCAACAATGCCCGGTTGAGCCACGTTGCCGTGCACGCACGCACCGCTTCGCAGCAATATGAACAACCTGCCGACGAGGAGTCGTTCGCCACGTTCCTTGAATTGTGCCGGCATCCTGCCGTTTACAACGGCGACATCGAAAGCCTCAGCCAAGCCGAACAGATTGCCGAACGCCACAAGGGGCTGCATGCCGTGATGATTGGGCGTGCATTAGTGGCACACCCACATCTTTTGGCGCGCAATCTCTCTGCCGACCAGCAATTAGCACGCCTGCGCCAATTCTACGACATTCTGGCAAGCACCTACGAGTCGCAACTCTGCGGCGACATTCAATGGCTCGACAAGATGCAGTCATTCTGGAAACTGTTCCTGCCCGATGCCGACCGCAAACTGCGCAAAAAAATATTGAAAACGCGCAAACCCGACGCATTCCGCGCCTACACCGCCGAAATCCTAAGCGACTATCGCCAAACCGATTGAGCAACAAATAGCCGAGGCGCACTCTCTCGGCTACGCCCCAGAATATAGCAACAACGATTGGCACACGCCATGTGCGCCAATCGTTGTTTTTATCTACATCATGTTTTCTTATTATTTGCTCTGTTTCTTGAGAAGGTCGCGAATTTCGGTCAACAACTTCTCTTCGGCAGTTGGCTCCGGTTCGGGAGCAGGAGCAGGCGCTTCCTCTTTCTTGCGGTTCAATTTCGATATACCCTTAACCATCAAGAATATGCAGAAAGCAATGATGAGGAAGTCAACCACGTTTTGGATGAACTGACCATACATCAAAGCAGCCTCGGGAGCATCTTCAGTGGCCTCAACAAACACCCATTTGAGATTGGTGAAATCAACACCGCCTACAACCAAACCCACAACTGGCATAATCACGTCGTTGACCAACGATGTTACAATCTTGCCAAAAGCACCGCCGATGATAACGCCCACAGCCATATCAACCACATTGCCCTTCATGGCAAATTCTTTGAACTCTTTAATGAAATTACCCATAGATTTTAATTTTATTTGATGTTATAAATAAGTTGTTTTCTTCAGAAAATTTGCGATTAATATTCAAATAGTTAACACCGCTTCGAGAGAGAAAAAATATTAACGAAAAAATTCCATTATTTTAACTCCATTAGCACCAATTATTGAAAAAAATATATTATTTTTGCAACGAATAAGGTAACTCTGCGCCAGCCGCTGCTGCAAGCAGGTGTCTTTTGCACAAACGCAAAGATATAAAATTATCTTAAGAAATGATTAATACTGATTATTTTAACCAATAAATTTTTAAGAAAAATGACAAAAGTAGCTATTAACGGTTTTGGCCGTATCGGTCGTCTGGCTTTCCGTCAGATGTTTGAGGCAGAAGGTTATGAAGTTGTTGCAATCAACGACTTGACAAACCCAAAAATGCTTGCTCACCTTTTGAAGTATGACACTGCACAAGGCGGTTTCGCAGGCAAGTTCGGTGAAAACAAGCACACTGTTGAAGCAACAGAAACCTCAATCATCGTTGACGGCAAAGAAATCACAATCTACGCTAAGCCAAACGCTGCTGAACTCCCTTGGGGTGAACTTGGCGTTGACGTAGTTCTCGAATGTACTGGTTTCTACACTTCTAAGGCTAAGTCTGAAGCACACATTCAAGCTGGTGCTCGCAAGGTTGTTATTTCTGCTCCTGCTGGCAACGACCTTCCTACTATCGTTTACAACGTTAACCACAAGACTTTGAAGGCTGAAGACAACATCATCTCTGCAGCTTCTTGCACAACCAACTGCTTGGCTCCTATGGCTGCTGCTTTGCACGCTTATGCTCCTATCCAAAGCGGTATCATGTCAACTATCCACGCTTACACTGGCGACCAAATGATTCTCGACGGTCCTCAACGTAAGGGTGACTTGCGTCGTTCTCGTGCCGGTGCTCAAAACATCGTTCCTAACTCAACTGGTGCTGCTAAGGCTATCGGTTTGGTTATCCCTGAATTGAACGGTAAGCTCATCGGTTCTGCTCAACGCGTTCCAACTCCAACCGGTTCTACTACTATCTTGGTTGCTGTTGTTAAGGGTAAGGACATCACTAAGGAAGGTATCAACGCTGCTATGAAGGCTGCTCAAACTGAGTCGTTCGGTTACACTGAAGACCAAATCGTATCTTCTGACATCATCGGTATGAAGTTCGGTTCGTTGTTCGACGCTACTCAAACTATGGTTGCTAAGATTGACGACGACACTTATCAAGTGCAAGTTGTTTCTTGGTACGACAACGAAAACTCTTACACTTCTCAGATGGTTCGTACTATCAAGTACTTCTCTGAAATCTAATCAAGTATCGAGTATTAGTTAAAATACAATGATATTTTTTGGAGACACCTCATTTTGCGGGTGTCTCCTTTTTTATGTCGGTGCCAGCCACCATAATTCGGTGCCGCAACCGTCAACATAACCACCCGATAGCACATAAAAACCTTGAATTATCACGTTTTTCTTTCGTGCTATTTCGGCTTATCGGCGTTTTATGCTTATCTTTGCACCAGTTAACTAAATAACTCAACGAGAATCAGATTACAATTCATTTTTTCGCAATGGAAGAAACAAAGGAAAAACAAACTATACATTTCGATAAAAAACCAAACGAAGGTCTGCAACATGGCGGACTGAAAGAACGGCTTGGAAGAGTGAAACCCTCGCGATGGGCACGCTTTGGCGTGGTGTCGGCAGTGTTTATTGCCTGGGTGATTTGGCTTGGCAGCCCGTGGGTGTTGGTGTTTTGGCTTCTGCTTGCCGACATCTATCTCACTCAATTCATTCCCTGGACCTGGTGGCGTCACACAAAAAACAAATTCGTGAAAGAAGTGATGACATGGGTCGACGCCATTGTCTACGCCCTCGTTTTAGTGTATTTCCTGTTTCTGTTTGTTGGACAAAACTATCAGATACCGTCGTCGTCGCTCGAGAAATCGCTGCTCGTTGGCGATTACCTTTGGGTGAACAAGGTTGTTTACGGTCCGCGTGTGCCCAACACTCCAATCCATTTCCCTCTGGCGCAAAACACACTTCCCATTATCAACTGCAAGAGTTATCTCGACAGTCCGCAATGGGGCTATCATCGCCTGAAAGGGCTTCGCAGCATTGAGCGAGGCGACATTGTGGTGTTTAACTTCCCTGCCGGCGACACCGTGGCACTGAAAGTGCAAAACCCCGACTATTACACCCTTATTGCCATGCATGGTCGCGATGCGGTGAACAACGACAAATCCACCTATGGCGATGTGATATACCGCCCGGTTGACCGCCGCGAGAACTATGTGAAACGATGCATCGGCTTGCCCGGCGAAACGCTGAAGATTGTCAACGACATCGTGTTTATTAACGGCCGCGCCATCAAAACCCCTAAAATGGCTCAGTTCAACTATTTCCTGCAAACCGACGGCCGAAACATCACTGATGACGTGTGGGACAACCTTGGCATAAGCGTTGACGACCGTATTCACCTGCAAGTCGACGAAAGAGACATCCCCGGAGTGGAAGCACTGGGCATGAGCGTTGGCATTGACGGCACAATTCCGCCTATCTATCAAGTGCCTCTAACCGACGGCATGCGCAAAACTATTAGCACCGATTATCCGTGGATTACCGCCGTGGTCAAGGTGCCCACCCAAGAGGTGTTCAACCCATATCCTATAACCAAAAACTACGGATGGACCCGCTCAAACTATGGCAAAGTGTGGATTCCCCAAAAGGGCAAATCAATTGCTCTCAACCTCAACAACCTGCCCATCTACGAACGCTGTATAAAGAACTACGAGGGCAACACATTGGAGGTGAAGAATGGGCAAATCCTCATCAATGGCAAGGTGGCAAAAAAATACACCTTCAAGATGGACTACTATTGGATGATGGGCGACAACCGCGACAATTCGCTCGATTCGCGCTATTGGGGCTTTGTGCCTGAGGACCATATTGTGGGCACGCCGATGTTCATTATCCTCAGCATCGACAAGGACAAGGGCAAAGTGCGATGGGACCGCATTTTCCGCAGCGCAAGTTCAAATTAGCGGCAGCCATTCCATCCAAAATTTAAGAGGAAGAAATCACCGCAATGACCTGCGCCATAAATCATTTGTGCGATTGCGCCGCCTTTGGCAGCACCTATCTGGGCAGCGTGCAATATTATGCCGCCATGCTTGCTGCCAAGCAGCCCATCATACACTCTTCACAACAGTCGATAACAAAACTTTGGGGGCACAACCATTGCCGTATATGCGGACCTAACGGCGTGCAACAACTGGTTATCCCCATCGAAAAAGACACTTACTACGCCAACACGCCCATAAGCGATGTGGTAATCTCGGAACACGGCAATTGGAGGCATCAGCATTGGGGTGCGCTGTTCTCGTCGTATGGCAAAAGCCCTTTTTTCGACTATGTAGCCGACGACCTCGAGCGCATTATCCACGGAAATCAGCATTTCCTGCTCGACCTTAACATGCAACTCCACCAATTAGTGGTCGATTTTCTCGACCTGCCCATCGAGTGTTCGCTCTCACCCGTGATTCCCGACGGTGCCGCCGATTGGCGAAAATGCGTTGGCGAGAAAAATCCTGCCAAACAAATCGTGCACGACGAGCCATACTATCAACTGTGGGCTGAACGGTTTGGCTTTGTGCCAAACCTCAGCATCATCGACATGCTGTGCAACGTTGGCCGCGAAGCGGTGTTCACGCTCATCGACATGACAAAGAAACAAGGATAGCACTTTTCAATAGAGAGATAAAATAACAGAAAGGGGAAAAAGATTATGTTAAAGGTATTGCATAGCATAAGCCGCTGCCTGGCGGTGAACGCATCGTGGTTTGTAATTGGAGTGGCAGTTCTGGCATTATTCCTGCCCGAAACATTCGCGTGGGTGCAACAAGGCAGCACCGCAAGTTGGATTTTAGGCATCATCATGCTCACTATGGGATGCACACTCACCCTCGACGATTTCAGGGTGCTAATCCGTCGCCCCATCGACATTGGCATAGGAGCAATAGCACAATACACTATAATGCCGCTGGTTGCTTGGACGCTGACCAAAGTGTTCGGGCTCGACCCTTATCTGTCGGTGGGAATAATCCTTGTTGGCTGCTGTCCCGGAGGCGTGTCGAGCAACATTATGAGTTTCCTTTGCAAAGGCGATGTGGCATTTTCGGTGGGAATGACCACCGTATCCACTCTGCTTGCCCCGTTTGTCACCCCTTTGCTGGTTCTGTGGCTTGCAGGCACCGAAGTGGCTGTTGACGCCCTCGGAATGTTTAAAAACATCCTTATGATTACGCTCATGCCTGTGGTGGTGGGCTTTCTGTTCAATCATTTTCTTGGCAAGAACAAAAATTTCAAGGACATACAAAGCATTATGCCCGGCATCAGCGTAATAGGGCTTTGCATGATTGTGGGCGGCGTGATGTTCACCGTGCATCCGCAACTGATGAACGACGGCTTTAAGATTATTGCCGTGACATTAGCAGTGGTGTTCTGTCACAACACCACGGGCTATGCACTCGGCTACATCGTGGGGCGTCTGTTCCACTTCAACACCGCCAAGAAACGCACTTTGAGCATTGAGGTGGGTATGCAAAACGCCGGAATGGCAACCGTGCTTGCCAACAACTTCTTTGCCACCCAAGCAGCCATTGCCGTCAATCCGCTGTCGGCGCTCAGCGTGGTGCCTTGCGCCCTCTCTTGCGCCTACCATTCCATCTCGGGCACTATTTTGGCAGGGCTATTCAACCGCTTCGGGAAATCGGAAGCCAACAGAGCAAGCAAGCTGCAATAACGACGCAACTTTAGATATCTAAAAGTTGCGATACTGGTGCTGTTTTAACCTTTATTGTTAGAAATGCAACGTTTATTTATAGTTATTCGGCGAACAACCTAATGCAGAACACGCAGGTGCTTGGCTACCTCGCCACTCAACCCTGCCCTTGCGATTTCACCTCAATAGGGCCATCGTAGCGGTTGTAGCCCGTGGTTTTCATCACTCGGCAGTAGATTTTGCCACCGCACACCACATATAGGTTATGACCCACAAACGACATGCCGGTGATGGCGCCGCCGGGCAGTGTGAGAATCGCCCGCACACGGCCGTTGTGGTCGCACACCTGCACACCTATGGCTGTGGCAACATACAGGTTGCCCAACGTGTCGAACGCCATAGGGCCGTTCTCGCTGTTCTCTCCGCCCAATGGGCTGTGCAGCCAGTAGAAACGCTCGCCGCAAGTGAGTTCCTTGCCCTTCACCACATACTGCACCAACCAATTGCCGGCGGGTTCGCTTTGCACCACCGTGCGGTGATTGGGGCTCACAGCAAAATAGTGCCCGCTGCTAATCATACCTTTGCGATGCGCCATCACGGTGCTTGGTTCAAGGAAAAAAGTGTCGCGATGCGCCGAATAGTCGGCAACATACTGCCACTGCTCGCCGGGCTGAACAATGGTGGCAAGCATATCGTTTTCGCTTTTGCCTGTTTTCACACTCTTGGGCCAATCGTTCCACAGAAATTTCATGGCGCGATTAAACGCCAATGTGCCGTAGCGAATACTATGGCCACCTTTATCCCAAGCGGCATCCACTTCATAGCCGGCAAACTGCAACGCCGACATCATCAGTTGGTTATACTCCCACCAACTGCCGAACAAGGCGTTCCAAGCATCTTTTTCACCATCCTGAAGGAAGATGCGCAATGGCTTTGGGTCGGTCTTGCGAACAATCGCCGGCAACTCGTTGCCGCCACGCATAGCAACAAACGTGCCCACTGCGCTATACACGCGACTAAACAAATCAGGACGCATCCACGCAGCAGTGAAAGCACAAATGCCACCGCTGCTGGCGCCGGTGATGGCACGGTCGTTGGCGTCGGCCGACAAGTGCACCTCTCTGCCATCGGGCAAAGCCATGCCTTCTACGCGAGGCAGTATTTCTTTCTCAAGAAAGCGAGCCCATGTGCCGTCGACGGTGTCGAACTCACGGCTGCGATTATAACGCACCACTTCGCCGTTATGATTCTTAACCACCCCCGGCTCAACAAACACACCAATGGTTACGGGCATATCGCCTCGGGCAATGAGGGTATCCATCTTGGCTACGGCATCGTAAAGAATACCATCCATGCACACCAGCACGCACGCCGTGCGGTTGCCGTCGTATTGCTGCGGCACATACACCTTTACGGTGCGTTCGGTGCCGGGATAAATATCACTCCGGTTGTGAGAAAAGTCTACTACGGTGCCCTGCTTCACGTCCTGTGCACAGAGAGTGCCGGTGGTCGCAGCCAACACAAAGGCAAGAAAAAAGGTTTTTAACGGATTTGTCATGGCAATCGCTAATTGGTTAACTTTTTGAGATGCAATAAAGTTAGTGATAATTTTTTATCGTTCAAAGCAAATTACGCCAATAAAAATTATGCACGTCGGCAAGCAATCCCCAAACCCATTGCAAGCGCCACAATCATTCCTCCCCATAATGCAACAAAGCCGCTTGAGCAGTTGCTCAAACGGCTTTATCACTTAAATAAAACCAATATCTTGATTCGGTTATAACGAAGGGCGTTTCATCGGACCCACGGTGTCGGTTGGAGCCGGACAAATCTGGATGTGCTGTCTTCTGCCTTTGTTGCGGTTAGCGTTGCCCGGTGCCGGCTTGCCGGTTGCCTCGCGGCGAACAGGTGCTTTGCCAACTCGGCGATTGCCATTATCCTTTCCAAAGAACACCTTTTCCAGTTGGCGAGGAGTGAGCACCTTGCTCATCTTGCCATAGTATTCTTCTTTCAGTTCTGCCGACTTCTTTTGGAAAGCCAGTCGCTGCTTCTGACGTTCAACAATCTGGTCATCGGTGAGTTGTTTGCGTTGTCCGCGTTCGGCTTTCTCCTCTCTGCCATATTGTTTCTTGAGGTCTTGCTGTGCCTTTAGGTAATCCTTGTAGATTACGGCGAACTTCTCACCCTGCTTGTCGTCGAGCAGCAACTGCTCTTGCATGCGCTGCACCTTGTTTTCGATTGTTTTTTCAGGGTCAACCTTCTTGGCTTCTCCGCCGCGGCGAGCCAATGGCTGTGCATTCATTGTCGACACTGCACCAATTGCAGCAACTATTGTCATAATAATCAACTTTTTCATAACTTCATTTTTGCTTTAAATATTATCGTAATTATCAACTGTTTATCACTTATGTTTTTTGAAGCGCTTCTGTTGGTTAGAGAACCAAAAGTGTAAAATGTTGAATTGAGTGTGTTAAAATTTAACATTTATTTGTTGAACCGCCACCAAAAGCCCACGTCGTGGCGTTTGAATTTGCATACGACGAATGATTTTTGTAACTTTGTGGCTTAAAATGCGTTGCAATCAGGCGATTGCCGCGTTTCAGATTCAATTTTTTGCAAACTACAATAAAAGAACACGAAATATGAGCATTTTCGATTTAAGCGAACAAGAAATCATCAGACGCAACAGTCTGAACGAATTGCGCAATATGGGCATTGACCCATATCCTGCAGCAGAATACAAGGTGGATGCCTACACCACCGAGATGAAGGAGACCTTCAGCGACGATGCCGAGCCTCGCCAAGTGAGCATTGCCGGCCGCGTGATGAGCCGCCGCATCATGGGCAAGGCGTCGTTTATGGAATTGCAGGACAGCAAGGGCCGCATACAGGTGTATGTTAACCGCGACGAACTTTGTCCCGACGAAAACAAGGACCTTTATAATGTCGTTTTCAAGAAATTGCTCGACATCGGCGACTTTGTGGGCGTGACAGGCTTTGTGTTCCGCACCCAAACCGGCGAAATCTCGGTTCATGCCAAAACGCTCACCATGCTCAGCAAATCGTTGCGTCCGCTGCCAATCGTAAAGCAAAAGGACGGCGTGACCTACGATGCTTTTGAAGACCCCGAGTTGCGCTATCGTCAACGCTACGTCGACCTGATTGTGAACGACGGCGTGAAGGACACCTTCCTGCAACGCGCCACCGTGATTCGCACCATTCGCCGCGTGCTCGACGAGGCTGGCTACACCGAGGTTGAAACACCAACACTGCAAGCCATCGCCGGCGGCGCCAGCGCACGTCCGTTCACCACTCACTTCAATGCGCTGAACATCGACATGTATATGCGCATCGCCACCGAACTCTATCTCAAGCGACTCATCGTGGGCGGCTTTGAAGGCGTGTACGAAATTGGCAAGAACTTCCGCAACGAGGGTATGGACCGCAACCACAACCCCGAATTTACCTGCATGGAACTGTATGTTCAATATAAGGACTACAACTGGATGATGAGTTTCACCGAGAAACTGCTCGAGGCTGTATGTATTGCCGTTAACGGCACCACAGAGCGCGAAATCGACGGCGAAATCATCAGTTTCAAGGCTCCATACCGCCGTCTGCCTATCCTCGACGCTATCAAGGAAAAGACCGGCTACGACCTCAACGGCAAGAGCGAGGACGAGATTCGCCAAGTGTGCCGCGAGTTGAAGATGGAAATCGACGAAACAATGGGCAAGGGCAAACTCATCGACGAAATTTTCGGTGAATTCTGCGAAGGCACCTACAAACAGCCGACATTCATCACCGACTACCCTGTGGAAATGAGTCCGCTCACCAAGATGCACCGTTCTAAACCGGGGCTTACCGAGCGTTTTGAACTTATGGTGAACGGCAAGGAACTTGCCAACGCCTACTCGGAACTTAACGACCCTATCGACCAGGAAGAACGCTTCAAGGAGCAGATGCGCCTTGCCGACAAGGGCGACGACGAAGCAATGATTATCGACCAGGACTTCCTGCGCGCATTGCAATATGGCATGCCTCCAACATCGGGCATCGGCATCGGCATCGACCGTCTGGTGATGCTCATGACGGGCAAGACCTACATTCAGGAAGTGCTTTTCTTCCCGCAGATGCGTCCCGAAAAGGTGGCTGCACGCGACCGCGAAGAGGCTTTCACCGCAATTGGCATGCCGGCACAATGGGTGGCTGGCGTGCAATCGCTGGGCTATCTCACCGTGGCTTCGCTGGCATCGCTTAGCGGCGAAAAGTTGCGTCAAATGCTCTTCGACCTCAACAAAAAGTATAAACTCGATTGGGAAATTCCGGCTCTTGCCGACGTAAAGCAGTGGATTGAAGCCGCTGCCGCAACAGCCCAATCAGCCGAATAACTTTCAGCGAAAGAATATTTGTTGCAAGCCGGCTTACCACAACCGACTTGCAACAAACCTTTTTCACTGCCCCTCTCACAACCAATATAAAAGTATCTATTTAATTAGTCAAGTCAATATAAACACTCAACCGCAAATACGGTTGACTTTTTAGAAAGCCATTGCTATCTATGGACAACAATTTTCCAGGCCGTATAGCCGTGATGGGCGGCGGAAGTTGGGCTACAGCCCTTGCCAAACTTATGCTAAACGCCAACGAGCGAATAATCTGGTATATGCGTCGCGCCGACCGCATCGAAGACTTCAAAGCACTTGGGCATAACCCGGTTTATTTGAGCGATGTGGAGTTCGACACATCGCGCATCACATTCTCGTCGAACATCAACGACGTGTGCCACGCTGCCGACACACTGCTGCTCGCTGTGCCATCGCCCTACTTCAAAGGCCACATGGCAAAAATCACCGAGGACATTAGCGGAAAATATGTGGTTAACGCCATTAAAGGCATTGTCCCCGACGAAAATATGCTCATCACCGACTATCTCACCAGTTTCTACGGCGTTCCGCACTCGCAGCAATTGGTTGTAAGCGGTCCGTGCCATGCCGAGGAAGTGGCTCTGGAACGCCTCAGTTACCTCACCGTGGCTGCCGAAAACCAGCAAATGGCTGAAGCATTTGCCCATCGCCTGATAAGCAAACAAATGCTTACCACCACATCGAGCGACATCGAGGGAATTGAATATGGCGGCGTGCTCAAAAACGTCTACGCCATTTGCGCCGGCATATTGCACGGCATGAAAAACGGCGACAACTTCCTCGCCACATTCGTCACCAACTGTATTCGCGAAATGGAACGGTTTGTCGACATCGTTTGCCCTCACAAGGGCCGAAACATCTGCGATTCGGTGTATCTGGGCGACCTGATTGTTACATGCTACTCACGTTTCAGCCGTAACCACAACTTCGGTGCAATGATTGGTAAAGGCTATTCGGTGAAAGCAGCCATGATGGAAATGGAGATGGTGGCTGAAGGCTACTATGCCACCCGATGCGTGCACCTGATTAACGAGAAATATGGCGTTGAGATGCCTATCCTCGATGCCGTGTACAGCATCCTCTACGAAGGCAAATCGCCACGACGTGCCATTGCCGACATGTCGCTCAAATTGCGATAACCACTCTTTCGCTTTCGGCTCACTTTTTTCATCGGCACAACAAAATGAGCAGTATGTTTTGTCTAAATTTTGCTTAAATATTGTGTCGGGGGACTTTGTTTTCGCCCAACTACCGAATATAATCACTATTTTTGTATGTTGACAACGAAAACATTCTATTTTTCCGACTATGATTAAAGACGACGACAAATCCCGTCATTGGGAAATCCTAAATAGCGAATATGCAATTCGCCGCCCGTGGCTCACGGCACGCAAGGACAAGGTGCGCATGCCCGACGGACTGGTGAACGACGAACATTGGGTGCTCGAATACCCCGACTGGGCAAACGTGATTGCCATAACCAAAGATGGCGAAATGGTGATGGAATATCAATATCGCCACGGCTTGCGCCGTTGCAGTTATGAATTGTGTGCCGGCGTGGTTGAACCGGGCGAGGACCCATTGGATGCCGCCAAGCGCGAATTGATTGAGGAAACAGGATTTGGCGGCGGTGAATGGCAAAAATTCATGGTGATTTCGGGCAACCCAAGCACCACCAACAACCTCACCCACTGCTTTATCGCCACTGGAGTTGAGCGCATCAGTTCGCAGCAACTCGAGCCCACCGAAGATATCGAGGTTGTGCTTGTTCCGCCTGCCGAGGTGAAACAGATGCTTCTTTCGGGAGCCATTGTGCAGGCGCTGATGGCTGCTCCGCTATGGCGATACTTTAGCGAACACACCGAATTGTAGCCACCCGCTCCATCACAATTTCAATGAAACGACTCATCAGCATCATCATCGCTTTTGCTGCTGTGGTGCCTTTGCTTGGCGCCAAAGCACGGCTCACCTCGCACTATAACGTAACAAACAACACCTATAACTTTTGGCTATATCTGCCCGAGAACTACGAGCAGAGCCAAGAGCGTACACCGCTAATATTGTTTCTGCATGGCGCAAGCCTGTGCGGTCGCAACCTTAACAGCGTGAAGCGCTACGGCCCTATCGACGCCGTTGAAGAAGGCCGCAAAATCGATGCCGTGATTGTGGCACCGCAATGCCCCGGAGGCGGTTGGAAACCCGACAAGGTGCATGCCACCCTCGAATGGGTGAAACAGAATTTCCCTTACGACCACAATCGCGTGTATGTTGTGGGCATGAGCATGGGCGGCTATGGCGCCATCGACTATTGCGCCACCTACTTTTATGAAGTGGCTGCCGGAATTGGGATGTGCGGCGGTGCCTACGTTAACGCCGACACACAGCAGAACCTTGCCCAAATGCCTTTCTGGCTTATCCACGGCACCGCCGACCGAGCCGTGTCGATTAACGAATCGAAAAAGGTGGAAGCAAACATTCTTGCCGCTCCCGAAGGCGGCGACCGACTGAAAACCACATGGTTGCAAGGCGGCAATCATGGCGCTCCGGCGCGCGTGTTCTATCACAAGGACACTTACGAGTGGCTCTTCAGCCATAACCTCACCGACAACAATCGCCCATTGAACCGCGACTACGATTTCACCCTGGCTTCGCTGCGCGGTGCCTACAACAGCATGCCCCGTGGCGTGGTGAGCGTTATCAACAGCAGCAAGGGCAGTGTGGTGAAGTTCACCGACTCCGACTTCGACGGCGATGAATTTGAAAACATCACCTACGACGACATCGACTTCAACGCCGAGGAGTTTATTCCTGCCGGCTTCGACGACGACGATAGCCCATCCGACAACAATGCCACCTCAAACCGCGGCGTGCTCAACACGTCGGGCAAACAAAAGGTGAAGCAAGCCGAAGACTCCCACCAGAGCAACAACAATGAGCGGAAAAAGGCGGCTTCATCGAACAAATCGGGCAAAACGGTTACGGTGCGCAGCGGCGACACCCTCAGCGCCATCGCCCGCCGAAACGGCACCACCGTGGAGCGTCTTTGCCGCGCAAACGGAATATCACGCAATGCAAAACTAAGCATCGGGCAACGCCTGAAAATTAAATAACCGCCACCGCGCACGCCATCAATTCTTTAGCCTCATGCCATGATATTACGATGCTATCTTGAGATAACCAACATTTGCAACCTCAACTGCGTGTTCTGCCCCAAAACGCGTCGTCCGCCACAAACCATCACGGCGGAACAATTCGACGCCATCACCGACAAATTGCGCGGCGAGGTGAAATATCTCTATCTGCATCTGATGGGCGAACCGCTGCTGCATCCGCTGTTGCCGCAATTCATTGAAACGGCACGCAGCAAGGGTTTCCTGCCCATAGTCACCACCAACGGCACGCTGCTCTCACAAGTCCGCAACGTGGCGGAATCGAAGCCCTACAAGGTGCAGATTTCACTCCATTCACACGAAGCCAACACCCTCGCTAATCCCGAAACCTACATCGGCAACGTGGCTCGCTTCGCCGCCGAAGCCGCCGCCCACGGCACTATCGTGGTGCTGCGATTGTGGAACAAGGGCGGCTACGACGAATGTAACCGGCAAATCGAGCAACTTCTTGCTTCGCATTTTCCCGAGCCCTGGACCGAACGCCACGACGGATATAAATTGGCTGAAAACATCTATCTCGAACACGACAGCATGTTCAACTGGCCCGACAGCGACGCCGACGAATGTAACGGCGACGAGGTGTTCTGCTATGCCCTACGCAACCAGATTGGCGTGCTTGTCGACGGCACCGTGGTGCCCTGCTGCCTCGACCACGACGGCGAACTGGCTTTGGGCAATCTTCATCAATCGTCGCTGAGCCAAATACTTGCCTCACCGCTTGCACGCGCAATCTACCACGGGTTCACCTCGCACAACGCCGTTGAACCGCTGTGCCGACGATGCGGCTACGCTGCCGTCACCAAGCGTTTCCGCCAATAATCCGGCTGCTTCAGCACTCATTGCAGCAGTATCCGATTGAGAGATTTTAGGTTAATTAATTGTTCGCATTACAAGTAATAGGTTTTTATTTTGTACTTTTGTGAATTATAACCCCAAAGTTTACATTCAAGACGTTTATTTCAACCAATGAAGCGTATGAAACAGACAATAATTCGTTTGGCATGTTTGGCAATCTTAACCATCGCAATGGTGCAGCCTGCCCTTGCCGACGACAAGAGCACCAAAAAGGAAGGTAAAGCCGAAGCACTGTTCACCGAAAGAATCCACGATTTTGGATATATCAAAGAGGAAAACGGTGCAGTGAGCCACCAGTTTGAATTTGAAAACGTGGGCGATGAGCCGCTGATTATTGTCAGTGCCTATGCTTCGTGTGGTTGCACCCGTCCTGAATTTCCCACAAAACCCATCAAGCCCGGCAAAAAGGGCAAAATAAAGGTTACTTTCAGCCCTATCGGGCGTCCTGGTCCGTTCCGCAAAGAAGTGAGAGTGAAAACCAACGGCAAGTACAAATCCTATATTTTGCACATCGAAGGCTCGGTGATTCCAAAAGAATCAAAAGATTCAAAAGAATCAGAAAAATAGAAAAATCTCCACCAACCAAAGGCTACAAATGGTTAGACGATTGATAATATCAACCCTGCTGGCAGCAGCGTGCTGCGCAACCCTTGGCGCACAAGGAGTGCTCACTTGGCTTGAAAGCGAGCACGACTTTGGCGTATTCAACGAAAACGAGGAGCGCGTGAGTTGCGTGATGCGTGCCGTGAACACCGGCACCGAGCCTGTGGTAATCGAACGTGTACAAACCACTTGCGGCTGCACCACCCCACAATTCACAAAAACGCCCATTGCCGTGGGCGACACCGCCACCGTTAAACTCACTTATAACGCCATTGGGCGTGTAGGCGCTTTCGATAAGACGGCTTACGTTTTCACCAACACCGCGCAAAGGAAATTCACTCTGCGCATCAAAGGCAGCGTGCTGGCTTCGGCTGAAACGATTAATTCAATCTATCCCCATCAAGCCGGCTCTCTATACCTCGACCGCAAGATAATCTCTTTCGGCGAAATGACCAAAGGTGCATCAAAAGTAGGATACATCGGGGCTTACAACAACTCGACCGACACCCTTACGGTTTCGTTCGACAATGTGCCGCCTTTCGTTGAAATCGAAGCGTTTCCGCTTTCTGTGCCGCCTTTCGGGCTGTGCACGATTTCGGCGTTCTTCAATAGTTTCGAGAACACCCAGTGGGGCTTGAACTCAGCCGAAATAACGCTCACCGCCACGCATGGCACCGATGCAAAATCTGCCACAATCGATGTGGTGGGAACGGTAAACGAAGATTTCTCCAACCTCTCGATGAAACAACTCGAAAAGGCGCCAATCGCCTTGTTGAGCGACGAGGTGGTCGACTTCGGCAAATTCAGCCGTCAGATGGGCACCGTGCGTCAGCAGTTCACCATCACCAATTCGGGCAACTCTCCGCTGCTCATTCGCCGAATCTATTGCCCTTACAACTATGTCGGCACCGAGGTCGACGCCACTAAGTTGAAACCCGGACAATCGTGCACCGTGAGTGTGGCAGTGAACGCAGCCGCCATCGAGGGAATCTATCTCAACACCCGCCTTACCGTTATCACCAACGACCCCTCGCAACCCAAACGCGAGGTGCGATTGTCGGGCATTGTTGACACAACCAAATAAATCACGAAAACAACCTGTTTAATAACACGATACAACAAAACACCTATATTATATGGAACATCCCGAGAACAGCGAAGAATATGCAGGCTTAACCGTCAACAAAGGGGTTCAACAGCCGCCAATGACCAACCCTTACCTCAACTTCAAGGCACGTCCGCGCCGCCGCACTCTCACGGCAGCCGACTACGTTGAAGGCATACGCAAAGGCGATGTCACTCTGCTCTCACAGGCAGTGACTTTGGTTGAAAGCCAACGCAGCGAGCATCAGGCTCTGGCGCAGGAAGTGATTGAGAAATGTTTGCCTTATACCGGCAACTCAAAGCGCATAGGTATCACCGGCGTGCCGGGTGCCGGCAAGAGCACTTCAATCGACGTGTTCGGACTTCATGTGCTCAAGCAGGGCGGCAAACTGGCTGTGCTCGCCATCGACCCGAGTAGCGAACGCTCAAACGGCTCAATCCTGGGCGACAAAACCCGTATGGAGAAACTCTCAACCCAACCAAACGCATTCATTCGTCCCAGCCCCTCGGCTGGCTCACTGGGCGGTGTAGCCCGCAAAACCCGCGAAACCATTGTGCTCTGCGAGGCTGCCGGCTACAACAACATCTTTGTTGAAACCGTGGGCGTAGGGCAAAGCGAAACGGCTGTACACTCGATGGTCGACTTCTTCCTGCTCATTCAACTTGCCGGCACCGGCGACGAACTGCAAGGCATAAAGCGCGGCATCATGGAAATGGCTGACGGCATTGTCATTAACAAATGCGATGGCGACAACGTGGAGCGTGCAAAACTGGCTGCTGCCCAATTCCGCAGCGCTCTGCACCTGTTCCCTCTGCCTCCAAGCGGCTGGACACCTAAGGTGCTCACCTATTCGGGATACTACGAATTGGGCATCGACGAGGTGTGGGACATGATTGACCAATATTTCGCGTTTGTGCGCAAATCGGGCTACTTCGACGAACGCCGCCGCGAACAGGAAAAGTATTGGATGTACGAAACCATCAACGAACAGTTGAAACGGAATTTCTACACCGACCCCGTGATTGAAGATATGCTTCAGGCAAAGAAACAGTTGGTGCTTTCGGCTCGTCAAAGTTCATTTGTCGCCGCCAGCGAAGTGCTCGACTATTACTTCCAGAAAATCAAAAAATAAATTCTCAACCGTATAGCGGAATAATAGACCCCCAAGAGTTTTATGTTTAACTCTTGGGGGTCTAACTATTGTTTATGGAGTGTGGGGTTTGATTTCGCCACAATGCCACCTGCCTGCCCACAAACGCTTACGGAAAAGGCAATATGAAGCCTCTCGCAGATTGCGCAGTGCATAATAATAACGTGACAATGCGTTTATGCGAGGTTACTTGATTTCCTCGTATTCAGCGTCGGAAACTTGCGATTCTTGGCTATAACTATCGGATGTGCTGTCGCAATCGGCACTCTCGGCAGGTTCCACACCGTTGTCGGCAACCTCCTCAAAGTCGACATATTCGCCATCGGTCTTGGCAAACTTCTTGCCACGCTCCGGGCGATTAGGCTGTTCGTCGTCGGCATCATTAGCAGCATCGGCAAACTTGCCAAACGCTTTGCGAATGTTTCGCGCCTGACGCCATACGCCAAAAATGAATCGCAACACTGAAATTGCCACGAATATCATTATTGCCAAAAACAAATATGCAAAAAATTCCATAGTTATTCTATCAAAATAAGAATCAAAAATAAACAACCGTGTATTATAACAAACTGAAGCCGTGCGGGCAGCAAATCAATCCTTAACAAGTGCCGAGGCCAGAACATAGAAGATAATGGTCCACGACAAACCTGGCAAATGCGAAGTGAACACAAACAGGAAGAAAGCAAAAATCAGGAAGTAAACCTTATAATTTTCCTTGAAATTGAGATTCTTCAGTTTCAGCGAGAACATAGGAATTTTGCTCACCATAAGCAGCGACACCACAACAATAATCAGCACCACAACCCATTGGTTGAGGAACGATTTATCGGCATACCACGAAATGAAACCAATCCAGAAAATGGCGTTGGCAGGAATGGGCATGCCAATGAAACTGGTGGTCTGACGAGTGTCGACATTGAAATTGGCAAGACGCACGGCACCCAGCACCGGTATAATCAAAGCCGCATAGCATAGGCTGCTTTCGGGGTCGGCATAGTTCATGGCTGCATATACCAGCAAGCCCGGAGCGAGACCGAAACTCACGCAATCGCACAGCGAATCGAGTTCCTTTCCGATTGCCGAAACCACATTGAGCAAACGGGCAGCAAAGCCATCGAAAAAGTCGAACAATGCTGCCAAACCTATCATAATGAACGAGGCTTGATAAGCCTTAATGCCCCACCACACCTGCTCCTGAAAACGCAAAGCCAAAATGCAGGCAATCGACCCGCAAAGCAGATTTAGGCAAGTGATGGTGTTAGGAATATTTTTCTTTATTGCTGAAAACACGTTCATGATTTATTTCTGTTGTTTAAGGCGCGCAATCTGCGTCACACCGCCCATGGTCTTGTCGCCAAGTTTCACCAAAATTTCGGTGTCGAGCGGCAGGAAGATGTCGACACGCGAACCAAATTTAATGAAACCCATGTGCTGCTCAACACACACATTTTCGCCGGGTTCAACATAAGTTACGATGCGGCGTGCAATGGCGCCGGCAATCTGACGTACCAGCACATCGCATCCGGTGCGTGTGCGTATCACCACCGTCGAGCGTTCGTTTTCGGTGCTCGACTTGGGCAAGTATGCCGACAGGAATCGGCCCGAGTGATGCTTCACATATTTCACTTCACCCTCAACCGGAACCCAATTGGCATGTACATTAAACACCGTCATGAACACCGAAAGTTGTATGGCTCGTGCATGAAGATACTCGTCCTCATAAACCTCCTCCAGCGCCACCACGGTGCCATCGACCGACGACACCACGGCATCAGCCGTGTCGCCACGGAAATGACGGCGCGGGCTGCGGAAGAAGTTCACCACCAGCAAAAACAACGCCAGCGAGATGCCCATGAAAATGTAAGAAATGATTTTATACGACATTATCACATAGGCGGTAACATTCACCACCGCCAATATGAACAGCAGCATGAATATTATGTTTCTACCTTCGTGATGTATCTTTACTCTCATTTCTTTCGTATCGGTGAAAAAATCTTGATTTAGTCGTTCTTAATTTTACAAAGTTAATCGTTTTTTGCCGATATGCAAAACTAAAAGCCCCGCCTATGCTCCATTTTTAGCAAAAAGCGGGGTTTTTAGGGTGAATTTAGTGCCAAGTATCACAAGTGAGCCAGCACGCTGTCATTTGATTTCGCGGTGCTCGCCGTGGCGCACCTCGTCGACATTCTTCCAAAGGAAGAGTTTGTCGCTGGGGCGTATTTTCTCGGCAACTTTTATTGAGAACCGCTCGCCTTTCACCGTCTTTTCCACTGGCTTGAGGTCGACGCGGATTTCATCGACGGTAACGGGCACGGCGCCTGTTGTTGGTCCGGTGATGATAATTTCGTCGCCCACATGCAGTTCGCCGGTTTCCATCTGAAATTCTGCCACGCCGATTTTCGAGAAATAGCGGATGCCCTTGGCGGCGTACACCTTAACGCGCGTTGCCGACGAGCCGTATTTCGAAGTCCATTCGCCCAAACGCTGACCCAAGTAATAGCCGTTCCAGAATCCGCGGTTGAAAATCTGATTCAATCGCTCGTCCCATTCGGCAATCTTTTCGGGAGTGAACGAGCCATCGAGCACGGCATTGATTGCCTCGTTGTAGCAACTAACGGCAGTGCGTACATACTCTGGTCCGCGGGCGCGACCTTCAATCTTGAACACACGCACACCGGCATCAATCATCTTGTTGAGGAAATGAATGGTTTTGAGGTCCTTAGGCGACATGATGTATTTGTTTTCGATGTCGAGTTGGTCGCCCGTATCGCGGTCGGTTACGGTGTAACTGCGGCGGCAAATCTGTCGGCAAGCACCGCGGTTAGCGCTGGCGCCGGTTTCGTGCAGGCTCAGATAGCATTTACCCGAAATTGCCATGCACAAAGCGCCGTGGCAAAACATCTCGATGCGCACCGGTTTGCCGTGAGGACCGCAGATGCCGTCGCGCAAGATGGCTTGATGTATGTTGTACACCTGCTCGAGGTTCACCTCGCGGGCAAGCACCATCACGTCGGCAAACTGGCTGTAGAAGCGCACCGCCTCGCTGTTCGACACGTTGACCTGCGTTGAGATGTGCACCTCAACGCCAATGCTGCGGGCATAGATGATGGCAGCCATGTCACTGGCAATGATTGCCGAGATGCCAGCCTCTTTAGCGGCATCAATGATGCTGCGCATAAGCTCCATATCGCCGTCGAACACCACCGTGTTGACAGTGAGGTAGCTTTTCATGCCGCGTTCTTGGCACCATGCTGCAATCTGGTGCAGGTCGTCGATGGTGAAGTTGTTCGACGATTTTGCACGCATATTCAGCCCCTCAATGCCAAAATATATGGCATCGGCACCGCCCTGATGCGCTGCCACAAGGCTCTCGTAGCTGCCCACCGGCGCCATTATCTCAAAATCTTTTCTTTCCATATTGGATAACAGTTGCAGTTATAATCTGCAAAATTACAAAAAAATGCTCATGCAATAGCATATAAACGCCAAAATCGGGATTTATCCCAGAGTAATTGACACGCATCTACGGCACTGCGTCATCTGCTATGCGTGAACAAAGCCGGTGGTGAAAAGTGTAAACTGAGTGGTCGACATAATCGGTGCGGCGCAGCCCTTCCACCTCCTCCACGTTTTCGAGGTTATAACTTGCCGGCTTCATCACAATGTTGCCCACCTCACTGCCCCGCAGGCGGTGAATGGCAATGACATAGCCTACAAAGCCTTAGCCGGCACGTTGCGATGCTCACAGGGAAAAATAATTATATTACGCCATATCAATTAACACATTTTAACTATAAGGTAAATTAAAGCAAATTAATGTGTAACTATATTTGTAAAAAATTTGAATTATACCGTTTCTTTTCTAATATGTACCTAATGATGAATACCAAATCATCACAATTTATAAGGATGATTTGCACGATGCTGATATTTATATTGGCTTCGGGCGTGGCAATATTCTCCCAAAATAATCCATATAAAATCTCCGACCGGCTTTATCCCGATTTTCTGCGGCTGCAAAGGGTCAGTTCGCTGCAACAATGCCAACAACTCACCGACTCGCTTTATGCCGAAGCCGTGAAAATAAACGACACGAAAGCACAGGTTGCCATTTTGTGCACGCCATTGAAATTTGCACAACAAATCAAAGACTCTAAGGTGCTCGACCGCCAAGCCGACAGAATCCGCGCCGAAGCATTGAAATACAACTATCCGCAATATTATTTCCACGCCAGCAAGGAACAAGCCACCTACTACATCAACAAAGGCAATTTTGCCGTGGCTGTTGAACACATAAAAAACATGGAACACGATGCCAACACCCTGTTTAACGGTTATGGGCAATATCTATGCTATCAACTCTACGGCAACTATTATCGCGTGCTGCACAACGAAACCGAAGCGATAAAATACTATGAAATGGCTCTTGAACTTGCCAAACGCAACCACCCCGACCAAGACCACGAATTAATCTACACCAACCTTTCGATTAGTTATCGCTATCTCGACAACTACGATAAAGCACTGGAGATGCTCGACGAAGGTCTCGCCAACCTGAAGGACCGCAACCTGTTGCTGCGCGAATACCGACTCCTCGACACCAAGTGCTTCACACTGTATATGGCTCGGCGCAACGATGAGGCTGAACGAATCTACGACACCATTCACTCGCCCCGATTCAAAAAACTCATCAATCCTAAACGAATGATATATAACGACATATATCATTACTCCCACATCGGCGACTTCGACAAGGCTTTGAAGATTGCCTTGTCGATTGAGGACGAACATGTGCGCTATGCCTGGATGAGTAAGGTGGAAATGCTGCGAGGCAACGATTCGCTTGCCCTTGTGCACGAAAACAAAGCCTACGAAATGCTCCAGCGGCATTATAGCAGCCAGCGCGAGTCGGACTTTGCCCGCGCCAATGCCGACCTCGGCAACCACATCCTGCAAGTGAAAAACGCCGAACTGAAACTCCGTAGCAACGAACTGGAACTGCACAACTCGCGCCTTGCGCTCGAAAAGCAACGCAGCATCATTGAAATGGAACGCATAGCCTCGGAGAAAAACCGGCTCGAACTCGACAACAAAGAACTGTCGATTCAGCACCTGAGTGCCGTGGTGAAAGAACGCGAATCGGAACGCAAACTGCATTCCGCCGAAATCAACCGCATACAAACTGCCAATCGCATTCGCACAACCTACGTTTTGGTGATTTTCGTTGTTTCGCTCATCATCATTCTTGGCTTGATTGCCTATTTGCTGCTGCGCCGCCGCTCAATGCGCCTGCTCACGCAAAAGAACAACGAACTCACCCTGGCACTGCACCGTGCCGAAGAATCGGAACGCACCAAGATGCGATTCCTGCAAAACATGAGCCACGAAATTCGCACTCCGCTCAATGCCATTATCGGCTTCTCGCAAATGCTCGCCCACCAGCAGGAATCCGACAATCTTTCCGACCTTCAGAAACAAGAGTTCATCGACCTTATTGACGAAAACACCGAAACCCTTACCACCCTCATCGACGACATTCTGCTGCTCTCTGCCATGGAAAATGGCGCCGCGATGAAGATAAAACTCACTCCGTGCGTGGTGAACTCGGTGTGCCGCAAAGCATTGGCAAGCGTGAAGCACCGCTGCCCAAACAGCGTGAAACTCTATTACACCACCGAAGTGACCGACGAATTCTCGATTGTTTGCGACAGTCAACGCCTGCAACAAGTGCTTGTGAACTTCCTCACTAACGCCGAGAAGCACACCCAGTCGGGCGAAATTCTGCTGCACGCATCACTTAACGAGAACCCCGGCAAGGTGACATTCAGCGTCACCGACACAGGCGAAGGCGTGCCGGTGGAAATGGCTGAAAGCATATTCAATCGGTTTGAGAAACTCGACACCTTTGTGCAAGGTGCCGGCTTGGGGCTTAACATCTGCCGCATGATTGCCGTTAGGCTCAATGCGATAGTGAAACTCGACACTTCGCACCCCGGACCGGGCGCGCGTTTCGTGTTTATAGTGCCGCTCAAGCAGCCTGACGAAAATCAATAATGGAACGTGCTGCCGCCCAGAAACTCGCGCAATAGGCTGTTGCCGGGCACGCACTTGCTGCCTATCGGCTCGAAGAAACTCAATAGTTTCATCAGACGCGAAGCCACGGCATATTCAGGCACATCGTGAGGCACCTGACCAAGAATCTCCTCGGCATATCTGCGCATCACGCCCAATTCAAAAATCAGCGAAGAATTGAAAATGGCATCGGCATTTTCCTGATACGGGAAAATCCACTTCTTTTCGCCGCAGCGCACACTCGGCCATCGGGCAATGGTGTCGCAAGCACTGGTGCCGCGATACTTATAGTCGCGCACAATGCGGCGCAACAGGCGGTTGTCGCTTGTGGTGAGCCAGTTATGGTCGTCGATGTTGATGGTGCTGAGCGCCGAAGCATACACACGGAATTTCTGGTCGTCGGCAATCGATGCCGTAAGTTCGGGATTCAGTCCGTGTATGCCCTCCATGAGCAACACCGTGTTTTCGCCAAGTTTGAGCGTGTCGCCACGATATTCACGTTCGCCCCGCTCAAAGTTATAGGTCGGCATCGCCACTTCCTTACCGGCAATCAGGTCGTTGAGGTCGTTGTTGAACAAATCGAGGTCGAGGGCATAAAGCGATTCAAAATCCTTTTCGCCGTTTTCATCAATAGGCGTGTCGTTGCGGCTCACGAAATAATTGTCGAGCGAAATCACTTTTGGCACAAGCAAGTTAGCCATAAGTTGTATGGCGAGACGCTTCGACGAGGTGGTTTTGCCGCTCGACGACGGTCCGGCAAGCAGCACCACGCGTGCACCGCCTTCTTTGTAACGGCGGGCAATATCGTAAGCAATGCCGGCAAACTTGCGCTCGTGCACCGCCTCTGCCACGTTAATCAGCGTGCGAATGTCGTATTTGTTTTCAACAGCACGGTTCAGTTCGCCCACGTTCTTTATGCCGATAATGGTGTTGAGTTTCACATATTCGGTGAACGCATCAAACACTTTGTCCTGACAAATCTCCTTGTTGGGTTCAGCGGGATTGGCGACGTCGCGCGGAAGCAACAGCATGCCTTCCTTATACGTCACCAGATTGAAAGCCTTCAAGCACGAAGTGCTCGGCACGAGGTCGGTGTAATAGGTGTCGATGGTGCCGCCAAGCGAGAAATATGTGGTGTAGATGTTGTGTGTTGTCGACAGCACCTGAGCCTTGTCGGTCAGCCCCTGGGCCTTCAGTTTTTCCACCACCTCGGTGGTCAACTCGGTGTGAGGCACAAACGGCAAATCGGAATCGGCAATCTTTCGCATCTGCGTTCTGATGGCATCAACCACTTCATCGTTCACCTCTATTCCGGCACCATATAATTGGCAATAGATGCCGTTAGCCACCGAATGTTCGATGCGCAGATGCACGCCTTCGTAAAGGTCGCTCACCGCCTTATAGAGCAACATGCACAGCGACAGCAGATACACCCTGTCGCCAAGGCGGCTGGTGGAATCGAAAAACTCAACCTGAACAGGGGCGAACACCTGCGAGTGCAGGCTGCGCACCTCGTTGTTTACCGTGGCACAAATGGGCTCGATGCTTAATCTGTCCTTAACCTTATCGCGCAATGCACACAGCGTGTCGCCGCTTTTAATTACAACCTGTTCATCGATATTCTTGCAATATACCTTAATTTCAACTGACATAATGAAATAAATCTGTTTTTTAATGTTTATGTATTTCGCTAATAAATTTTGATTGCTAATTTACAAGAAACCTGCCACTCATAGTATCGCCTAAATCATTAAAAAACAATAAAAATGACAATCCGCACCAATTTCCGCTACATAAAGCACACTATTGCAATGCGCGAAAGCTCTACAAAGCCCGTCGGGCACTGCCAAAAAGCACTCATTCGTGCCCATTAAATTTTTTTATTACAAATTAGTAAATATCGGCAACTTTTCTTTAAATTTGTACACTGAAGCGACAGCGTTGCAGCACCGTTTCTTCGGCATCATTTTTTGGCAGATGCAATTATGCAGTGGGAGGGATAATCATGCAACATGCTGTTGGTTCACTAAACTATTAGAAATCTAAAACTCAGAAAAAGTTCATACGATGAACAATTATTCATTCCTCGATTTTCTCACCCTGTTGGGTGCAGTAGGCCTTTTCCTCTACGGCATGAAAGTGATGTCGGAAGGTCTGCAGAAAGTGGCGGGCGACCGTATGCGAACCATTCTGTCAGCCATGACGCGCAACCGTTTCTCGGGCGTAGCCACAGGTATTCTCATCACAGCACTCATTCAAAGTTCGTCGGCTTCTACCGTGATGGTGGTAAGTTTTGTGAACGCCGGTTTGATGTCGCTGCAACAGTCAATGGCAGTGATTATGGGTGCCAACGTGGGTACCACATTCACGGCATGGATTATCTCGATTTTTGGCGTTAAAGTCAACATCAACGCTTTGGCGGTGCCTTTAATCGGCTTGTCGATTATCCTGTTGTTCTCTAAGAACAGCCGTTATAAGTCGATTGGCGAATTTATAATCGGGTTCTCATTCCTGTTCATGGGCTTGGGCATGATTAGTGCCAATGTTCCGGAACTCGACGCCAACACCCTCGAATTCCTTGCCCAATACTCCAACAACGGCTTTGCCTCGGTGCTGCTGTTTGTGTTTGTGGGTATGGCAATCACCATGGTCATCCAGTCGTCGGCAGCCACCTTTGCCATTGTGCTGGTGATGAGCACCAAGGGCTGGATTGGGTTCGACATGGCTTGCGCCGTGGTGCTCGGCAGCAATATCGGTACTACAATCACCCCTGTGCTGGCATCGTTGAGCGCCAACCAAGCCGCCAAGAAAGCCGCGCTCGGGCACTTCCTTTTCAACTTCTTCGGAACAATCTGGACCGTGATTCTTTTCTTCCCGTTTGTTAAACTCATCATCTGGCTAAACGAGATTCTTGGTCAAGGCAACCCAACCACTCTCACCGGCGAGGCGCTGGCTGTTTCGGTGTCGGTGGGTCTTTCAATATTCCACACCGTGTTCAACCTCATCAACCTTTCGGTGATGATTTGGTTCACTGAGGCTTATGTGAAGATTTGCAACACCATCATCAAGAGCAAGGCTAAGGATGGCGAAGAGTTCCAGTTGAAATACATTTCTTCGGGCTTGCTCAACGCCTCAGAACTTAACATCATGCAGGCTCAACGCGAAATTGTGGTGTATGCTCAACGCGTTCAACGCATGTACGACATGACCATCGACCTTGTGCACACCAAACTCGGCACCGTTGAGTTCAACAAACTCTACAGCCGCGTGGGCAAATACGAAGAAATCAGCGACCGCATGGAAATTGAAATAGCCAACTACCTCAACAAGGTGGTCGACGGCCGATTGAGTTACGAAGGTAAACTGCGCATCTCTGCCATGCTCAACATCATCAGCGAGATTGAAAGCATTGCCGACAGTTGCTACAACATTGCCAAGTCGCTCATCCGCAAGGAGGAGGCTCACGTTCATTTTGTTGAAGAACAATATCAGAACATCGACAACATGATGCGTCTTGTGTCGGAGGCTCTCACCGAAATGATTATAGTGCTTGCCAACATGGAACACGTCAGCGGCAACGACCTCACGCCTAACTTCAACAAGGAAAACGAAATCAACAACTATCGCAACCAGTTGCGCACCGAGAACATCGAAAACATCAACCTCAAGAAGTACGAATATCAGTCGGGCATCTTCTTTATGGACATCATCAGCGAATCGGAGCGCATTGGCGACTACATTGTAAATGTGATTGAAGGCGTTGAAAGTCAATACGACAATGCCGACATGGCTCCCACAGTGATGCACAAATAACACGCTCTGCACCCGAGGCGCCTCACAACGCTCGGGGTGCGGCGGCACACATAGCATTTTCTCATAACAGGCGGCTCGTTGCTCAAAAGGCATCGTGCTGCTTGTTTTTTTTGCCGATATTGCGTAACTTTGACCAATCAATTTGTATAACAACACATCTCTTATGGCTACTATCAACGAAACACAAGACGCAATAATCGAAGAATTTGCCGACTTCGACGATTGGATGGACCGCTATGCCTACATTATCGACCTCGGCAACGAAGTGCCAGCCCTCGACGAGCAGCACAAAACGCCCGACAACATTATCGACGGCTGCCAAAGCCGCGTGTGGCTGGTGGCAACCTACGCCGACGGACGAATCAATTTTGCTGCCGACAGCGATGCCATAATTGTGAAAGGTATAATCTCGCTGCTGGTGCGAGTGCTCAGCAACCGCACCCCTCAGGAGATTCTCGACAGCGAACTCTATTTCATCGAAAAGATTGGACTCAAAGAGCACCTCTCCCCAACACGCAGCAACGGTCTGGCAGCGATGATTAAGCAGATTCGCGTCTACGCCCTCGCCTATAAAGCCAAATCAGCCGAATAAAAAAATCAAGTCATAAATATTAACCCTAACAACAACTATTCCTTATGTTTAAATCGCATCCAAAAGGTCTATTACCAGCAGCGCTTGCCAATATGGGCGAACGCTTCGGTTACTACATCATGAATGCAGTGCTTGTGTTGTTCCTATGCTCCAAATTCGGGCTCAGCGACTACATTAGCGGCTTAATCTACTCCTTCTTCTACTGCGGCATCTATGTGCTCAGTTTGGTGGGTGGACTTATAGCCGACCGCACACAGAACTACAAGGGCACCATCACCACCGGTCTTATCATTATGGCTATCGGTTATGTGCTCCTTTCTATCCCAATCCTTGCCACAGCCGAAAACACCACTTGGCTTTTGACTCTCACCTGCATCGCCCTGTTCCTTATCGCATTCGGTAACGGTCTGTTCAAGGGCAACTTGCAAGCAATAGTGGGACAGATGTACGACAATCCCCAATACGACAAGAAACGCGACTCGGGCTTCCAAATCTTCTACGTGTTTATCAACGTGGGTGGTCTGGTGGCGCCATTCATCGCCCCATTGCTTCGCGAATGGTGGCTCACCGCCAACGGATTGGCTTATAACGCCGAGTTGCCTGCCCTCTGCCACCAATACTTGTCGGAAGGCGCTAACATGGCTAACATGGCAAACCTCACAGCCCTCGTTGAGCAAGTTAACCTCGGCGAAGCAGTGAGCGACCTCAACGCATTCTGCAGCCAATACCTCGACGTGTTCAACACCGGTATTCACTATTCATTCATCGCTTCAGTGGTGGCTATGTTCATCTCACTCTGCGTGTTCATCTCTTTCAACAAGTTGTTCCCAACCCCTGGCAAGAAAGAAAAAGCAACTGCAGTTGAATACACCCAAGAAGAAAAAATTGCCATGGCAAAGGAAATCAAGCAACGCCTCTATGCCTTGTTTGCAATCCTCGGCATCGTAATCTTCTTCTGGTTCTCATTCCACCAAAACGGGCAGTCGCTGTCGCTCTTCGCTCGCGACTTCGTCAACACCTCATCAATCGCGCCCGAAATCTGGCAAGCCGTTAACCCATTCTTTGTTATCGTGCTCACTCCTGTCATCATGTTGATTTTTGGAGCATTCAGCAAGCGCGGTCGCGAAATCTCCACCCCTATGAAGATAGCCATCGGTATGGGCATTGCAGGGTTGGCATTCTTGTTCTTGACCGTCTACTCATCGATGATGGGGTATCCATCTGCCGAAGAATTCAAGGCAATGGACGTAACCGCCAAAGAAGCCCTCAAGGCTGGTCCGTGGGTACTTATCGTAATCTATTTCTTCTTGACAGTAGCCGAACTGTTCATTTCGCCTCTGGGCTTGTCGTTCGTGTCGAAGGTGGCACCTAAGCACCTGCAAGGCCTTTGCCAAGGCTTATGGCTCGGCGCTACAGCCGTCGGCAACCTCTTCTTGTGGATTGGTCCGTTGATGTACAACGCTTGGAATCTTTGGAAATGCTGGACAGTATTCCTTGTGGTTTGCCTTGCTTCAATGGCAATCATGCTCGGAATGGTGAAATGGCTCGAACGCGTTACCAAATAACGAACCTCATCTTCATAATAACACAGGGCGCATCTACACAATTAGGTGCGTCCTTTTTGCATCTTCCCATCCCACAGACAACGTGATGATATGGCGTGTATGGGTGGTGCGTGGCATGTAGGGGCGTATAGCAATACGCCCGAAATCACACACGTTGGTATTTTCCATTTATCCGCATTGTTCGGTCGCATGTAGGGGCGTATAGCAATACGCCCAAAAACACCAACCGCTCCGCAAATATCTGGCATCGGTCACCATCGCCGCAGTCACCGGGCGTATTGCTATACGCCCCTACAACGTGGCAACATCCTCGATTTCGGTCAACGGGCGTATTTGCATACGCCCACCCCAAGAACGGTGCGATGATGCAGGGTTTGCAACCGCATCGGGGAGGATTCGCCTGAAAGGCGTGACGCCGAGCCTCTGGGCGAGGCACTTAGCCCGGGGTGAGCGTCAGCGTAACCCCGGGGGAACGTCGCCCACATCACCCTGCGTCTGAAGGACGCGAATTATTTGCATTATTCCGTATTCTGGGTAATTCGCCTCTTTCAGAGGCATTTTTCTATAACATCCCATATCCGTGGGTTGCGTCCTTGTTAGGGACTTACCCACGGCTAAGTCCCGTCGGCATCCGCCTCCGGGGTCACGTCTTTCAGACGCCTTGGCAGCAGGGTTTGCAACCGCTCCGCGGTTGTGGGTGGGGTGATACAAGGAAAAAATAGGCATCCAAGCACCAACTGTTGTCAAAAATAGGTTTTTTTGTTACTTTTGCATTAATCCAAATACTATAAGTTGCGAATATTGCCAAATTAAACCATATAAATATGATTAACATGAAACAATTATTGCCCCACAACGCATCGGGCAAATTCACTATGATGGCGCTTGCCGCTGCAGCCTTGCCAGCAACTGCCAAGGCTCAGCAACCCAAGCCGATGAACATTGTGTACATCATGACCGACGACCATACGGCACAGATGATGAGTTGCTACGACCGCCGCTACATGAACACGCCTAACCTCGACCGCATCGCAGCCGACGGTGTGCGCTTCACCAACAGCTATGTGGCAAACTCGCTCAGCGGACCAAGTCGCGCCTGCTTGGTGACCGGAAAACACAGCCATGCCAACGGCTTCACCGACAACACCACCTGCGTGTTCGACAACACTCAACAAACTTTCCCCAAACTGCTGCAACAAGCCGGCTATCAAACCGCATTGTTCGGCAAATGGCATCTTGAAAGCCTGCCTACCGGCTTCGACAAGTGGGAGATTGTTCCCGGTCAGGGCGACTATTACAACCCGCGATTTATCGAACAAAATGGCGACACCATAAAGCAACACGGCTACCTAACCACGCTCATCACCGACAAGAGCCTACACTGGATTGACCAGGAACGCGACAAATCGAAGCCTTTCTGCATTCTCATTCACCACAAAGCAATTCACCGCAACTGGCTTGCCGACACCTGCGACCTCAACCTGTTTGAGGACCGCACATTCCCTGTTCCTACCTCGTTCTACGACGACTATGCCGGACGGCCTGCCGCTGCTGCTCAGGAGATGAGCATCGATAAGGATATGGACATCATCTACGACCTCAAGATGGACCATCCCGACAAAGAAACCCGCCTCAAAGCCACTTACCATAACTACATAGGACGCATGGACAAGAAACAACGTGCTGCCTGGGACCGCTTCTATAACCCCATTATTGAGGATTTCTACAGCCGCAACCTGCAAGGCCGCGAACTGGCTGAATGGAAGTTCAACCGATATGTGCGCGACTACATGAAGGTGGTGAAGAGCCTCGACGACAATGTGGGACGCGTGCTCGACTACCTCGAGAGCCACGGTTTGATGGACAACACCCTCGTGGTGTACACCAGCGACCAGGGTTTCTACATCGGCGAACACGGCTGGTTCGACAAACGCTTCATGTACGAAGAATCGTTCCACACTCCGCTCATAATGCACCTGCCCAAAGGCTTCGACCGCCGCGGCGACATCACCGAGATGGTGCAAAACATCGACTATGCCCCGACGTTCCTCGAATTGGCTGGAGTGAAAGTGCCTGCCGACATTCAAGGCATGTCGCTGATGCCTCTGCTCCGTGGCGACAAAAACGTGAAGTGGCGCAACTCGCTCTACTATCACTTCTATGAATACCCAGCCGAGCATCAGGTTAAGCGCCACTACGGCGTGAGCAACGGACGATATAAACTCATCCACTTCTACAACGACATCGACCATTGGGAATTTTACGACCTGCTCAACGACCCTCACGAACTGCATAACCTCTACAACGAGCCGCTGATGCAGCCGTTGGTGAAAACCATGCACCGCGAACTGCGTCGCCTGCAGGAGCAATACAACGACCCTATTCGCTTCACCCAAAACTGACAATCATCACCGCCACCCCCCGAATTTTGCATCATAGCAACGCGGGCGGCGACACCAATTATTGGCAAATCAATGCCATATTGCCACTCCGATGCGCAAACAAATGTGCATCGGAGTGTGCTATATCGTTTTTTATGAGTATCTTTGCAGCCAAAAGGCTGCGAAGAAGGGCTGCGCCTCGGCATAATGCCCAAGTCACGCTTGGAGATTCTGCCCTCGGCACTTGCACCAACTTTGCAACTAAAATTGCGAAATCAATTAAAAAAACCATACAACTTATCACTCAACGATGGAATATAACTACAAAGAAATCGAGCAAAAGTGGCAAGAATACTGGAAAACCCAGAAAATCTACAAGACAGAAATCGACCATTCTCGCCCTAAATTCTATGTGCTCGACATGTTCCCCTATCCAAGCGGCGCCGGGCTTCACGTCGGACACCCGCTCGGCTACATAGCAAGCGACATTTATTCGCGCTACAAACGTCTGCAAGGCTTCAACGTGCTTCACCCCATGGGCTACGACTCCTATGGCTTGCCAGCCGAACAATATGCCATTCAAACCGGTCAGCACCCCGAGGTGACTACCGTGAACAATATCAACCGCTATCGTCAGCAACTCGACAAAATCGGATTCTGCTACGACTGGGACCGCGAGGTGCGCACCTGCGACCCCGGCTATTATCACTGGACCCAGTGGGCTTTCCAAAAGATGTTCAACAGTTACTACGATAACACCCTGCAAAAGGCTCAACCCATCGAAAAACTTGTTGAACACCTTGCAGCGAAAGGCACCCAAGACCTCGATGCCGCCTGCACCGAAGAACTGAACATCACAGCCGAAGAGTGGAAGGCGATGGACGAGCGCCAACAAGCCGACACTCTCATGAACTGGCGTATAGCATTCCTCGGCGAAACGATGGTGAACTGGTGCCCGAAACTCGGCACAGTGCTCGCCAACGACGAGGTAATCGACGGCCTCAGCGCCCGCGGCGGATATCCTGTGGTGCAGCAAAAAATGCGTCAATGGTGCTTGCGCGTGTCGGCTTATGCACAACGTCTGCTCGACGGGCTCGACCTCATCGACTGGACCGACAGCATCAAGGAAACTCAACGCAACTGGATAGGCCGCTCGGAAGGTGCCGAAATCGAGTTTAACGTGAAGGACAGCGACAAGCATTTCACCATCTTCACCACTCGCGCCGACACCATGTTTGGCGTTACATTCATGGTTCTCGCCCCCGAAAGCGAACTGGTGGCTGAACTCACCACTCCCGAGCAGAAAGCCGAAGTGGATGCCTACCTCGACCAAGTGAAGAAGCGCACCGAACGCGAACGCATGATTGACAAGAAAGTTACCGGCGTGTTCACCGGCAGTTATGCCATCAACCCATTCACCGGCGAAGCCAATCCAATATGGGTGAGCGACTATGTGCTCTCGGGCTACGGCACCGGCGCAATCATGGCAGTGCCTGCCCACGACAGCCGCGACTATGCTTTTGCAAAACATTTCGGGTTGCCAATCATTCCGCTTGTTGAAGGTTGCGACGTGAGCGAGGAAAGTTTCGACGCCAAAGAAGGCATCGTGACCAACTCGCCCCGCCCCGACGTGAAGCCTTACATCGACTTCAGCCTCAACGGGCTCACCATCAAGGAAGCGATTGCCGCCACCAAGAAATATGTGGCAGAACACCATCTGGGCCGCGTGAAAGTGAACTATCGCTTGCGCGACGCCATCTTCAGCCGTCAACGCTATTGGGGCGAACCATTCCCTGTTTACTACAAAAACGGCATTGCAACCATGATACCCGAGGACTGCCTGCCGTTACTGCTGCCCGAAGTGGACAAGTTCCTGCCTACCGAAACCGGCGAACCGCCTCTTGGCAACGCCACCCGTTGGGCTTGGGACGAGCAAGCAAAGCAAGTGGTTGAAAACAGCCGCATCGACGGCAAAACCGTGTTCCCAATCGAATTGTTCACAATGCCGGGATTTGCCGGAAGTTCGGCTTACTACCTGCGCTATATGGACCCTTGCAACACGCAAGCGCTCCTGTCGAAAGAAGCCGACGAATATTGGCAAGACGTCGATCTCTATATCGGCGGCACCGAGCACGCCACCGGCCACCTCATCTACAGCCGTTTCTGGAACAAATTCCTGAAGGACTACGGCTATAGCGTGAAGGAAGAACCGTTCCGCAAACTCGTGAACCAAGGCATGATTCAAGGCCGAAGCAACTTCGTTTACCGCATCAAGAACACCAACACATTCGTGTCGCTGGGCTTGAAAGACGGCTACGACGTGACTCCGCTCCACGTTGACGTGAACATCGTGAGCAACGACGTGCTCAACATCGACCAGTTCCGCGCTTGGCGTCCGGAGTTTGCCGACGCAGAATTTGTGCTCGAGGGCGACAAATACATTTGCGGCTGGGCAGTAGAAAAGATGTCGAAATCGATGTTCAATGTGGTGAACCCCGACGACATCGTTGAACGCTACGGCGCCGACACGCTCCGCCTCTACGAAATGTTCCTGGGCCCGCTCGAGCAAAGCAAACCGTGGGACACCAACGGCATCGACGGCGTGAACCGCTTCTTGAAACGTCTGTGGGCGCAATTCTTCCACGGCGACAATTTCATGCTCACCGACGAAGAGCCGTCAGCCGAAGCGCTCAAGTCGCTCCACAAACTCATCAAAAAGGTGACATTCGACATCGAACACTTCTCGTACAACACCTCGATTGCCGCATTCATGATTTGCCTCAACGAACTGCAAGCCATGAAGTGCCGCAGCAAGAGCATCTACGAAACATTCGTGGTGCTGCTGGCTCCGTTCACTCCGCACATCAGCGAGGAGTTGTGGCATGTGCTTGGCCACGACACCACAGTGTGCGACGCTCAATGGCCGTTGTGCAACGAAGAATACCTGAAAGAATCGGTGGTTAAATACACCGTTTCGTTCAACGGCAAACCACGCTTCAACATTGAAGTGCCTGCCGGAACCGACAAAGCGGAAGTGGAACGCATAGCCCTCACCAACGAAGGCGCTGCCCGCTGGCTCGACGGCAAGACACCCAAGAAAGTGATTGTGGTGCCTAACAAGATTGTAAACGTGGTGGTGTAATCGGCTTCCACGCAACAAGCAATACGACTTTTAGGGGGGCGGCACGTTTGAGGCTGCCCCTTTTTGTTTGCAATCGCGCACATCGCCTGCACACTCCCCCCACTGAACATTAAACCCGAACAGCCGATTATTTTTTGCGGCTTTTACATCGGGTTTTTCAAATTAAATAAGTAACTTTGAACATACAACAAACCATTAAAAAAACCACTTGTGATGAAGAAGTTAGTTATATCGACAGGCGCAGGAATGAGCGCCGAAAGCGGAATAAGAACTTTTCGCGACTCCGACGGTCTTTGGGAAGAATACCCTGTAATGGAGGTGGCAAGCCACACAGGGTTCCTCAGAAATCCAGAATTAATACACAAGTTCTACAACGACCGTCGCAAGCAACTCGTAAATGCCAAGCCTAATGCCGGGCACCTCGGATTGGTGGAACTCGAAAAATACTTCGATGTGCAAGTGATTACACAAAACGTCGACGACCTTCACGAACGTGCCGGCAGCAGCAAAGTGCTCCACCTGCATGGCGAACTCATGAAGATGCAGTCGATGAAAAACGAGAATCACGTCTACACCCTCGACCGCGACCACCTCGAAACAAGCACCGCCACTCGCGACCAGTATGGCGACCCGGTGCGTCCGTTCATCGTGTTCTTTGAAGAAGCCGTGCCAAACTTCACACCGGCAATGAAAATGGTGCAACAAGCCGACATATTGGTGGTGATTGGCACCTCGCTTGCAGTGTATCCGGCAGCCAGCCTCATCAACTGCACACGTCCCGGCACACCTATATTCTACATCGACCCAAATCCGTCGAACATCAAGTTGCATGATGTGAAAGTGATTGCCAAACCAGCCACCGAAGGCGTGAAAGAACTGATTGAAATACTCAAAACAATGCAATAACCATCGTTTTAGCCCACTTGACCGTTCAAGTGAAAGAGCCGTGTTCCGAAATGTGATGTTTCACACCGGAGCACGGCTTTTTTCGTGGAAACACTTCCCCAACACCCCTCGCAGCAAGCACACGCAACATTTACAAACGCAAATCAAAATGGGCGAGAAAACCCCTTTTTATGATAAAAATTAGGTTGTTAATAACTTTTTTTGAAAAATATTAATTTCTATATGTAAATTCTGCGGAATATTTTATAACTTTACGGCAAATTAATGGTTGTGATGTCAATCTACTCCTAACGTGCGACCATTCAGTGGATTATATGGTAATCAATGATGAGGTGATAAGTTTTAATTTGTAAATTTAAGATTATGAGCGAGCCTACTTACCACATACCGGCATTACTAAACGAGTGCATAGAGGGGCTAAACATAAACCCCGAAGGCACCTACGTCGACGTCACCTTTGGTGGCGGAGGTCATTCGCGCGCCATAATTTCACACCTCGCAAGCAACGGTCGCCTCTACGGGTTCGACCAGGATATGGATGCCTATGCTAACCGCATCGACGACCCTCGATTTACATTCGTACATAGCAATTTCGCTTTTCTGCACAACTTTATGCGCTACTATGGCGTTGACAGCGTTGACGGCATACTCGCCGACCTTGGCGTGTCGTTCCACCACTTCGACGACAAAGACCGCGGCTTCTCGTTCCGTTTCGACGGGCAACTCGACATGCGCATGAACCAGGATAACCCACGCGACGCACGCTCGGTGATTGCCGAATACAGCGAGGAGCAACTTGCCAATATCTTCTACCTTTACGGCGAACTCAAGCAATCGCGCCGCATTGCCGCAGCCATTGCAAAGGCCCGCAACAACGAGCCAATCGTAACCGTGCAACAACTGCTCGACATTGTGAAACCCTTCATTCGTCAGCAGCAGGAGAAAAAAGAACTGGCACAAGTGTTTCAAGCCCTGCGCATCGAGGTGAACAATGAGATTTCAGTGCTGGAATCGCTGCTGAAACAGTCGCTCAAAGTGCTGAAGCCGGGTGGCAGATTAGTGATTATCACCTATCACTCGCTCGAGGACCGATTAGTGAAAAACTTCCTGCGAAGCGGAAACATCGAAGGCAAAATGGAAAAGGACTTTTTTGGACGCGTCGACACTCCATTCAAACTTGTGAACAACAAAGTGATAGTGCCAAGCGACGACGAAATCAACCGAAATCCGCGTTCACGCTCCGCCAAACTGCGAATAGCAACCAAATTGTGAGGCTAACAACAATCCATATTATCGACATCGAAAACTATTATATCATCAACAATGGCAAAGACCGACAACACCGAACCAAAAGCAGCACCTAAGCAACAACAAGTTGCCGACAGGTCGGAACGCATATTCATCCGCATCCTTAAAGGGAAAATAGTTCCTTATCACTTCTTCAAGCGTCACTGGATGATTATCACTGTTGTGGTGTCGATGATTTTGATGTCAATAGCCAACAAGTATGAATGTCAAACAAAAATCACCGAAATAAAGCACTTGGAGAAAGAACTGCAAATTGCCCAAGCCAACCGCGTGGAGGCAAGTGCGCAATACAACTCGATGATTAGAGAAAGTAGTATGATGCAAATGGTTGAAACAATGCAAATTGACCTAATTTCACCCGAATGTCCACCGTATAACCTATCAGAGTATGAAGCAAAATAATAAGAAAAACATCATTTTCAGGTTTGAGCTGGTGATAGCATGTATGCTGATTTTCGCCATTCTCATCATTTTGGAACTCACACGAACCACCATTGTGCTGAGCGACAAATGGAACGAAAAAGCCGAGAACCTGATTGTAAGCGAAGGCACTATAGTGCCACAGCGTGGCGAAATCTACAGTGACAACGGTTGCATACTTGCTGCCGACATCACATTCTTCAACGCCTGTATCGACTTTAAGGCTGAAGGCTTAAAGGTGGATTCGCTCAAAAAAATGCTGCCCGCTCTTTGCGACAGTTTAGCACACTTCCGCCCTGGGAAAACAAAAGATGAATGGAAACAAGCAATTGAAAAACAACTGGAAACACGACAAAACCGCGCATTCACGTTATTCACCAAACTCACCGATAACGACGTGAAGCGCATGCGCACCTTCCCGTTCCTGAAAATGGCGAAACGCAACACGGGATTCTACACCACATCGTCAAGCCTGCGCACCAAGCCTTTCGGCTCGATGGCTGCGCGAAGCATAGGCAACGTGGGCGAAGTGATCAAGGGCAAAATTAACGATCGCCCGGTAATCGAGATACACGGCCGCTCGGGGCTTGAGATGGCTCTCGACACTTTCCTCTACGGCACACCGGGTGTATCGGAAAAGGTGCAAGTTACAACAGGTATGGCAAAAATTGTGAAAAAACCAGCCATACCGGGCTACAACATCACCACCACCATCAACGTGGCTTTGCAGGACATTGTTGAAGACCAAATGCTGAAAGTGCTCACCGAAGAAGAAGCCGAATGGGGCTCGTGTGTGCTCATGGAAGTTGCCACCGGCGAGATTAAAGCCATCAGCAACCTCGAATGGAACGCCAAAGAAAACGCCTACGTTGAAGGCGTGAACCACGCCGTGCTGGGCTACGAACCGGGTTCGGTTATGAAACCCATATCAATGATGGTTGCGCTTGAGGACGGCTTGGTGAGCGACATCGACCAACCCATAGCCACCGGACATTCGGTGTTCTACGAAGGCCGAGGCATCAACGACCATCCCGGCGGCGTTGCCCTCACACCACGGCAAATCATCGAAACATCGTCGAACATAGGCATGTCGAAAATCATCACGTCAGGATTTTCAACAGATAAGGGCTATGCAAAAGAACCGGGCAAGTTCCGCGACCGACTCGAGGAACTCGGCTTTTTTGAGCCATTCAACACCGGAATTGCCGGCGAACGAGTGCCCACCGTGGCTCGGCTCGGCAACAAACGCGCCGACCGCGTTGCGCTCACCCGCATGTGCTATGGCTATTCAACTCTCATTCCGCCATTGCGCACGCTGGCAATGTATAACGCCATCGCAAACAACGGCCATTATGTGCGCCCGCATCTCGTGAAGAAATTCTCGCGCGTAGGCGAGCCCGACTCCATTGTGCCAGTGACCTACATCCGCCACCAGGTGTGCGACTCAATCAACGCCGCCAAATTGCGCATCATGCTGCACGACGTGGTGTGGGGCGACCACGGCACCGCACGTTCGCTCAAGGACAAAGACGTGGAACTTGCCGGCAAAACCGGAACATGCTTTGTAACCGAAATCGGCGCAGACAACAAGGTGCACTACAACAACCAAAGACGCCGCCTTGCTTTCTGCGGTTTTTTCCCATACGAGAAACCTAAATATTCATGTATCGTGCTCATGAAAGGCGCCAAACATGGAGCAGCAGGCAGCAGCGGCCGCGTGATGCTGCAAGTGGCAAAGAAGATGTATGCCCACGGATTGCTTGGCACCGGGACGGAACTGAAAAAAACCGATAATCCCAACCCTCCCACAATCTACGCATCTGAAAATTTGAACTTGCACAAACGAGTGACACAAAACCTCAACATTGCAAAAGCAAAAGCCTTTGCAACGCCCAAAACATCCGATAAAGGCGGCGTGCCCAACGTGAAGGGGCTGAGTGCCCGCGAAGCAATCGCCCGATTGGAAAATGCCGGTCTGGTGGTTGCCATAACAGGCTCGGGATATGTGGCTAACCAAAGCCTTGCCGCCGGCTCGGCTTACCGCCGCGGTCAGCAAGTGACACTATATTTGCAACACTAACATAACGAACAACATACTCACATTTGCATGGAAAAAACGCTCAAACAAATAATACAATCAATAAAGCCTGTCGACATCGTAGGCAGCACCGACGTGATGGTCACCAACGTTGAGTGCGACAGCCGAAAAGTGGCGAAAGGTTCGCTGTTTGTGGCAGTGAACGGCGTGGCAATCGACGCCCACCAGTTCATACCGGCAGTGATTGAAGCAGGCGCAGTGGCAGTGGTGTGTGAGCACCTGCCCGAAACCCTTGCCGACAACGTAACATTCGTGGTGGTGAAAAACAGCACCGAAGCGTTGCCTTACATTGCTGGCGAATGGTATGACCACCCATCCCGACACCTTTCGCTCGTGGGCGTGACCGGCACAAACGGAAAGACCACAACAGCCACCCTGCTCTACGAGATGGCTGAAATGATGGGCTACAAAGCCGGTTTGCTGTCGACCGTGCGAAACATCATCCACAAAACCGAGCAAGAAGCCAAGCAGACCACACCCGACCCTCTCAACCTTAACAAACTGCTCCACCAGATGGTTGAACAGGGCTGCGAATACGCATTCATGGAGGTGAGCAGCCATTCGTGCGTGCAACACCGCATCGACGGACTGCATTTTAAAGGCGGTCTGTTCACCAACCTCACCCGCGACCACCTCGACTTCCACAAAACCGTGGACAACTACATACGAGCCAAAAAGTCGTTTTTCGACTCACTGTCGGCCGACGCCTTTGCCATCACTAACATCGACGACAAGCAAGGCTTGATGATGACTCAAAACACCAAAGCACAATGCCGCACCTATTCGCTGCGCACTCTTGCCGACTTTAAGTGCCGCATTGTTGAAAGCCGTCTCAACGGCACGTCGCTCAACATCAACGGGCACGACATTGAAGTGATGTTCACAGGCAAATTCAACGCCTACAACCTCACCGCCGTCTACGGTGCCTGCATGATGCTCGGCTGGAGCGAAGACGAAGTGCTGGTGAAGATGAGCATGCTCGTGCCGGTGGCAGGACGTTTTCAAACATTCCTTTCGCCCAAAGGCTACACCGCCGTGGTCGACTATGCCCATACCCCCGACGCCATTGTAAACGTGCTGTCGAGCATAAAGGAAGTGGTGGGCAACAGAGGTGAAATAATCACCGTGGTGGGCTGCGGAGGCAACCGCGATGCCGGCAAACGCCCCATCATGGCACGCGAAGCAGCCACACGCAGCAACCGTGTGATACTCACCAGCGACAACCCTCGATTTGAGGAACCCGATGCCATTCTTGCCGACATGCAAGCCGGTCTCGACGACGATGCCCGACGCAAGACTCTCACAATCACCGACCGCCGCGAAGCCATTCGCGTGGCATGCCAATTGGCTAAACCGGGCGACGTGGTGCTTGTGGCTGGCAAAGGACACGAGAATTATCAAGAAGTGAAAGGCGTGAAACATCACTTCGACGACCGCGAAGTGATTGCCGAAATATTTGCCTACGAAAAGGCATAACTCGCCGCAAACATTAGTTACAATATTAACAACCAGATAACAAACAAAGCATTATGTTCTACTCGTTATACGAACTGCTGAGCAATTACGACATTCCCGGAGCCCGATTGATGTCGTACATCACATTCCGGTCGGGCATGGCTCTGGTGCTGTCGCTCTTCATTGCCATTGTGTTTGGCCGACGCATAATCAACCGCCTGCAACTGATGCAAGTGGGCGAAATTGTTCGCGACCTCGGGCTTGAAGGTCAAATGAGCAAAAAAGGCACACCCACAATGGGCGGAATAATCATCATCATCTCCATTGTGATTCCTTGCCTGCTTGTGGGCAACCTCACAAACGTGTATATGCTGCTGATGATTTTCTCCACAATATGGCTCGGCTGCCTCGGCTTTGCCGACGACTACCTGAAACTTGCACGGCACAACAAAGACGGGCTGAAAGGCAGATTCAAGATTGTAGGGCAAGTAGGCTTAGGGCTTGTGGTGGGCTTAACCATGTATCTCAGCCCCAGCATTGTGATGCGCGAGAACGTTGAAGTGGTTAACCGCGAAAGCAAGGAAGTGGTTATCAGCCATAAAACCACCAACGAAAAGGCAACGCAAACCACCATACCATTTGTGAAGAACAACAACTTCGACTATGCTTCGTGCACCAAATGGCTTGGCAAACACGCTCAAACCGGCGGATGGATATTGTTTATCCTCGTCACCATATTTGTGATTACTGCCGTGAGCAACGGCGCCAACCTCACCGACGGCCTCGACGGCTTGTGCACCGGCACTTCGGCGGTGATAGGGTTGGCTCTCGCCATAATGTGCTATCTTGGAGGTAACGTGATTTATTCAAGTTACCTCAACATAATGTATATTCCCAATAGTGCCGAACTGGTGGTGTTTGCCGCCTCGTTCATCGGAGCCACAATCGGGTTCCTGTGGTATAACTCGTTCCCGGCACAAGTGTTTATGGGCGACACCGGCAGCCTCACGTTGGGCGGCATCATTGCCGTGTTTGCCATTCTCATACGCAAAGAGTTGCTCATTCCTTTGCTGTGCGCAATCTTCTTTGTTGAGGACCTCTCGGTGATGATTCAGGTGGCTTACTTCAAGTACACCAAGAAGCGATTCGGCGAAGGCCGACGCATCTTCAAGATGACACCGCTGCATCACCACTTCCAAAAACCCGGCAACGCCGGCATCGATGCCATTATTCAGCATCCCATCCAGCCGATTCCCGAATCGAAAATTGTAATGCGATTCACTCTGGTTGCCATATTCTTGGCTGCAATAACTTTTGTAACCCTAAAGATTCGATAAGGAGCAAACAAATCAAAGAAATAATTATTTCAAAATAAACAACTCAATTATGGAAAAGAAAAGAATAGTAGTGTTAGGAGGCGGCGAAAGCGGTACAGGAGCCGCTGTGCTCGCCAAGACTAAGGGCTTTGACGTGTGGCTCAGCGATATGGGCGCCATCAAGGACAATTACAAAGCCCTCCTCGACAATTATGACATTGAATGGGAAGAAAAACAACACACCGAGGCGAAAATTCTCGCCGCCGACGAAGTGATTAAAAGCCCGGGCATCCCCGACAAGGCTCCAATCATGCAAAAAATTCACTCCAAAAACATTCCTGTGATTTCGGAGATTGAATTTGCCGGACGTTACACCGACGCAAAAATGGTGTGCATCACCGGTAGCAACGGCAAAACCACCACCACTCTGCTCACCTATCACATTCTGGAGAGCGCAGGCCTGAATGTGGGGCTTGCCGGCAACGTGGGCAAGAGTTTGGCTCTGCAAGTCGCCACCGAACACCACGATGTGTACGTTATTGAACTGAGCAGTTTCCAACTCGACAACATGTATGAGTTTAAGGCGAATGTGGCTGTGATTATGAACATCACCCCCGACCACCTCGACCGCTACGACTATAAAATGGAAAACTATGTGGCTGCGAAATTCCGCATCACGCAAAATCAAACCAGCGAGGACTCGTTTGTGTTCTGGCAAGACGACCCAATCATTGCCTCTCAACTGAAAACGCTGAAAACCGAGGCGCGTATGCTTCCGTTCAGCGAACATCACACCCACGATGCCGCCGCCTACGTCGACAACGGCAACATGGTGGTTGACGCTGGCAATGGCGAATGGGAAATCAGCCGCGATTCGCTCTCGCTCAAAGGTCTGCACAACCTCTACAACTCGATGGCAGCAGCCCTGTCGGCTTCGATTCTCGACATCAAGAAAGATGCCATTCGCAAAGCGCTTGCCGATTTTCAGTCGGTTGAGCACCGCCTCGAATATGTCGACACCGTGAACGGCGTGCGATACATCAACGACTCTAAAGCCACCAACGTGAACAGCACTTGGTATGCTCTCGAGAGCATGACACAGCCCACTGTACTGATTCTTGGCGGAAAGGACAAAGGCAACGACTACAGCGAAATAGAGCAGTTCGTTAAGCAAAAGGTGAAAGCAATAGTGTGCCTGGGAGTGGATAATAAAAAACTTCACGACTTCTTCGAGGGCAAAGTGCCGGCAATCACCGACGCCTCAAGCATGAGCGAGGCTGTGGAGAAATGCTCGCAACTTGCCGCCAACGGCGACACCGTGCTGCTCTCGCCCTGCTGTGCAAGTTTCGACCTCTTTAAGAGTTATGAGGACCGCGGCAAGCAATTCAAAGCCTGCGTAAAAAACCTCAAGTAATCCCCATTTCAGGAACTTTTCAACCCCCGATTATTTATGGCTCAAACAAACATACAAATCGAAGAAGAAACCGTGAAAAGCGGCGACCGTTGGATATGGGGCATCTACATTGCCTTATGCCTGCTGTCGGTGGTGGAATCGTATGCCGCACTCAGCCAAGTGGTGGGCAAACAGGGGTTATACATTCCGCTGCTAAAGCACTGTGTCCTGCTCGGTGCCGGGTTTCTTATTCTTTGGGTGATACAACGCCTACATTACACCAAATTCATCTTTTTCATCAAAGTGTTTGCCATAGCCGTGTTTGTGAGCGTGGTGGCGGTGCAATTTGTGGGCAGCACCATCAACGGTGCCCAACGCGTCATACAGTTGCCCGGATTCACCCTGCAACCTGCCGAATTGGCTAAACTGGCAATCGCCACCATCATACCGCTGATTGTGTCGCGTAACCAAATCTCCAACGGCGTGACCATGAAAGGCGCCATCATTGCCGTAACGGTGGTGTGCTCGTTTGCAGGATTCCTGCTCGCCCAAGGCTTAACCAACACCCTGCTGCTCATGTTCACCAGTGTGGTGATTATGTGGGTGGGAGGCATTAAAATACGCCAATTAGTGCTGGTGTTTGCCGTTTACCTCGTGTTTGGATGCTGTTACTACTATGTGGTCAAAAGCAATCAAGCCAAGCAACGCCGCGCCGACATCGAGCAACTGGCATCGAGCGGTGCCGACGTCAGCGTGCTGCAAGCCGACGACGACGATGACGACGATGCAGGGCGTTCGCTCACATGGAAAGCGCGCATTGCACGCTGGAAAACCAATCACGATTCGCTTGTGTATATGCCCAAAACCGCCAAAAACGAACAGGAAATGTATGCCCACATGGCACAAGCCCACGGCGGCATCTACGGAGTGGGTCCCGGCAATTCGCGCGAATGTAGCCGCCTGCCGCTGGCGTTCTCCGACTATATCTATTCAATCGTCATCGAGGAGACCGGACTTATTGGCGGCTTGTTTGTGATGCTGCTTTATTTGTGGCTGCTAATACGCGCCGGACTCATTGCCAGCCGTTGCGCAAGAGCCTTCCCGGCATTGCTCATCATGGGTATGGCTGTGATGATTACCTTCCAGGCACTGGTGCACATGGCAATCAATTCAGGGCTGTTCCCCGTGTCGGGACAATCGCTGCCGCTCATCTCCGAAGGCGGCACATCGATGCTGGTGGTGAGCGCCGCATTTGGCATTATGCTCAGCGTGAGCCGTCATGCCAGCCAAAACACCATCGACAAAATGAAAAAGAAAGATTTGGACAATCTGCCTAAAGAAGAGCAGGCTCCTAACCCAATGCAAATAATCATAAACAATGAACAATAATACTAAGCAACTCAACATTCTCGTGAGCGGAGGTGGCACAGGCGGCCACATATTCCCCGCCCTGTCGATTGCCGGCGAAATTCGCCGACGCTATCCCGAAGCCGACATCCTGTTTGTTGGCGCTTTGGGTCGTATGGAAATGGAAAAAGTGCCCGCTGCCGGCTACCGCATCATCGGGCTGCCCGTCTACGGGTTTAATCGCAAAAATCTGCTCAAGAATGTGAAAGTGCTGTTTCAACTTGCCAAGAGCATGCGCATGGCAAAGCAGATTCTTCGCGATTTCAAACCCGACATAGCCATCGGTGTGGGAGGTTATGCCAGCGGACCAATGCTCAAGGCGGCACAAAAGGCAGGCATACCCACTCTGCTGCAAGAACAAAACTCCTATGCCGGAGTAACCAACAAACTGCTTGCCAAAGGTGCCACAAGCATCTGTGTGGCTTATGAGGGCATGGACCGTTTCTTCCCTGCCGACAAAATTGTGATGACAGGCAACCCCGTGCGCGCCGCTCTGCTGCAATGCCCAGCCTCGCGCGACGAGGCGGTGAAAGCCTTCAACCTCGACCCTGCCAAGAAAACCATCCTCATCATTGGCGGAAGTCTGGGCGCACGCACAATCAACAACAGCATAATTGGCGGCTTGAAACTCATTGGAGAGAAAGCCGACGAAGTGCAGGTGATTTGGCAATCGGGCAAAATCTACGACGACTCCTGCCGCAAAGCCCTTGCCGAATCGGGCATAACAAACGTGGTGCAACAGGCATTCATCACCAATATGGACATGGCTTATCGCGCCGCCGACCTGGTGGTGTCGCGCGCCGGAGCAAGCAGCATCTCCGAACTGCAACTGCTGGGCAAGGCTTCCATTCTGGTGCCGTCGCCTAATGTTGCCGAGGACCACCAGACCAAAAATGCGCTTGCCCTTGCCCGCCGCAATGCCGCATTGATGGTGACCGATGCCGATGCTCCGTCAGCCCTCGTCAGCACCATGCTGCAAACAGTGATGCAAGACGAACAACTTGCCACCATATCGCAAAACGTGAAAGCAATGGCGCTTAACAACGCCGCCGAAAAGATTGTTGACAAGGTGATGGAAATCATCAATCATTAACTAATTGCACTAAACAGAACGAAAACAATGAACAATTACAAATCGCTATATTTTGTTGGAGCCGGAGGCATCGGGATGGCTAATCTCGAACGCTATTTCATTGCCAACGGTTATAAGGTTGCCGGCTACGACCGCACGCCCAGCGAACTCACCCACGCCCTCGAAAGCGAAGGTGTAGACATTGTTTACGACGAAAATCCCGACCTCATCCCGGCATATTGCCGCGATGCAGCCACAACGCTTGTGGTGTACACTCCCGCCGTGCCAGCCACACACGCCGGGCTGCAATACTTCCGCAACAACGGCTTCCGCGTGATAAAACGCGCCGAACTGCTGGGTATCATCACCCACAACTCAAAGGGGCTGTGCTTCTCGGGAACTCACGGCAAAACCACCACTTCGAGCATGGCTGCCCACATACTGAACGTGTCGCCAATCGGATGCAACGCCTTTTTGGGCGGTATTCTCAAAAACTACAACAGCAACCTGATACTTTCCGACCATAGCGAATACTCAGTAATCGAGGCGGATGAATTCGACCGCTCGTTCCACCACCTGAAGCCCTACATAGCAGTGGTTACGGCAACCGACCCCGACCACCTCGACATTTACGGCACCGAGGAAGCATATCTTGAAAGTTTTGCACATTTCACCGAACTCATCCGCCCCGACGGCGTGCTGATTGTTCACACCGGGCTGAAACTGAAACCCCGTGTGGCTGACGGCGTGAAGGTCTACACCTACTCGCGCAACGAAGGCGATTTCCACGCAGAAAACGTGCGCAAGGGCAACGGCGAAATCGTATTCGACTTTGTTACGCCCGACGGCATAATACCCGACATTTCGCTCGGCGTGCCCGTCGACATCAACATTGAAAATGCCGTGGCTGCAATGGCTGCATGCCGGCTCATTGGCACCGATGCCGACAGCCTGCGCAAAGGCATCGCCACTTTTGGCGGAGCCAAACGCCGTTTCGACTTCTGGATTAAAGAGCCGGGCGAACACGGCAAGGTGGTGATTGACGATTATGCCCACCACCCCGACGAATTGCGCGCAAGCATCCGCTCGGTGAAGGACCTCTATCCTAACCGCAAACTCACAGCCGTGTTTCAGCCGCACCTCTACTCTCGCACCCGCGACTTCGCTCCGCAATTTGCCGAAGCACTATCGCATGCCGACGAGGTGATTTTGCTCGACATCTATCCTGCTCGCGAAGCCCCCATTCCGGGCGTCACTTCGGAGATTATTTTCAAGGATATCACCTGCCCGAAAAAGACGCTCATCAACAAGAGCGAACTGCTCGACACCATTGGCAATCATCGCTGCGACATTCTGCTTACCGTGGGTGCCGGCGACATTTGCAACCTCCTGCCACAAATATGCGAAATAATTAAAAATCAGACCAACTAACGTGCTAAAACTCTCCGACATACAACGACGAATACTCTGCGTGCTTGGCTTGGCAGCAATGCTTGCTCTCATTATTGTTGCAGGCGTGTTTGCCAACAAACAAGCCGGCGAAGCCTTGTGCACCAAGTTAGAGGTGAACATCGTCAACTCCGACAGTTCGACATTCGTCACTCGCGAAAACATTCTGCAAGAACTTCGACGCCTCCACATTGAACCGGTGGGCGAACGGATGTGCAAGATTAACACCAAATACATCGAGCAGATGCTCAACCAGTCGGAATACCTCGAAAACGTGGAATGTGTGATTTTGAACAATCACACTTTGCAGATTCAAGCCTCCCAACTGGTGCCGGTGATGCGCATCTTCGACGGCAACCAGTCGTACTATGTGAACCGCCGAGGCAAACGCATGTCGGCAACAGCCCGCTATCACGTCGATGTTCCGGTGGTGAGCGGACACTTCACAGCCGACTTTCCGCCACAACGAATGTTGCCACTCATCAACTTTGTTGAAGCCGACGAAACACTTAATTCGCTCGTAACGATGTACAGCGTGCGCGATTCCAACAACATCTTCATTGTGCCTTGCATAATGGGGCATGTGGTGAACATCGGTGCTCCGCGCGATTTGGAAAACAAATTTGCCAAACTGCGCGAGTTCTACGCCAAAGTGATGCCTCAAAAGGGATGGCTCTACTACGACACCATTTCGGTGAAATTCCGCAATCAGGTGGTTGCCACACGCCGCGTCAAGTCGATTGCAACCACATTCGATTGGGCAAGCGTGAGCGACGATGCCGATGCCGACATCGAAACCATGACCACCGGCGACACCGTAAAGTTGGTGAACTACCACAACGAAAAAACGGAGTCGGCTTCGCAAAAGACGTCGGCCACCAGCCCCGACACAAAAACCGCGAAACAGCCCGAGGCGAAACAACCCGAAGCAAAACCGACAACCAAGCAAGATGCTGCAAACAGCAAAGTGAAAAAGGCATTTAAACAACCATAGATTATAACACCCTAAAAACCCAATAACATCATAACAATGGACACTTCTCAATACATAGTAGCCATCGAAATAGGCAGTTCAAAAAATGTAGGCGCCATAGCCGAAAAGCGCAGCAACGGACAACTTGCTGTTGTGGGTATCGAATCAGAATCCACACTCAACTTTGTGCGCTATGGATGTATTCAAAACGTAGAAAGCACCAAAGCATCAATCAACCGAATAATTCAAAAACTCGGCAGACTGGTTGACGGCGACATAAGCAGCGTGTATGTTGGCATTGCGGGCCGCTCGATACACAGCATGCCCACCGAAGCCCAACGCTTGCTCAACACCGAGCAAGCCATCACTCAAAGCCTGCTCGAAAGCATCAAAAACGATGCCACCCGCAACAGCCTCACCAACTACGACACCATCGACGTGATTCCACGCAGTTACACTATCGACAAGATTGAAATACGCAACCCGGTGGGCAGTTTCGGCACCGACATCAAAGCACGCCTCAACCTCATCGTTGCCAAGCCGTCGATACTCATCAACCTGAAACGCGTGTTCAACCAGCAAATTCAAATTAAGGGCTATATCACCAGTGCAGTGGCTGTTGCCGATGCCGTGCTCACTGCCGACGAACGCTCGCTGGGCTGTATGCTCGTCGACATGGGTGCCGAAACCACCACTGTGTCGATTTACCGTAACGACGCCCTCGTCTACCTTGTAACCATTCCGCTGGGCGGACGCAACCTCACTCGCGACATCACCGCTTTGGGCATACGCGAAGAAAACGCCGAAAAAATCAAGCGCAACATAGCCAATCCGCTAAAGCCTTCAGCCGACCCGGTTACAATCGACAACATCAAGTCGAGCGACGCATCTAACTACATCCTTGCCCGCACCGGCGAAATAATAGCCAACATCACTGCACAAGTGAACAACGCAGGGCTGTCGCTCAACGACATCCACAGCATTGTGCTTGTGGGCGGCGGCGCCATGCTCAAAGGCATCGACCAAGAAATTAGCGACAGCGTGAACATCAGCAGCAACAGCATTAGCGTGCGCATTGCTTCAAGCATCCCTTCTCAACTGTCAACAACAACCGCCATTGCCAACCCTATCGAAAACATTGGCGTGCTTGCCCTGCTCATCGAGGGCGCCAAGCGCATCGGTTTGGATTCTTGCATCACTAAACGCACCTACGTGCAGCCTCCGGTGACCACCACCAACAACAATGACGACACAATCGACATTGTTATCAACACTCAGCCTAAAGACCCCGACAAAAAAGGCCCGTCGATTTTTCAACGACTCAAGGAGCGCATGATTGGCATGATTGACGAAAGCAATAAGGATGACGACAACGACAACTTTAGCAACTGATTTTGCCTGACCATTCATCCAATGGCGCAACCGATAACATTTCATTCAAAATCCCGTTCAGAATAAAAATTACAATTAAGCAACAATATGAATCAAGGACAACAATTCAACGACGAAGTGATGGACGACCCTGGCTTCAAGGATGACGAAAAGATGCCTACAATCATCAAAGTGGTGGGCGTAGGAGGTGGCGGAAACAATGCCATCAACCACATGTACACGCAAAACATTCAGGGCGTGTCGTTTGTGGTGTGTAACACCGACCTCCAACATCTGCGCAACTCGCCAATCCCCACACGCCTGCTCATCGGCCCGAAGATTTGTCAAGGTTTAGGTGCCGGCAACGACCCCGAAGTGGGTAAGGCGGCAGCCGAAGAAAGTGCCGACGACATTGCCAACCTTTTCGACGACGAAACAAAAATGGTGTTCATCACCGCCGGTATGGGTGGTGGTACGGGCACCGGTGCTGCCCCTGTGGTGGCTCGCATTGCACGCGACCACGGTGTGCTCACCATTGGCATCGTAACCATTCCTTTCCTTTTCGAAGGCAACAAAAAAATTCTTAAGGCCCTCGACGGAGCAAAGGAGATGAGCAAATACGTCGACGCCATCCTCATCATCAACAACGAACGCCTGACAGAAATCTATCCCGACATCGATTTCCTTACGGCATTCGGCAAAGCCGACGACACGCTGTCGACAGCAGCCCGCTCAATTTCCGACCTCATCAACGTGAACGGAAAAATCAACCTCGACTTCAAGGATGTTAACACCACTCTGCGCAACGGCGGCGTGGCCATCATCAGCAGCGGCTACGGCGAAGGCGAACACCGAGTAACCAAAGCCATCGAGGATGCCCTCAACTCGCCTCTGCTCAAGAATCGCGACGTGTATGGCTCAAAGAAGATTCTCATGAACTTTTATTTCAATCCCAATTCCGACAAACCGTTTGTGATGGAAGAAGTGAACGAAATGCGCGAGTTTATGTGCAACTTCGACAGCGATGTTGACGTGATTTGGGGTACTGCCTTCGACGAATCGCTCGGCTCAAAAATCAAAATCACCATTCTTGCCTCGGGCTTCAACGTATCGCTCGAGAATGAGAAAAATGCGCAAATAAGCCATGCAGCAACCAGCGCCGCCGGCAAACAAAACGTCAAGCCGGCTGCCGCCACCGAAATCAACGGCAACGACATCATTGCCCAAGAGTATGGCTCGCAAAAGGTGGAACAACGCGAACAAGACATGGCACGCGCCCGTTATCTGGTGCTCTCGACCGACGATATGGAAAACGACGAATTGCTCGAGAAGATGGAAAACACCCCAACATTCCGTCGCGACCCTAAGTTCAAGTCGACAATCAAGGCGATGCAAAACTCGGCGGTTGTGCGTCCCGGAACACCTGCCACCCAATCGAAACGCACCCGCGAAATAAACTTTGAAAGCGAATAAACAACAAATAACTAACCCCGTTAAAAAATCATTTAAATATGTTTGAAAATCAACCTAAAGGATTGTGGACATTAGCCCTCGCCAACACCGGCGAACGCTTTGGCTACTACACCATGCTGGCTGTTTTCGCCCTGTTCCTTGGCGAAAATTTCGGCTTTGCTGCCGGCACAGCCTCCGAAATCTACACCTGGTTCCTCACTTTGGTGTATTTCTTGCCGTTGTTTGGCGGTATTGCCGCCGACCGCTGGGGATACAGCAAAATGGTGGTTATAGGCATCATCATCATGTTCCTCGGCTATCTGCTGTTGGCAGTGCCATTGGGCGGCAGCACAACTGCCGTGGTGGCTATGGTGGCAGCCCTGCTGCTCGTGAGCCTCGGCACCGGTCTGTTTAAGGGCAACCTACAAGTGATGGTGGGCGACCTCTACAACGACCCTCACTACTCCGGCAGTCGCGACTCAGGCTTCTCGTTGTTCTACATGCTCATCAATGTTGGCGCCTTGTTTGCTCCAACAGCCGCCATCAAGGCTATGGAATGGGCACAAACCGACTTCGGATTCTCGAAAGCCGACAGTTATCACTTTGCATTTGCCGTGGCTTGCGTGAGCGTGATTGTGTCAATCATGATTTACTACTTCGGCATGTCGACTTTCCGTCAAGTGCTCACAGTGAAAAAGGCTGAAAAGACAGCCAACAACACCCCGACTGAAGAAATGAGCAAGTCAGAAACCAACGAACGCATTCTCTGCCTCGTGTTTGTTTATGCCGTTGTGATTTTCTTCTGGATGGCGTTCCACCAAAACGGCCTCACCCTCACATGGTTTGCCGACGAGTTCACCGCAACTTCGTCGACTGGTGTGCAAAGCATGCTGTTCGACGTCACCAACCTCGTGGCTTGCATCTTTATTGTTTACGGCATCTTTGGCATCTTCCAAAGCAAAACCACCAAAGCGCGCACCATCTACGGCACGCTTATGGTGATTGCCATTGCATTCCTCGGATATAAATACACCACCATCGCCGACGTCACCGAACTCAGCGCACCTATCTTCCAGCAATTCAACGCATGCTTTGTGGTGATGCTCACACCGGTGAGCATTGCGCTCTTTGGCTGGCTTGCCAAGAAAGGCAAAGAACCTAAAGCACCGTTCAAGATTGGTTTGGGTATGCTCGTAGCCGCTGGCGCTTATCTTCTCATGACCATGTCGTCGATTGGTCTGCCGGCAACCGACCATCCAAACCACGTTGCCGACGTCACTCCAAACCTGCTCGTGAGCACCTATCTGATTCTCACGTTTGCCGAGTTGCTGCTTTCGCCAATCGGCATCTCGTTCGTAACCAAGGTGGCACCTGCAAAATATAAGGGTATGATGATGGGCGGATGGTTTGTAGCCACTGCTCTCGGCAACAAGTTGGTGTCGATACCGGGTCACATGTGGGATATGCCGCTGCCAGTGGTTTGGGGCACTCTCATGGGCATTTGCTTGCTCGCCGCAGGATTTATCTTCGCCATCATCAAACGCCTCAACAAGGTGGCTTAAAATGCGTCAGCGCGCGTCGGATGGCATCCGTCGCCACTGCATAGAATCCAATCCTCCTTCGGAAAAAGGTTTTTCACAGCCTCTCCGAAGGAGGATTTGCCATATAAACACGTTTTTTACCACTGGCTTTTGCATTTTACCAACAAAATCCGTAACTTTACCACCGTTACAAACCAATAATCCAATCACATTATGGAAATAAACGAGGAAAGAATAGCACGAATAAAGTATTTAATCAAAGAACTTAATCTCAAACAGCGCGACTTTGCCGAACGCATCGGCATCGACAACAGCAACCTGTCGAAGTATCTCAACGGCCGACTGCCCATCAACGACGCATTTGCCAACCGCATGGTGGTGAACCTGGGCGTGTCGAAGCAATGGCTTATGCAAGGCACCGACATCCCCTTCCCCAAAGAAAGCAACATCCCTGCGGCATCCACAATGCCCTGCAACGACTCGTTGCAGGCTCCCGCCGTGGGCACACCGGTCTACGACATCGACGTCACTGCCGGAGCATTGCCTCGCTCGATGCTTTTTGCCAACGACCAGATTATAGGCTCAATAAATCTGCCCGACATAATCAGCAGCAACTGCCGCGTGGTGAGGGTGAGCGGCGACAGCATGTCGCCCGTGATTCACAACGGCGACTATGTGGCTCTGCGCGAACTCAGCAACATGGAGCAAATCTTCTGGGGGCAGATTTATGTGGTGATGCTCGACGACTTCCGCTTGATAAAATTCCTGCGCCGTCACCCCGACCCCGCCAAAGTGATTTTGCGCAGTGCAAACCCCGACTACGACGACATGGAAATCCAACGAGCCGACATTCGCGAACTCATGCTGGTGCAACACATTTTGCACCTCGACACCCGAATGTAGCCCACAATAGAGCATTTTGCACAACGAGGTTTTGTATTTGAGAAATAAATATGTAATTTTACACAAATATCACTTGCCAACAATACAATATTCCCGACAAATGAAGCAAATTCAATTTATCATTATAGCAATAGCATCATTCGCTCTCGCATCATGCAGCAGCGACAGTTTCCGCCTTGAAGCGCGCATCGAGGGCCTCGGCACGCAAAATGTTCACATCGTTTATGCCACCAGCGAGGGCGTGCAAAGCGATTGGATAACCGCCGAAAACAACCGCCTGACTTACGAAGGCTATGCGCCCGAACTCACAGTGCTGCAAGTGCTCGACGGCAACGACCAACTCATTGCGCGAATGGCAGTGAAAAACGGCGACAAACTGAAGTTTCGCGGACCGCTCAACGACCCTATGGCAATAGAGTTTAAAGGCTCCGACGTGAGCGAGCAATGGAGCAGCTTCCTGAAGGAAAACATCGAACTGGTGAACGGCGGCAACCAACCAATGCTCGACATTGCCATCGAAAAATACATTCGTGAAAACCCCGACAATGTGGTGTCGACCCTGCTTCTGCTGTTCGACTACGGCAGCCTGAACGACACCAAAGCAATCGACAAGATGCTCGACGGCATCAACGACAACGCCAAGCCCTTGTTTTTGCTAAGCACCTACCAGATGCTGCGCAACGAACGAAACAAAGACGAAACCAACTCCCACTTTTTCATGTTCGACCTCTACGAGTCGACCGGCAAATGGAGCACATTCCGCGCCAACGGACACAGTTTCAGCATGCTGTGGCTCTGGAGCCGCGACGATGCCAAGCACCGTGCCACTGCCGACTCAATCAAGCAACTCACAAAGACCTACGGCAAACGGTTGCAAGTGGCTGACGTGTTTGTCGACGGCGACACCACCGTGTGGCGCTCCACTTTCAAAGCCGACAGCACCAACTGGACTCACTTTTGGGCTCCTGGCGGTCCGAAAAGCAAATATTTGAGTTCGCTCAACACTTTCACCACGCCCAAGTATCTGCTCGTTGACTCGCTCGGAATCTATCACTACCGCGGAGAATCGATTGCCGAACTCACCAAGGCACTGAAAGACAGCGATAAGAAACGCCTCGAAAAGAAAAAGAAATAAGAGTTTCGGCTCACTTTAAAAATAAACAACCTTTACTAACCCTCACAAACGCCCTAATTATGAAAAAGCCTCTATTGCCCCTGCTCATTCTGCTCGTGCTTGCCCTCACGGCATGCGGCGGCAGAACGCGCGAGAACCACTCCGTGACCATAGGCAACATCAACTGGCGCTCTGCGATGATTGACTCTTCAGCCACCGACTCGCTTACGGCGCTCGAAAACGACAGCACAACTCACTATGTGTTTCAGACACCCGACGTGAAGATTCTCAAAGTAAACCCGTTTTCCACTATCCGAAACTACCTCAAGTATTATTACGAGGCGCCCGACAGCCTCATCGTCACCGATTCACTGGCTTTGGCACGCCCAGAACTTGCCGACTCAATCAAGGACGCCTACGACAACGACGCCCGAAAGTTATACATCAATCGCAAGATGGGCGTGGAATCGGCAGAATCGCTCTTCGGGTCGAGCCTGCTCATCACTATTTCGGCTCTTGTACTGCTGATTTTCTTGTTAATGAAAATCTACAAAGTGTTTATTCGCTCACCATTCAACGACGACGAGGAGGACTAAACCTATGGCAACAAAAGAAGACTTAAAACCCCGCTATGCCATTACTCTTGACAAGGCAATGGAGCAACGCATACGCCAAGCCGTGAACACCTATGCCAAAAATATACCCCACAATCCGCTCTCCTCGCTCGGCGACTACATCAGCATAGGCACCGTGTCGCTGCGACCGATGTACACGCTTAAAGTGGATACTCAATACGAGCGCCGCTGGAAGGCTGACTTCGACGACCCCTATCGAGGCCGTGCCGGGCGCTACGTGCCCGACAAACCGGTGTGGTCGCTCACCCTCAACGCCGCGCCATCAACGCTGACCAACGTCACGCATAAGCACGTCATTCAAGACTCCGAGCAAATCTACACCTGCCGCACCTGCTCAGGCAGCGGCAAGGTCATTTGCAGCAAATGCCACGGCGACGGCAAGGTGGACTGCTCAAGTTGCGGCGGACGGGGCACCAGTGCGTGTTCAAGTTGCAACGGAGAAGGCTCAAAACACTGTTACTCATGCAGTGGAAACGGTTTTGTTAAGGTTACACGGCAAGAAACCCGCTACCGCGGCAACGTCACCGAACTGGTGACCATACACGAAAACAAATCATGCAGCAGCTGCGGTGGCAGAGGACGCAAAATATGCACCTCATGCAATGGACAAGGCTCTTTAACCTGCAGTTCCTGCAATGGTAAAGGACGAATAAAATGCCGCACCTGCGGCGGCGATGGCCGAGTGTTATGCCCCACCTGCGACGGACAAAAACAAATGATTCACTACCGCGCCGTGTTACAGGAATTTTCTTACAGCCACAACACCAACTACGTTTCCGACACCTCGATGTTCAGCAGCGGCGAGTTTGCCGAGATTCACTCGAAATATAAGGGCTACGAGGTGTACAGCGAGGTGAACCCGAAAAGCAACATCACCAATCAGAAACTCTCCGAACTCAACCAGCAGATGGGCAGTTTCCTGCAAACGATGCTCAACAAAGAAAACGTGGCTAACAAAACCATCATCTACCAGAAACTCACCATAACGCGGCTCGATGCCTACTACTTTGAATACACCTACAAGGGTTCTACCTATCAGGGCGTGCTCATGGGCGGAGTGTTCCGCCCGGGCAACACATCACCTATCAGCGAGCATGCCGAGGAAGTGATGGACAATACCGAGCATTATATGCGCTGTCGCATGTTTCCGCAAGCATGGCACCACTCAAACATTGCCAGCGACATGAACGTCTACGGCACACGCTCACGCGCAGCCAAACTGCTTGCCGTCGCAAAACGCAAAATGGGTCATCTGCACGAAATGGGTGCCGTGATAGCCTTTATCATGTTGCTGCTTGTGGGCGTGCCCTACATCTACAACTTCTATGAGCTATATAACCCGGTGCTGAAATTTGTGGCATACGCCAACGACCCCAACACCATGGGCTACGACAACTATCCACTGTCAATGACCCTCATCTCGATTGTTGTGATGTGGTTAGTGTATCTGCGCTGCAAACGTCCGCTGATTCCCAAACTCTACTACGCCACCACCCGGCTCAACACCATAGGCGTGCTGTGGGGATTTGTCTCGTTCACTGTGATGAGCGTGCTGGCGCTTGTTGCCACCGACGTGATTGTGGCACTTGGCGGCAGCATATTAGTGGAATGGATTGTGGGACTTGTGCTATGGCTGCTTAAAGCGGTTCTGGTTATAGTGTTCTTTATTATTATCCTTGCTTGGGAACTGCTCTCGTGGCTCTGGGGACTGATATTCTAAACCTTAAAACCATTATAGCAAAAACAATGGGGTTGTATCAAAAACAGATACAGCCCCATTTTGTGCTATTCGCGATACCTGATTCAGGCGTGTATATTCACTTGCTATTTTCTGCGTTCCACTTTGTTAATCACCACGCCGTTTTTGTCAATCATATACAGCGTGAGAGCCTTTTTATTAACCGACACAACCGAGAATCCCGGTTCGGGCGAACAGAACACTGTTCCGTCGACGGCTTTCACCTTGCGGGCAAGCGAGCCGGCTGAATTCACCACATAGTCGATGCCGTCGCCAGCCATACGCAGGTGCTGGAAGTTGTGGATGTGTCCGCACACATACATCGCCACATTGCCGTAGCGTCGCAGCACAGGCAACAACACACGCTGCATATCGGCGCGTTCGCTATCCGCCTTCGGCGTTTGGGCATACACCGGATGGTGACCAAGCACAATCACCCAATCTTCACGAGAAGCCTTAAGCGTAGCATCAAGCCATTGCAATTGGGCGTCGACATCCTGCTTGTGGGCATCGGGATAGGTGATGCTGTCGGTGCGATACTTTTCGATTAGCGGTGTGGTGTCAATCATCACCACACGCACAGTGGTGCCGTGACTCTCATAGGTGCGGCTGTAATATCTGCCAGGCATCACCCAGCGGCGGCTACGCAACGAATAGTCGAGCACAGCCTGCGTGTTGCCCCTGTATTCATGGTTGCCAAGCACAGGCAGCCAGTCAATCATCAGTTCGGGGTGAGAGTATATGGTTTCGTAGTTTGATGTCCACAACGGGTCATCAACCGATGCCACACCGTTGAAGTGATGCACATCGCCCACGGCAAGCACACATTCCGGACCGATTTCTTCAGCCATCTGTCCCATAAGGTCGGCTATGGGACGCTGGTCGTAGTAGCCATTGCGACCGAGGTCGTTGGCAACAAAAAAGTTTACATCAGCCTTCAGTTTGCTCCATGCCTGGGCATCCTGAGCATTGGCTTTAAACATCGCAAGAGTCATCGATGCAGCCAACGCCACAGCCAACATTCCAATACGCACAAACAATCGGTTTTCCTTTGAAATCATCTTAGTATTCACGTTGATTATGATGTAAAATTACAAATTAATTTTAAACCCTGCGCACACTTTCACGCCATAATATTCCGTCTGCATTGTGCGGTCGGCAACGCCTTGATAGTAGCGTAGCGGTTGGTTGAGCAGGTTATTTGCCTCGGCAAACACCGTGAACTTGGTGCGACGACCCCAGGTGTAACTGGCGTTGAGGTCGAGATAGTTTACACTGTCGTAATAGCGGTCGAGTTCACGGCTGCTGGTGTTCATGGTGTCGATGAAACTCGAAGCATAGTTATACGACAGGCGCACATTGATGCCGCTCTTCTCGAAATAGAGCGATGCATTGGCAGTGTGCTCTGGCGAGCCTGCCATTGTCACGTTGTCGCCGTCCTTAATTCCCAATCGGGGATTGTAGTTGCGTGTAGAACTGTGAGTGTAGGTGTAGTTGCCATAGAAACCCACGCAACGCAGCCACGGAGCAATAAAGCCAAAATCGCGCTGATAAGCCATCTCAACGCCAAAAATGCGGGCGTCGTAGGCGTTCATGTTTTGCGTAACCTCAAACATCTCGGAGTTGCCAACCAATCCCAATTCCTCGCCGGTGTAATATCCCAGAGTTTCCACATTCACGCGTTTGATGTCCTTGTAGAACAATCCGAGGCTCACCATGCCCACGCTTTTGAAATAGTAGTCGGCTGAAAGGTCGAAGTTCCACGATGTTGTAGGCTTGATGTTCGGGTCGCCAATGGTTGCCTCTTGGTCGGCAATATTAAAACTCTTGTTAGCCACGAGAGCCGAATATTTCGGGCGCGAAATAGTGCTTGTAACCGAAGCGCGCAAGTTGCCGTCGTCGCCAAGTTTGTATCTCAACAACAGGCTCGGCAGCAGGTTGGTGTAATGGCTATTATAATCGCCTGTCGGGGTGAGGCTTTCGTTCTCATTCTCGTCCATCACATAGTTCACGCCGCTGGTGGTGAGGCGAGTGTGCTCGAGGCGCAAGCCCACAGTGGCGTCGAGGCGCTTGCCAAGACGTTGGTCGAGCCTGAGGTATGCAGCATGAATCTGCTCGAGCGCTTTGTAATTGCCGGCTTCTTCCTCAAGCACTTCCTCGCCATCCTCTTTCGAGAATTTCATGGTACCCATATAATTTTTGTCGATGAATTGTGCTCCGATAGGATATTGGCTGCCCGGCATAAATCCGTCGCGAACCTCGTTCACAATGTTTTGTTTCCAGTTGGTCAGATATTTATCGGCAGCATCGGTGTAGTCGTAGTATTCGGTGTTGCGCTTTTTGTCCTTTCGAGTGTATTTATAGCCGAACTTCAGTGTGCTGCCATAGATGCCCTTCGAAAGCGGCAAAGTGAAATTGATGCGCTCTTTCCACTCGTTTTCAACGATGCTTTGGTCAGAGTTGCAGAACTCGTCGAGTTTCCAACTGCCCTCGTCAAGCGATGGCAAAGCAAGCGTGCAGTAAGGTTGACGGTCGCCCACGTCCACCATGGCATCGCCGAAATTCATGCTGTCGCTGCCTTTGAGTTTAAAGCCGATATAGCGCTCGTTGGGGCGGTCTTCGGTAGCACGCGCATAACTCGATGCCCAATCAACCTTTATATTGCCAAGATAATGTTCACCGTCGAGGGTGAAGTCCATAGTTTGTTGGCGTTCAAGACGTGCGCTCTTGTTATCGTCGCTGCCAGCCTTGGTTTGCACCACCACGCTTTGGTCTTTGGCTTTGCTGTTGAGTTTCTTGTAACTGATGCGATAGCGGTTTTCCCAGTCGTTACGGCGATTGTAGATGCCTTTAAATGATATTTTGTTCAACGGATTGAACTGATAGTCGAGCGATAGCGAATAACTCTGGCGCTCACGGGTGACATAATACTGACGCACCTGTGCCTCTTTAAGTTGAATGGCACCGTCTTTCTCAACATATTCAAATTCGGTGTTGTCGGAACCGCCGGGAGCATACTGATAACTTACACTTGCCATCACACCCAAACGATTGTCAAGGAAGCGGTCGCCCCACGTTGCACCAAGATTCCATTGCGGTTTTTCGCTAATCCAGGTGTATCCGGTTCCGGCAGTGAAGTTGAGCACGCGACGATAGGGCGTGTTTTTGGTCACCAAGTTGATTCCGCCGCCAATGGCATCTCCGTCCATATCGCTGGTGACCACCTTGTTCACCTCGATGGTCTGCACCATATCGGCAGGAATAAGGTCGAGTTGCACATTGCGAGTATCGCCTTCAGCCGACGGCAGGCGGTTGCCGTTCACCGTCACCGAAGTGAGGTCGGCACTGGTGCCACGCACCTGTCCAAAACGAGCCTCTCCTTGGTCGTACTGCACATTGATGCCGTTGATGCGTTTCAGCGCATCACCTATGTTTGAATCGGGGAATTTGCCCACCTGGTCGGCAGAAACCACATTAGTGATACCCATTGCCGATTTCTGCATCTGCAACGCCCGTCGCTGCGACGAGAATGCGCCGGTTACGTTCACCTCTTGCAGGGTGGTGCCTTCAGTCATCTCGATGTTGAGTGTTGCCACCTTGTCTTTCTCTACCTTCACACGGCATATCACCGGCTTAAAGCCCACATACGACACGCGCAGCGTGTAGGTGCCCGGTTTGAGATTAAGCAGTGTGTATCGGCCGTCAATGCCGCTCATTGCACCGGTCTTGGTGTCCTCAATCAATATCGACGCTCCCGGCAAAGCATGGCGTTCGGAATCGGTGATGATGCCCGACACCGCTTCGCGGCTGCCTGCCGGCGCTTTATCAGGGGTTTCAGCAGCCATAATCGGCTTGCAAACGCAGGTCGCTGCCAACAATGCAGCAAACACAATCTGTTTTACTTTTCTCATAGTTGATTATCTATTTTCAGTTTCTCGCCGCAAAATTATCCCTGCAATATTTCATGGTTATAACACTCTTATTAATTTTCTGTAACAAAAAGCCGTGCCCGCTGTTGCATCGGCACATCAACATCGCGGGGTGTAAATAGTTTCATCTTCCGCCGTCATTTTCAGTCGAAAGAAATAGATAATCAATGATATTTTATGTACATTTGCAACGGATAAAACACTAATCTCCCAAACTGAAAACATAAATGAAACGCAACTCATTTCTTCACGCCTTAATTGGCGCTCTTGCATTAGCATCGGCACTCTGCGGATGTTCATTAAGGAACAACAACGTAGCCAATTCACAAAACCAGCAGTCGGCGCCACGGCAGTTAATCGCACGCGCCCTTAACCCCATAGTGCCGCCGGGAGTGTATATAGCCGACCCCGAAGCGCGCGTGATGCCCGACGGACGAATATATGTTTACGGTTCGCGCGACGTGCCGCAATACTACTGGTGCTCGAAGGCTTACCATGTGTTATCGTCCGACGATATGGTAAATTGGCACATCGAACAATTCTCATTTGCCACCGAAGGCATCGGCAAGCAAGCCGACTACACCACCCGCGAACTGTATGCCCCCGATTGTATCTATCACAACGGCAAATACTATCTATATTACTGCTTGTCGGGCGACAAAGCCGACGACGAGGGCGTTGCCATCAGCAACTCGCCCTACGGCCCATTCCGCAACGGGCAAATCATTAAGGGTGCCGAGGGCATCGACCCCTCGGTGTTTATCGACGATGACGGTCAAGCCTATCTCTATTGGGGTCAAGGTTATGCCAAAGGTGCCAAGTTGAGCAGCGATATGACCCGATTGGAGGGTGCCATCAGCGATAGCCTGCTCACCTACGAGGTGCACGCTTTCAACGAGGCAAGTTCGGTGCGCAAACGCGGTGGCATTTACTACTATATCTACGGCGGACACCAACGCCACGGCGAGAGCAACTGCGCCACACTCAACTATGCCACCTCGACATCGCCGCTGGGCCCATTCACCTATCGCGGCGTGATAATTGACAACTACAACACACACGCCAACGTGGTGAACAATCACGGCTCGATAGTGGAAATCGACGGTAATTGGTATATCTTCTATCACCGCCCCACTCACGGTTCGCCAACGATGCGCAAAGTGTGCGTGGAGCCTATCAAATTTAACCCCGACGGCACAATTCAGGAGATGGAAATGACCACACAGGGCGTGGGCGGTCCGCTCGACCCGCTTATGCGTATGGATGCCGCACGTGCCTGCCAATTGAGCGGCAACCTCACCGTGCACTGCCGGCGTCCGGCTGACGACATTCCGGTGGAATACCTTGCCAACATACGCCACGGCGATTATGCCATTTGGCGCTACTACGATTTCGACCTCAATTCTGCCACTCATTTCATGTGCAAAACTTGGGGAAACACCCTCGATGCCGACATTGAAATCCGCCTCGACTCGCCGCAAGGCACGCTGCTGGGCACATGCCAAGTCGGCGCTATGCAAGGCGAAGTGGCTTATGAGATTCACAGCACCAACGTGGCAAAAGCACAGGGCGAGCACGCACTGGTGCTCGTGTTCAAAAGCACTTCGGGCAAAACCGATGCCGACCTCATGAACCTTGAATGGCTGCGATTCACCAAATAATCGCCGTCTGATTCTCGGGGCATTTTCCACAATTTTTGGCTCTTAAATTTTGCATCATCGTTTCTTTTTCATACCTTTGGCACAGAAAGTCGCCCGAAAAAGTGTAACAAATCGCTAAAAAGTCGCCCGAAAAAGTGTAATAAATCGCTAAAAAGTCGCCCGAAAAAGTGTTAAAAACCTAATATTCAACATAATATCATTTGCCACAATGTTCAAAAGAAAAATCGATGAAATATTAAGTAACTGGAAGAGCAATCCCAATAGAAAACCATTGGTGATTAAAGGTTGTCGGCAATGTGGAAAAACAAGTTCGGTGAAAGAATTTGCAAAAAATCACTATAAGCACATAGTATATCTTGATTTCCACGAAAACAAAGAGTTGCGCACAATATTTACCGGTTCTTTAGAAGTTGACTATTTGACAATGCTCATTTCGGCAGCCATTAGAGATGCCATATTCGTTGCAAACGAAACATGTATCATATTTGACGAAATACAAGAGTGTCCACAAGCAAGAACTTCACTAAAGTATTTCAACCTCGATGGGCGATTTGACATTATTTGCACGGGGTCGCTGCTTGGAGTTAACGGATATTCATCGGGGAACACCAATGATGAAACAGCATCAGTGCCAGTTGGATTTGAACAAATAGTGGAAATGTATCCAATGGATTTTGAGGAATGGTTATGGGCAAACGAAATAACTAAGCCTGTGTTTGATTTCCTCAGTAAATCATATCGCAACGAAACACCAATACCTGATGCATTACACAATCGTATGCGCCAGTTACTGAATGAATATCTGGTTGTAGGAGGTATGCCAGAAGTGGTTAAAACATTTATGCAGACCCACAATCTGAACCAAACGTTAGCGCTGCAACGCAACATTGTTGATGAATACAAAATGGACATGATAAAATATGCAAACCGTGAAGATAGAGCCAAAATTCGCGAGTGCTTTGAATCTATTCCTCGACAATTAAGTCGCGACAACAAAAAATTCACCTATTCGGTGGTTCGAAAAGGCGGACGCAGCAAAGACTACAAAAGCAGCCTGCAATGGATTGAAGACGCCGGTATAGTGCGCAGGTGTTACAACCTGTCGATAACCGGATTGCCGCTAAGCGGTAATGCTATGACCGACTGCTTTAAAGTGTATATGGCCGACACGGGTTTGTTTATCAGCATGCTCGACGACGGCACACAATTCGATGTTCTCCAAGGACGGTTAGACAGCTATAAAGGTGCCATCTATGAAAACATAATGGCTGACATTCTTGGCAAAATGGGTCGTAAACTATATTATTTTCAAAAAAGCGATAGTCTGGAAATTGATTTTGTAATACGACTCAACGACGAATGTGTTCCGATTGAATGTAAAGCACGCACAGGCAACGCCAAGTCATTAAAAACACTGCTTAAGCACCCCGAAAAATACCATGTAACCCACGCCGTTAAATGCGGCAATTATAATGTTGGGCGACAGGATAATGTGCTCACCATTCCTTTCTACATGGCATTCTTGCTTCGCGATTTGTAAGCAATATTGCGCCTCGGTGGATTGCCTAATCATAAGAAACTGCAATAGATTAGTAAGAATATTCATTTATTCGCACTGCAGAACATAGTAATTTTGCGTGGAGAAAAAAGCCCTCTTACTAACCCTAATTCGAGAAAATGAACAAATGCAGATTTAAATTCTGCCTATTAGCATTGTTGGTTCTGTACTCATGGCAAATGATGGGCGCAGTTATGGCGTCCAACACCGAAGCAAAACCGGCAGCGCAATTGGAAGTGACTGTGAACACCAATCGGCAATTAGTGTTCACAGTTTCCTATAACGGGCAGACAGTGATTCAAGAATCTCCTCTGGGATTAATTGTCGACAACAAGCCACTGGGATGTCAAGTGAAAAACCTCGAACAAACCGCCCAAAAAGGCGACGAGGCCACTTACCTGATTACGCAAGCCGACGGACAAAAACTGCTCATCGATGCCCGTGAGTTCAACGACGGCATCGCGCTGCGCTACCGCATACCGGCTCACGGACCAGTGTGCATCTACGACGAACTCACTTCGTTCACGTTCCCATCGCAGACGCGCGCATGGTATGCCAGCGGACCGTTTCAATACGGTTGGCTGCAACAATATCAGGAACGCAACACCGACGAAATCAAAGGCGAACTGTTAGCACCGCCTGCCACTTTCCGTCTACCACAGGGCATCTATGCCGCCATCACCGAAGCAAACTTGTTTAACTATCACGGCGCCGTGCTGCTTGGTTCGGCACCAAATTGCGTGAAGGTTGGCTACGTTGAGAACAAAGGCCACATGGTGTCGGGCGTAATCACCGGTTTGCCCGACTCAAAATATTGGCACGAGGTGGTGAAGGGCGTGCCTTGGGTGGCATATCCCAAAGAGGGCGCACAAGAGGTGGTGACACCGTGG
>JBJEKD010000033.1:0-29850 GCA_051878455.1 Muribaculaceae bacterium
GATGATTGAGCAGCGCATAAAAAACGGAAGATTCCATAAAGAATCCTCCGTTGTAATATCAAAGAAGTGCAATTGTTTCTTTATACGCTCAAATCACTTTGCCTCGGCTTCAGCCTTTGCACGGGCAAGATATTTGTCGACGTCAACATTATAGTTGGCGCTGAAAGTAGGGAACTTGTCCTTGATGGTCTGATAGATTTCAGCCTCCTTGTCGAATTGCTTTTGCTCGCGATAAATCACAGCCTTTTTAGCCATAAAGAGCGGAGTGTACAATTCGTTGTTGTTGCTGAGCGAGATTGCTTTGTCGTAAGCCGAAAGGGCTTCTGAAAGTTTGTCGAGGTTAACGTAGCAGTCGCCCAGGAGTGATTGTGAAGCCGGACCAACAATGGTGCCTTCGCCTGAATATTCCTTGATGTATTTGGCAGCTTCTTCAAATTTGCCATTTTGATAAAGGATGATAGCAGCATTGAGGGCAGCGCGCTCGCCATTGGCATTGCTGTATTTGTCGGCAACAGCCTTATATTGTGCCAAAGCAACCGAATCTTGACCCATTGCGAGGTCCATATCGGCTTTGCAGATTTCGTTCTTCGAACTTTCTGCGCGAGGTTCTTGGTAGAGATATTTGTAACCGAAAATGAGAGCGGCAATCACCAAGATTGCACCGGCTGCATATCCGATGACTTTTTTGTTGTTTTCTACTTTTTGTTCAAACGATGAAAGACCCTCGTTGAGTTCATCGATTGATGTGCGGGTTTGATTAGCTTTTTCTTTTGCCATTTCTGAGTATGTTAATCTTATTTTATTTATCTTTTTATGATGGGTTGTTTCCAACAAGTTGCAAAATTAATGGATAATCTCAAATTGTGAAAACAATTTCAGCACTTTTTTAGCCTCAACACCTTAATTAAGCGAAAAATAGGCTTGTTCATAGCCGATTCTCGCCCTAAAAACGTGTTTCCGCGCCCTGTTTAGTGCCGGTTGGCATCCCCTCTCATTGAAGTTGACGAACGCGCACATCAATGCCATCGGCGGCAAGGCGTCGGGCAATCTCCTCAACCCGGGTGTCGCCGTAATGATAGGGGAACAGCACTTTAGGCTGTATGATACGGGCGGCTTCAACGCATTGGTCCACCGTCATTGTGTAAGGCTGATTAACCGGCAAAAACGCCACGTCGATTTTACCGAGTTGCTTCATTTCGGCAATGGGCTCGGTGTCGCCGGCAATGTAGATGCGCAAGTCGTCGATTTGCAGCACATAGCCGTTGCCGTTGCCCGGTTTATGGTATTGCTTGTGGGCTGGCGTGGTGTTGTAGGCGGCTGTGGCGGTGATGGTTATGCCGTTACACTCGGCTGTGTCGCCGTTGCGCATCACCGTGGCACCTTGCAGCTTCTTGGCGCTTGCCCGGTTGGCAAACACGCGTGTGCCGCTGTGCGACAACATGCCCACGGCTTGTGGGTCGAGGTGGTCGAGATGTTCGTGGGTAATAAGCACAATGTCGGCTTGCGGATAGAGCGAATAGTCGGTTGGGCGAACAACCTGCGCCACGGGGTCGACGTGCACGGTGCACTGGTTGTCAATGTCAATCATCAGCGTGCCGTGCTTGATGTGCGAAATGGTCACCTTTTTGCCATTCGTTGTGGTGAAGCAATCGGTTTCGGGCTGATTGGCTGCAAAGGCATCGAGTTTGGCTTGATAATAGTTGCGCACATCATTCCAGTGATAATACGGAGCAATGTCGGTGGTTATCGGCAACTTGGCTTCAGCCTCGTTGAGCAGCACCTTCAGTATCACGTCGTCGCCACCCTGTTTTTTATAGAACACCCATTGAATGTTGCACCCCATTGGGAAAATCTTGTAGTTCTGCCACACCGACGCAAGGCTGTCGAACGGCACATTGCGTGCTCCGGCATTGTCGAGTTCCATCAGACACGCCAATGGCAGCAGGCACGACTCGTGGCCAAAACGCAAAGTGGCTTGCGGCTTGCCTGCCTCAACGGCTTGCTGTGCAGTGGTGAGGAACTGTTGCAGCAACGGTGCCTGATGCAGCGGCGCCCTGAAATCGGAAACGCTGCTGTAAGCACTGTAGGCATACCACCATGTGTTCACCCTGCGCCACAGGTTCATCACATCGGCGGCACTGAAAAGGTCGTAGAACTGCACGTCGGTGTAGTGGCTCTGCTGATTGCTGGCAATATCCCAAAGGTCAATCATCAACTGTTTGCCGAGGATGCTGTCGGCAGCAAAGCGTTGGTCGGTGAACAAGCGCTTGTTAAACTCGGTAGGGTCAACCAATTCAAGAACGTAATCCTCCATGGGCTGCTTCTTGGCATTAAACACCTTGTTGATGTCGGGGTTGCTGCCGCAGCAATAATACATGTCGGCATTGCTGGCATCCTCCGAGATTCGCAGTTTGGGGTTCAACGCAAGCAGTTCCTGAAGTTCGCTGCTCATCGACAGGATGCAGCGCACCACCACCGACGAACGGGCTATCACCTCGGCATCGCCCTTAAACACTTCCGGGAAATTGGCATACATGCGGCGCGCGATGCCCCTATGCTGGTCGGCACCTTTGTCGGTGAGTTCGCCAAGCCTGTCCTTTGAGTTGGCAAGGATTACGCGCAGTTGGGCAAGCACTTCTTTGCCACGCTCGGTGAGTTTGCCGTTGCGTTCGGCGATGGTCAGTTGGTCAACCGGCAACTGGTATTGCTTAGGGTTGATGAGCCAGCGACTACCATGCCGCCCGTAATGATTGATGTGGAAAGGCACATAGCCTGCCGGTGCCGGCGTTAATGCCGGTGCCTCGGCGTCGAGATAAGGATATGCGTAATAGTTGCTTGCACTTTTGAGTATGTTCTGCTTAAAATCCTGCTCAGGGGTTTGTGCCGTGGCCAGTGCAAAGCCACACAAGGCGACAAACAACAGAGCAAACAGTTTCTTGTTCATAATCGTTGAAAATATAAATGTTGATTATTCAGTTTAGTCAATTCTCGCTTTGCCCTGCTTTGGCAAGCACAGCCGCAATGCGCTCCAGCCAAAGGCGGTCAACATCGTCGAAGGTGTTCAGATAGCGGCTGTCGATGTCGAGCACCGCCGTCACCGTGCCGCCCACCATCACCGGCACCACAATCTCGCTTCGCGATGCGCTGCTGCACGCAATATGCCCCGGGAAACGGTCGACGTCGGGCACCACCTGAGTGGCGGCTTCAGCCCATGCCGTGCCACACACGCCACGCCCACGCCGTATGCGCGAACAAGCCAGCGGACCCTGAAACGGTCCCAGCACCAGCGAGTCGCCCGCCACGCGATAAAACCCCGTCCACCAAAAGCCGAATGTCTCGTGAATCATGGCTGCCACATTTGCCATGTTGGCTATCATGTCGCTTTCGCCCTCTGCCACCGCCTCGATTTGACGCAGCAGCAAGGCGTATTTCTCCGCTTTTGTCCCTGACGAAATCTCAAGATGTTCTGCCATAAATTGTTCCTACAATGATATTAACCTATGCAAAGATAGGAAAATTTAGATTTTCAGGCAATCAAAAAGCATCACGCCACACCACAAAAATTGCCCACGGCATCGCAATCAATTTTGATGCCGCGGGCTAACACTTTATATTTCTACTCTGATGTTCTTTAGCAAAGATGGCTAAACGTCACACTGTGGCTGTCATGAATGTGGCGTTGCCTTGTGCCTTCATGCTGGTGATAACGGCTGGCACGAGGATTGATTCGCCCTTCTTCACTTCGGTGACACCGCCAAAATTGTCGGTGATGGTGGCTGCACCTTCGAGGCACATCACAATCATGAACGAATCAGCCGAAGCATCGATGGTGCTTTCGCCCTCAATGATTTCGCGTTTAACATCGAAATATTGGCATTTTACGAGCGGAGTGGCGTGACGGCCGTTGCGGTCGTAACTGCTCTTGTATTCGGGATAAACGGTGTAGTCGATGGCGTCTTTGGCTTGCTCGGTGTGCAGTTCGCGCGGATTGCCGTTAGCGTCGAGGCGACCGAAGTCGTAAACGCGATAGGTGATGTCGCTGGTCTGCTGAATCTCGGCAAGGAGATTGCCGGCACCGATGGCGTGGATGCGACCTGCCGGCAAGAAGAAGAGGTCGCCGGCGTGCGAGTCGTGACGGGCAATCACGTCCATGATGGTGTTTTCAGCCACGCATTTCTCATATTGTTCAGGCGTGATTTGCTTGCTGAGTCCGGCATAGATTGGAGCGCCTTCATCGGCTTTGATTATATACCACATCTCGGTCTTGCCGTAACTGTTATGACGGGCTTTGGCAAGAGTGTCGTCGGGGTGTACCTGCACCGAAAGGTCGCGCTTGGCGTCGATAATCTTCACCAACAACGGGAACACATCGCCAAATTTGGCGTAAACGGCATTACCCACCAGTTCGCCCTTATATTTCTCGATGAGTTCACGCAAGTTTCTGCCCTTGTCGTCGCCTTCAGCCACAACCGATTCGTGACCCGGAACGCCCGAAATCTCCCAACTTTCGCCAATGTTGTGCTGGTCGGTTACAATACCTTTGTATTCAGCAATCTGTTCGCCGCCCCAAAGCACCGATTTCAGGTATGGCTCGAATTTAAATGGTTTCAATGTACTCATAGTAGTTTTGTTTGATTTGTTTATATGGTTTCATGCTAATAGTAATCTCTCTCATCGGCAAGCTTTGCGGGCACGCGCAGCGGCTGCCGCAATCACGTTGAGCGTTGAATGGTCGCAATCGAACACCGAGTAAAGCCCCTGCTCTTCTTGCGCCGGGTCGCCGGTGTAATCGTCCCACGGCTCCCACCACAGATGTGCCGGGCGAGCCGTTCCGCTCCATGCCCAGAAGTTGCATCCGGCAAGCATATCGCCATCGAGCACCAAGTCGGCGATGAACGAATAATATTTGTCGCGCGCCACCGTAGGGCTGCCGGGCGCAAACGCAAAATCGTCGCGATGATAGCCAAACTCCTCAAGCACAAGCGGTTTGGCAAACTGCTTAATGGCATCGTAGTGGCGTTGCACATATTCTTCGCTGGCACGGCAAGCCTTCTCAACGTCGGAAAACATCTCGTTGCGCTTAATCCAACGCCAAGTGGCAGGCCAGATGTGAATGTTCGCGTAGTCGATTTCGGGAGCCGAATGAATGTCGGCCCAGCACTCGAGGCTGAACTCGCAGCCCATAAGCCCCTCGCTGCCTGTCGACACCAGGTGACGGGCATCGATGCTCTTTATTATGCGTGCTGCCGTGATGATATATTCCTTAAGGTCGCCCAACCCGTTGCGACTGAATGCTCGCGGCTCATTGCCAACCTGCCACGACATAATGGCTGGCGATTCGCTGTAAGGCTTGCCGGTGATGCTGTTGCAACGACTCACCACCCTACGAACATGATTGTAGAATATTTGCTTTGCCGCATCGCTGCGCACAAATTCTTTTACATAGCCGGTATATGCCTTATAGCCGTCGTCGCGTGGAATGGGAGCCTTGCCATAACCAGCCCACTCGAGATATGTAGAATAGCCGCCGCTCCATTCCCACGAATTGTTGAGATAAAGCACCGCCTTCATGTTTCGCTGCTCGAGTTGCACAAGCAGGTAATCAAGCCCCTGAAAGATAGTGTCGTTATATGTTCCCGGCGACGTTTGCAGCACAGGCATCACATGCGAAGTGAGCCCTTCTTCGCCATCGGCACCCACCAATATTCGCAAGTTGTCCACCCCAAGGCTATGCAGGCGGTCGAGTTCGTTGCACAACTTGGCACGGTTGCCGCCCTGCCCTTCCGAAGCAAGTATGGCTGCATACCACATATTCGTGCCAACATACTTATACGGCTTGCCGTCAAGCATCAACATGCCATTTGCAACCGTCACAAAGCCATCGGCACAACCATCATTTGCCATCGACATGGTTGACATCAAAGTTATTGTTATTATTAAAAATATACTTTTTATTAAGGTTCTCATACACGTTACGTTCGGAGCCGTATGCAGCAACCCTCGCCATACAACCGATTGGCCACCGTTGCCACATCCCTTTCCCACAAAGATACAAATTAATTAACTGAAATACGCACAATGCCGTCAAAAATATCGTCTGACGCCTGCTATTTGTTGCCGCGAAACACACATTTTGCCAAAAAAGCAACATAAATTTGCCCCAACGCTTGCAGGAACCAAAAATTTGTAGTAACTTTGCACTCGCAAACCGCAAATGGTGCCATAGCTCAGTTGGTAGAGCAAAGGACTGAAAATCCTTGTGTCCCCGGTTCGATTCCTGGTGGCACCACAGAGAAAACGGCTGAGAGGAAACTTTCAACCGTTTTCTTTTTGTATCTGCCTTGTCCATAAAGATTTGATAACCAAGATTTAACAACTATCCTCTTAAAAGCTAAATTAGATTTATTGAGTTCACCCCGAATGTGCATTTTTTGAAAAAAGGTGTGCAGCGGTGCTAATCTTCACTTTAGTGTGCAACATTAGGCATCTGTTTTCTGACTGCCCACCCCACTCATTAGTTCATCAAGCCTGATTTACAATCCGGCCCATTGCAAAATAATCTCCTACCTCGGTTCTCTTGCACGGTAAACATCTGGAAACAACTGCCGCTATGGGGGCTCCATTTATCGGAACTATTATGCTATCTTCTCATAGGATTGATGAAACGACAATGATGTTCTTTGGAAAACAATTACTCTGTAACAAAATGCCGTAAACAGAATGAAATTCCCGATGAATTCACTACCTTTGCTTAAAGAAAGCCTTCACATACGTGACAAATCATGAACGAAAAAAACAAAATAATACTCTATCAAGACGAGAACGAAATAACTCGTGTGTCGGTATGCTTTGCTGATGAGGATTTGTGGCTGACACAGAATCAGTTAGCAGAAATTTATTGTACCACACAAGAGAATATTTCTATGCATATTAAGAACATATATGCAGACAATGAGTTGGACGAGAATCGAACTTATAAGAAATTCTTATTAGTTCGTCAGGAGGGCAATCGTCAGGTAAAACGTAACATTGACCACTATAACCTTGATATGATAATTGCCCTTGGCTGCTCCAGCGTTTGAACCTACTTGTTTCTGGGTTCATGGATTTTGCCGAGTTCCAAGCTCTGGAAATGAATCCCATGACAATGAAAGATTGGATTGAGGCATTGGACAACCAGATTATTGCACACAAGCGAAAAGCATTAATTTACTTTCCAAACACAATGCAAAAAGGAGATAATTAAATTAGACAAATAAAAATGGAAATTAAATATTCAACAACTCATTGCAATATAAAAGGGTGTCATAATGGGATTTTCAAATATCACATGTGTCAGGAACATTATAAACAGTATGTTTGCAATTCCATCGTTTCAACTATTTGCGAAGAGTATGATAATTTTGAGAATGATAAGGCGTCATTGAGATTAAAGCTTAAACGTATCAGTCATTTTCTAATTCATTATAGCTTTAACATTCCGAAATATTTTGTTGAGCATTTTCCCCTTGAACATGTGTTTCTCGGAAATTTGGAATGGATTAAAAAACAAAAAAGTGTGGACAACAAATTTGTCAATACTCTTATTGCTGATTTTGACTATAAAGAGAATGAAAATCTTCCTGTTCTAATACGTATCATCAACCCAAAAAAAATTGATGAAATAAAAATTGTTGAATTTGAGAATTATTTACTTGACAAAAACAATCTTCCCCAAAAAACTCTATTTATTTTATGTCTTATCGGGGTTATTTTAAGTTATTTAGCATGTAGATTGGCGACAAACTATAATGAGATGTTCTTTCTGAATATACCATTTGCCGATATTATCCAAATAGGGAGAAGATTAATTTGTTACACACCTTTGATTCTTCTTATGATCTATGCGGGACTTAAGCTCCCATCACTATACATGCCCTTAATAAAACGCGCATACGATCTTAAATTATTTGCAAATCCAGAAGATAACATGTTGCTTCTTAATGAAGCCAACTTCGTAAAAAAACGCAAAGACAGATTGGGATCCTATCATGCATCTCTAGGTTATCAAATCGGGTTTTGTGTATTATTCTTCTTCCTGTTTTGTCTATTGTCCTCGATTAATTATTTCACTATCTTTTTATTCGTCGGTTGTATTTGTATTTTTGCGTCATTTAATCTTATATATCCACTAATCGTTCCGTATTTCCCGATATATAACTGTATAAAACATAAATTACCTCTAATCATTCTTCAACATGGAGATATGACTGGAGGAATGCAAGATTATTTGAAATTGCAGTTTTATACTTTCCTATTTAATGAACTATACATTATTTTGCTTTTAGTTGTACTAAAATCCTTTTGTTTTGCTTGGTGGGCATATTTCCTTTTATTTATTCTTTTATTGTGTAGAGCCAATCATGCAGGAATAGCATTGATTATGTCATTTCGCATAATAATTGAGTTTCATAAACAAAAATCCAAGGCAATAAGGAATCTTCAAAAATCGTATGACCCTGATACTATTGTAAAACTTGTAGAACTGAAGAAAATCAAGTTATTTAGGCTCCCCGAATACATTAAATTTTTCACATCCGCTATAATAGTCCCTTTTATCATTTCAGTGGCAGCAAATAACATTAATTATATAAAAGAAATCTGCCTTAGCATAATACATTGCTTATTGGGGTGTTTCAATTATCTATCTTTTTGAATAATTTTTCATGTATCTAACTCTATAAAATTAGGAACGAATATTGTTGTATTTTGATCTGTTGATTTCGCAGTACAATACATTACAACAAAATACATAAACCATACCATATCGATTTCTCGATTTGATTCACTCCATTTGCTTCAATAAATCTTTCGTTTGCGTGTAGCGCAAAATGCGGGAGTATAACGGTGGAGCGATAGGAGTAGATTGCTGTTACGCTGATTCTGAAAAATAATGATATACAGTTACTTGTGGATATATTACGATTCCTGGTGGCACCACAGAGAAAATCGCTAATTCGATGTGAATTAGCGATTCTTCTTTTATCCACTAAACAATATGTTCCCTTTTCATAACCCTTGAGATAGCGTCACCAATCTGCTACAGCAGCGTTGATTTATTGTCAGCAAAACGGGCGATGGTGCAAAGCGTCGGCACATAACGCCTGAATTGCGGTGGCGACGTTACTTATTGGGCACTTTTTCATCGATAATGCCTTTAATTTCGTGAACGATGCTGCGCAGAACGATTGGGATGCGTTTATTTGCTGCCGACAAATCGTCGTAGATTTTCACAATATTGTAGATTTCTTCTTTCACCAACTGCAACTCATAATCGCTGAGCATGCTGCAATCGCCCAGCAGCGTGCGTATGCGCTCCAAATAGGCATTACTCGACATGTAGGCGTTGGGAGTTTTCACTACGGCATTGCAATAGAAATCAAACTGATTAAGCCACTTGCTACGCGAGGTCGTGATGTTGCCCCACACCCTAACCGACGGCTCGCCGCTGATGTTTTGCATCTCATATCCCTCGGCATGAGTGAACAACTCCTTGCCATTGAGCAACACCTTTTGCAAATCTTTATCGACCGAGATAGTGGCGCGGCTTTGGGATGCTTGCGTCGGCTGGTCGGTTTGCACCACCACTTCTTCGGGCAATAATTGAAGCACACACTCGCGCGCATCGTATTTTTTGCCATTGATTTTCACACTGCCGTTTTTCTGAGCCTCAATCACATAACCTTTAACCTCCACTTTGCACTGCTTGCCACTGGTGGCATAGAGCGATGCGCCCTGCACGTTGGCAATGTTGAGCGTGCCTTGCTTGTCGGCATACACTTGCGGATGGGTTTCTTTGTTGTCGCTCTCAACAACGAATACGTTGCCCTGTTTGCCAACAATATTAATCACAGAGCCGTCGCTTTTAACCACGGTGCCATCGCTGCCAATCACTGTGCCGTCGCTTTTAACCACGGTGCCGTCGCTGCCAATCACTGTGCCGTCACTTTTAACCACGGTGCCGTCGCCCCGAACAGCCAACTGCCCTTTTGCCAAGTCGGACAACTTATTGAACTCAGCCACTTGCCTGTCGACATTCGTCACTTTATAACTATTACTTGACACCTTTGGACGCTCGCTGAACGAATACACAATGCTTCCCTCAATCATTTCGTTGGTTTCGCACCAGTCCACAGCATAGACGTGACGGAAATTGCGGTCGGCTTCGTCCTCGTAACAAGCCACAATCACGTTCTTGTCCTTTCCGCCGACGGTCACATTCTGGTTATCGTCACAACCAATCACAAATGCCGCGTTGCTGCCGTCGCGGTGGTCGGCTTTGAAATAGGCGTCGCCCGGATTGGCAAAAGCCGTCTCGACGTTATCGAAAATTTCGCGCTGGTCAATCGGTATTTTAAATTTCCACACCTTCATGTGAATGTTTTTTGTACCCGAATCTCCGTTCAAGATGCCATTATAAAGCGAATTGACTCGCACGAAAGACGAATTGGATATGCCGTCAAACGCCTGTTGTAATTGCTGCTTGGTGGCTCCTGCCCATGCGGCAACCAATGTCAAAGATATAAGTAAAAACAATCGTGGTTTCATAAAGAGTATTTTTTTCGTTCTATAAAGTTAATTCTATTTTTTCTTAAATGAAAATTCAAGGCACGGTAATCAGTTGCGTGAGTTGTAAATCGATAGTGTCGACAAATGCAGCCATCTCTCTGTCAACAGCCCTACGCGCCTCAATCATTTCCTCCAACGCCAATTCACAAGAAGCATCAACCATGTTTTCAGTCCACTGTTGAGCCTCAATCAGCCGCCGCAGTTCCTCGTTATCGATTTCGGCACTATGATACTCGGTATCACGCCTGCTCGGGCGAGCAGCCGCAGTGGCATGCTGCACCGCCGGCGTCTTAACTATTTCGGCAGCCATCACTTTGTTGCAACCGGCAGTGTCGGGGACAGCAACCACGCTCGCGTTGCCCGCCGATGCCGTGTGTTCAACTGAGTTCTGCGGCAACTCATCGCCACCGCCAAGCAAGTGCCATGCACAGGCAATCGCCGCAAGCACCACGGCAGCAGCACAAGTGCTGCGCCATATCCACCGCCTCACAACGCCTTTCGGCTTGCTCTGCACCGGAGCGTCAAGCATGCCTGAATCGAAATAAGCAAACATCTGCTTATACGGCATCCACTCGGCATCCACCTCATGCGAAGCAAAATAGCGGCTCAACTGCTCCTCGTCGGCAAGCGAACTCTCGCCGTTCATAAACCGCTCAATAAGGGTTGCAATATGTTCTTTTTCGTTGTTCATTGTGAGTGTTGCTTGAATTGTTGAAGTAGTTTTTTTCTCGCCCTTGCCAGCAAAACTCTGGCTGAGGTTTCTTCAATGCCCAGCAATAGGGCAATCTCGCTGTAATCACGCTTCTCCACCTGGCGCATTATCAGCACGGTGTGCTCCTTGTCGGGGAGCGAGCGTATTTTCTTGTGCAGCCAACTGCTTGTTTCGGCAAGTTCAAGTTCGTCGAGCGGCGTAAACCTGTCGGAGAGCAGCGACGTGTCGACATCAGCCAGCGATGCCAATCGCGATTTCTGCCGGTAGAGGTCAACGGCACGATGACGGGTGCACACTACCACCAACGCGTCCAACGAGCGGAAACGGCCCAGTTCGTGGCGCATCTGCCACAACTTCAACAGCACATCCTGCGCAAGGTCGAGAGCATCGTCGTCGTCAACGCCCAACAGCCGCGAGGTTTGCAGCGATTTCTCACGCAATCGGGGTGCTATTTGTTCGTATTCCTTTAAATTCATCATCAGTTTCGTTGTACGTCGTTATCTAATAAACGGACATACCCGGCATTTGTTAACAGCCAATACCACGTTTTCTGCACATTTTTCAAAAAATTTTTCTTAAAAGCAATATCACTGGCACAAATGATAAGCCACTAAATTCCTATGTAATAACCATAATGCCTTGCCTGTGCCACAAGCCATGACAAGGCATTTGCTTTTTTATGTGGCAGTTGGCATTTGCTTGGGCATAATTTGCTATCTTTGCATACAACGGGTGCAAAAAACGGCACTACGCGAAAGCAGCAATGTGAGCAACCGACGCGGAAGCGGTGCTTACACGTTCCCGCCCGATGATAACGAACATTAATCCCCCTGCCGATATGAACCATGTTTATTTACATATTGTTTGGACTGCCTTAATGTTGACGTGCATCAGTTGCCGAAGCCAGCGCAATGTGGTGCAGCCGTCAAACGCCAACGTCACCGTTGCCTCATTTAATATGCGCTGCCAAGTGCCTGAGGACGACCCAAGCAACAACTGGAATTATCGCCGACACCGCATAGCGCGATTCATAGAGTCGCGTGGCATCGACGTGGTGGCGTCGCAGGAAATGGTGGGCAACCAGGACAGTTCGCTGTTGGTTCTGCTGCCTCACTACGGTGTGGTGCGCGGTGCCGACGGCGTGAATGCCATATTCTATCGCCAAACGGTAATGGAAGTGATTAGGCAAGGCAGTTTTGCGTTGTCCGAAACTCCCGAGGTTATTGGCTCAAAAGGATGGGACGGAGCATTTCCGCGACTTGCCCTATGGGCTGTGATGCGCCATCGCACATCGGGCAGAGAATTTGTGATTGTCAACACCCACCTCGACCACATCGGTGCGATTGCCCGACGCGAGGGTGCAAAACTCATTGTAGGCCGACTGCCCGAAATTGCCAACGGACTGCCTGTGGTGGTAACCGGCGATTTCAACACCGACAGCACCGGCGATGCCTATAAAACATTGTCGGCTGCACTAACCGACGCCCACATGTGTGCACAAAAGCGCATTGGGGCATCTTACACATGGCACAACTTCGGGCGACTGCCAATGAACGAGCGCAGCATCATCGATTTTGTGATGGTGAGCCGCAGCATAGCGGTTGACCAAAGCGAGGTGCCGCACGAATGTGTCGGGGCAATGCTTAGCGACCACAATCCAGTAATTGTCACGTTACTATTGCATTAATGTGGCAAAACAACAAGGTGTGTAGATTATTTTTGCCAGAGTCGCCAAATAATTTGTAAATTTGCATCTGAATTTTTTCACGCTTCACCACAGATATGAACACTAAACAACTCATAATTTCGATAGCACTTATTGTGATGTCGAGCATTTCAGCCCATGTAATGGCACAAACCATGATGCGTCCGCCGTCGCTCAAACCCGGCGACAAGGTGGCAATCATCTCCCCGGCAAGCAATCCCGAGGAATCGTGGACTTATGGAGGTGCCGAGGTGCTGCGCAGTTGGGGTCTGGAGCCGGTGTTTGGCGAAAATGTGCTAAAGCAAAACGGCACATTTGCCGGCAGCATCGAGCAACGCCTCGCCGACCTGGAATGGGCGTTCACCGCCGACAGCATAAAAGCCATAATGTGCAGCCGCGGAGGTTACGGCTCAATTCAAGAACTGCTCCGCGCCGACGTGACGATGTTCAGCAAGCACCCCAAATGGCTGATAGGCTACAGCGACATCACTGCCGTGCACAGTTGCATTAACCGTCAAGGAGTGATGAGCATTCATGCCCACATGCTTGAACACCTCAACCGCAGTATGGGCGAGGACGAATGTGACGCCTATCTGCGCGACATCCTTTTCGGCAAAATGCCCACCTATCATTTGCCATCAAACGTCTACAATCGCCACGGCATCGCCGAAGGACGGCTTGTGGGTGGCAACCTGTCGCTGCTCACGTCGGTAATCGGTTCACCGTTCGATATGCTTCATCCCTGCGACAGCGTGCCACTCGTGCTCTTTCTTGAAGACGTCGACGAAAACCTTCAGCACCTCAACCGAATGGCATATCAACTCATTGCTTCGGGCGTGATGGAACAGGTGAAAGGCGTGATTTTAGGCGATTTCAGCGGTTATAAACCCACCCCCGACTTCGACACTGTGGAAGATATGTTCCGTAGCATTTTCCGCGACTACAACATTCCCATTAGTTATCTGTTCCCATGCGGGCACACGCGCCGCAACTTCCCGATGGTTGAAGGTGCCACAGTGCGGCTCACCGTCGACGGCAACGGCACCACGCTGCAATTCCTCGACAATTCTCAAAACAATGAATGATGTTGAAGAATATGTGTGACAGGGAAAGCCTCAAATAAGACATTCTCATCTATTGAGCATCTTTTCCATGGGCATCCACAAATTCGCAGTAAAGGTGAACGATTAAAACAACTAAAATTTATTTTTTGCTGACATAATAATTTCGAGTGCATGAAAAAAACAATTCTCTATCGTTTTATTGCCATACTGACACTGGCAATGTGTCTGACACCAAACTCGCACGCTGTGCTCAAAGAAAAAAACTTTGAGCAGACTCTCAACGTGCTGCGTGCCGAACTTCAACGCTCCTACCTGAAGCAAAAGGCAATATTATACATCTATGAGCAACGCACCAAAGAGCAACACGACCAATTGGTGCTCACAATGCAAAAGTGCAACCAAATTTCTCTCATACTCTATTCGCAGAAAGACGGCTTCACTTTCGATATGGCTTACGCTTGCCAGCAAGCCACCGAAATGTATCAGAGCCTCAATGCCGACAATATGCCTTACGACAAGGTGCGGCTGCGTCTGAAAAACGAAGTTGACCGCTACGACCTGCTCATCAACTCACTCGAGAACTTGCCGCCGGCACTCAACACCAAGCCGCGCAAGAGCAATAGCAAACGCAGCGCCGAGCCCGACACCACGGCAATGCGACGCATGCAAGAACGGCTCGACAGCATTGCCAAAGCCAACGGCGAGGAACCGTTTGTGCTCGACGAATATGAGCAAAAGGCTCGTGGCGAATGTTTGATTTACGCCAAAGCGCTGCGCAACAACCTTGCCAGACTCATGACAAAGATTGAGAAGGACACTCGCCACTACGAACGCGTAACCCAGCGAGTGGAGAAACTCAACGAATACGCACAAAGCAAATATGAATTGCTGCGACGCAGCATCTTCAACAACCGCGGCGACAGTTACCTGAAGATTATCTTCAACATGAACCGCATGCTGTGGCAAGTGCGCAGCGAAATCGACGACAAATATGTGGCGTTCGACGACAAGGCACGTGCCGAAGCCGGTGCCGACGATTCAGCCGAGGTTAAGGAGCAACATGCCCACAGTTCACGCTCGCAATGGCGTGGCATGATTATTCCCATCACGTCAGTATTCATTCTTTTCTATGTGGTGATTTCAACCATCCTAAGCCAAGTGGTGATTAGGTGGTTGCTGCCACGACGCATACGCGAAACCGAGGAATACCGCCAGAAACAACCGGTGCTGCTGCTGGCTTGCGGATTCCTCATCTTCATGATTACAGTGGCTATTGCCAAATCGTTTATCTCCAACAACTTCCTCATTATGGCGGTTGGGCTGCTGCTTGAATTCTCGTGGTTGGTGGTGTTTATCCTGCTCTCGCTGCTGTTCCGTCTTTCGGGCAGCCAAATCAAAGAAGGCGTTAAGCAGTATATGCCGTTCCTCATCATGGCATTTGTGGTGATTTTGTTCCGCATTGTGTTCATCCCCAACAATTTGGTAAACCTCATCTTCCCGCCGATATTGGTTGTGTTCACCCTGTGGCAAGCCTCCACGCTGCGCCGACGCAAGGTGGCAATCCCCGGCAGCGATATGATTTACACCGTGATTTCGCTCATTGCCATGGTGGTGGCTTGCACGGTGTCGCTCATCGGCTACACCCTGCTGGCTGTGGAAATTATGATTTGGTGGACATTCCAGTTGGCTTGCATACAAACCATCACATTCCTTTTCGACCTTTGCAAAATCTATGAAACCAACACTTTGCTAAAGCGTGTGCAAAAGGTCTACAGGGAGAAAAACAACGGTCGCCTTCCAACCGACAAACTCCACAAAACCATCGACGACCTAAAGGCTAAGATTGCCGAAACCACCGACGACGCCGAGCGCGCCAAACTCAATGCTAACCTCGAGGAAAACGAGAAAAAACTCTCGAACCTCATCTATACTATGCGCGACAACATCACTAAGAAGATGAGCAAAGGCGACTACATTGAAAGCACTTGGTCGTTCGACTTGGTTACACAAGCCATCATCCCTATTCTTGCCGTACTATCGGTACTCGGCAGTTTGTATATGGCAGCCGACATGTTCGATATGACAGACTTGTTCTTCAAATACCTGAGCATCGACTTCATTTCGTCGTCGTTCATGCAACTCTCAATTGAGAAATTGTGCTATGTGATTTCGCTCTTCTTCCTGTTTAAATATGTCACTTATGCCGGACACGCAGTCTACCGCGAAATCAAGAACAAGCGCAACGAGATATTTATTGCCCAAGAAAAGAAGAAACTGCGTGAGCGCGGACATCAAGACGAAGAAGTGGTTTTGCCTAACACCAACATCACCCTTGCCAACAACATCATCACCTTGCTGGTGTGGGGCTCCTACTTCATTATAATTCTCTACATGCTCAACGTGCCCAAGAGCGGCATCACCATCATCACCACCGGTCTTGCCACTGGTATGGGTTTTGCCATGAAGGACCTCCTTGAAAACTTCTTCTACGGACTGTCGCTCATGACGGGACGCATTCGCATCGGCGACTACATCGAGTGCGACGGCATTGCCGGCAAGGTGGAATCAATCACCTATCAAAGCACTCAGATTGTTACCCGCGACGGATGCGTGATTGCATTCCTCAACTCGCAACTGTTCAGCAAGAACTTCAAGAACCTCACCCGCAACCACAAATATGAAATGGTGAAGATTCCTATCGGCGTGGCTTACGGCACCAACGTGCAGCAAGTGCGCGAGTTGCTGGTGGCTCGCATCAACCAAATCATCGACGCACGCCGTGACAAGCAACCTAACCTAATGAAGAAGGGCACCTCGGTGAGCGTGGCGTTCTCGGGCTTTGGCGACAGTAGCGTCGACCTCGTGGTGGTGATTTGGGTGCTGGTTGAAGAAAAGGTGGGCTTTGTGGCCGAAGCCAACGAGGCTATCTATAATGTGCTCAACGAGAACAACATCGAAATTCCGTTCCCGCAAACCGACCTACACATACGCGACTCTGTGAGTCTGCCAATCACCAACGAATAAACGCGCCTCCAGGCATTGCATGCCAGCATCGCTCTGGCATCAAGAAAATATGAGGGACTATGTAGAATTTGTCACTACACAGTCCCTCACGTTTTTTATATACTTAATTAACCCTTAAAGAATCATTTGCGGTGTTCGGGTTTCAACGGCAAGCCGTAACGGTCGCTGCTCCAGTTCACGCCTTGCTGACCCACCTCTGTGCAAGTTTCAACAATGCAATTCGGGTCGTCGAGCCAATATTGGCGCAGCGTCTTTCCGCCGCACACGGGCAGCGGTTTGGTGTCGTCGGGATTGATTATCATGCGCAATCCGTTGCAAAGGCTCATCATTTCAAAGTCGCCACGGCTGTTGCCGGCAGCAAACAGCGGAACGGTTTTGATGAATGTGCGAATAGCCTCGGCTTTGCCACGCTGCACAGTCACAGGACGCACCATCGCCGTGGTTGTGTAGCCATAACTGTCAACGGCTGCACGCACCCCAATCACATGGTCGGTGGTGATGCCAAGTTGCTCGCTGCACACGCCCTCATAGAGCACCTCGGGCGATGCCGTAACGATATAAACATCGAAACCATAGTTCTTTAAATTCTTGATAAGAGCACGCATCTCCGGGAATATCTGATTGCTGAATTTTTCTCTGAAGCAGCGTTTGCCAATCTCCTCCATCTGCTCGACGGTCAAGCCCGAGAACAGGCTCACCATTTCGTCGGCGTAAGCCAATTCGTCGTCGCTGTTCACCATAGCGCGCTTCAACTGGTCCATCTTGCGCAACGCAAGGCTGTCGCTGCGATGTCCGTATTGCTCGGTGATGTGGTCAATCAACGCCTCGTCGCACATGTAGTGTGGCGACTGCCCGAGCACCGTGCCGTCGCAATCAAACACCGCAACCTTGTGAATGGTCACGTTGCGTGTCGATTCCATAAACGATTTCAGTCGCTGATTTGTGGCTTTGCTAAATCCGTCGATGTTCTCATACTTGTAGGTTTGGGCAAATGCGCTCACGGCAAGCACACAAAAACCCAACAGAATCCAGATTCTTGTTTTTCTTTTCATGTTACATTAATTTTAAATTCACATTTCACATAAGCAAAGTTAGTCACATCTCGGCAAATAACCTCGCAAGAATATCAAATTTATTTAAAATGTTATAGAATTGCCTGTTGTAGCACTCAAAAACCGGCATTTGCTCAGTTTTGCGAAGCAAGGCGGCGAAGCATTTCGCCAAGCGACAGATGCGTGGCAGGATGACGCCACTGCGGTGCCAATTGCATGAACGGCTCAATGAAAAACGAGCGTTCGGCAAGATGCGGATGCGGCACCGTGAGAGTTGGCGACTCAATCACCATTCCATCAATAGCCATGATGTCGAGGTCGATTATGCGGTCGCAATACTCGCCACGAGTGTTGCGATGCAGCGACGAACCCACCTCATCTTCTATGCTTTTCAGCAAATGCAGCATGCTGTGAGGCTCAATGTCGGAAGTCAAAGCCACGGCAATATTCATAAACTCGTGGCTGCTTTTGTAGCCCCACGGCGGCGAAACAACAGCCTCCGAGCACACTGGCTTTGCTCCCGTGTGACGTTCAAGAGCATTCACTGCCGCAGCAATGTTTGCCTCACGGTTGCCAAGATTTGTGCCAATGTTGATGTAATATACCATTTCTTATGCTATTAGGGCAAACTAATCGCCCTCTCCGTTTTATCTTTGAAAAATCTCCCCTCGGTATTCTTTTGAAAAAACGACCCGAAACTCTTTCCGAATTCCGGGACGCTTAATTTATATATAGCATAGTTAGATGCAAACCGAATGAGCAATGCCACTGCCGGAGCCGGCAACATGGCAGCAATGCTTCAGTCGCCCCTCACAAAAAACGCCGCAATTATTCGTATTCAATCGGAATTTCGCGATTGATGCTTTGGTCGAGCGATATAAGGGTTTCAGTGCCGGTTACGCCACTAATGCTTTGTATCTTGTCGTTGAGCAATTCCATAAGGTGCTGATTGTCGCGGGCATACACCTTAATGAGCACATTGTAAGGACCAGTGCAAAAATGACATTCAACAATTTCCTTAATCTTTTCAAGTTCAGGGATGATTCCACGATACATCGAGCCACGCTCAAGTTTCACACCCACATAGGTGCATGTGGCATATCCCAAAGTCTTAGCATTTACATGATAACCCGAACCAGTGATTACTTGCATATCTATCATACGCTGTATGCGTTGGTGAATCGCCGCACGCGACACGCCACACTCCACTGCAACATCTTTCGAAGGAATGCGTGCATTCTTCATAATTATCTCCAGAATCTTTCTGTCGAGATTGTCAATTTTTTCCATTGTGTCAGATTTATTGTTTAAATATACAAATATATATCATTATTTTAACAAACTCTCCATTATTTGTTCAAATTGTTCTTAAAAATACTTAAATCTCAGAACACATCTCATTTTGCACATTCTTCGCCATTCATTGCAATCTGCTGATAAATGGCACTGTATTTATCCGGTTAATCCCGCATCGGTGGTGATGCAAAAAGGGCATTAACCACTATTTATACTGCTTCAAAGCGTCTTCAAGTTTTTGCTTCACAGCCACCTTTAATTCGCGTGGCGAAAGCACTTCAATTTCGGGCCCATACGACAACAGTTGCTGGATAAGGTCGTAGGTGATGAACATGTGATAATAAAACAGGCTGTACTCGTCGTGGAGTTCTTCGCGCTGCGAGTGATGCAGCGGCAACGACCTGAAATATTTTGCCTGAATGGGTTTCACCCGCAACAGGATGTCTTTAGCCTCGCCCTGCGACGTGATTATGCCAAAGCAATCATTGAAATAGTTCTCGGCGCTGAAACCATCCGGAATCTCATATCCGTCGGCTGTGATTCGCAAATTGCTCATGCGGTCGAGCGCATAAGTTTTCACCTTTTTGTCCTTTACGTTGCGCCCTATCACATACCATAGTTGCTTGAAAATTCTAACGAAATATGGCTCGATGAGCACAGTGTGGGCTTGCGAACGGTCGTAGGCCTTATACGAAAACGATATTCTTTTGAGTTGCCTTAGCGAATCGATGATTATGGGCAGGCGATTGCGAGCCGACGGCACTTCCTCCACAATTATGCGGTTGGCGATGTCCTGCGAATCGCTCATCATACCACTCAGCGACATTGAGTCGAGCAGCCAGTTGCGCATACGCGACTCGCTGTTGTCGGTGTTGTCGATGTAGTATTCATAAGTGGTGGCATTATATTTAATGTCGACCTTAAACACTTCAGCCGCGCCATTGCGATAGTTCAGAAACGAGCGCCTCGGCAACACATTGCCTCCACTCACTTCCACTGCATCTTTCCATCGGCTTTGAATGTCCTTGAACGTAATAGGACCTCGACGCTGAATGGTGTCGATTATCCAAATGTACTTATTTATCAATGAACCTGCCATAGCCTAATCATCTCAATTGAATTATGCTCGCTGTTTTGGGGGGGCTATGCCGCCTGCGATTTGCGGCCGTTGTTGAGCAAAAGCAAACCAACGAAAGTCACCGCCGCATTGAGCAGCAACAGTTCAAAACTCATTGTGTAGCCAAACGACGCCTTTAGCCAGTCTTGCACAAAATAGCATATCACCGGAGCAGCGATGCACACAATGGGCACAAAACGGTCGCGAACGCCGGTTTTCATTGCCATACCAAAGGTGAAGAGTCCCAAAATAGGGCCATAGGTGTAACTTGCCACAGTGTAAACGGCACTAATGGCATCGCTGTTGCTGATGATGTAGAACACAATAATCACAAGTCCCATTATGGCAGCCATGCCCACATGCACAAAGTTGCGGGTTCGTGAGAGTTGCTCGTCGGTTTTGCGCTCATTTGCCTTAAGGATGTCGACGGTGAACGATGTGGTTAAGGCGGTGAGTGCGCTGCCCGCTGCCGAATAAGCAGCCGAGATGAGCCCAAGAATGAACAGGATGCCCACCACCACCGGCATTGTTGGGTGCGAAGCAACCAAGCCAAAAAGGTCGTCGCTCTTTTCGGGCATTTCAATGCCCACCTTGCCGGAATACATCACTAACAGCGTACCAAGAATCAAAAACAGGGCAATCACAAAGAACTGGCTCACTGCGTTCACCACCATGCTCTTTTGCGATTCCTTTGGATTCTTGCAAGCCAAATTGCGCTGCATCATGTCCTGGTCGAGCCCGCAGGTGGCAATCACCATAAAGATGCCGGCAACAAACTGTTTCCAGAAATAAGTGCCTGCCTTGGGGTCGTCGAAGAAGAACATGCGGCAACTTTCGTGAGCCGACACGGCGCTGCACATCTCGCCAATGCTATATCCCAAGCCGCGAGCAATGAACACAATGCAAAGCACCACCGACATGATTAAACAGAAACTTTTGAGCGTATCGGTCCAAATCACCGTTTTCACGCCACCTTGCTTGGTGTAGAGCCAAATCAAAGCAATGGTGATGACTACGTTTATAACAAACGGAATACCCAACGGGGCAAACACCAAACTTTGCAGCACAACGCACACCACATAGAAACGCACCGAGGCGCCCAGCATCTTACTAATAAAGAAGAACCATGCGCCGCTCTTGTAGGTGCTTGCGCCAAAGCGCTGCTCCAAATAGCCATAAATGGAAATCAGATTGCGGCGATAAAACAGCGGTATGAGCACATAAGCCACTGCTATGTAGCCGAAAATGAAGCCCAGCACCATTTGCAGGTAGGAATAGCCTTTAGCAGCCACCATTCCCGGAACCGAAACAAAGGTTACTCCCGAGATGGCTGCACCTATGGTTGCAAACGCCACAATGGGCCACGGCGCCTGACGATTACCGGTGAAAAAACTGGCATTGTCGCTCTTGCGACCGGCAAACCACGACACTAAAAACAAAAGCACAAAGTAGCCCACAATGGTGGCCATTACTATCCAAGGTGACATATCAATTCTATCTGTATGTTAATGTTTAATTTTCGGTGAGTTTATAAGAAATTTAATGGGGGCGGAGTTATTCCTCATAGATGAGATAACGGCGACGCAGTTGCTTGAACTTCTCCAACGCAGGTTGCCAAGTGGCTTTAATCTCGTCGGAAGTCTTGCCTTCCTCAATCATCTTGCGCACGCTTTCGTCACCTGTGAGTTTCTCGAAGAATGCGGTGAAAAACTTGTCGCCGAGTTCACAAGCCCGGTAAGCATCAATCACATATTCGAGGTTCATGCCTTTGGCAATGATTTCTTCGTCGGAAAGGCGCGACAAGTCGCGGCCGTAGCACTTGTTGCCCAACTGCGGCGGATTTTTTGCACCGGCAACGCTTTTGGGCGTGAACGAGAACTTATATCCTTTGCCCTTCATGGCAGGATGACCGTAGATTTGGAAAGGTTTGCTTGTGCCGCGGCCAAGGCTGGCGCTGGTGCCCTCGAAAAGACACGTCGACGGATAGAGATAAATCGACGTCATGTTGGGCAGGTTGGGCGACGGTGCAATAGGCAGACGGTAGCGCGTCTGGTGAGTGTAGTTTAGGCATTTCACCACCGTGAGTTGCTTCACCTTCAGATTGTCGTCGAGCCACCCTTCGCCGTTTGCCATAATGGCTATTTCGCCCATTGTGAGCCCGTGAACGGCAGGAATGGGCAGACGTCCCACTCCCGACCGATACTTCATGTTAAGCATCGGCCCGTCGACATACATTCCGTTGGGGTTCGGGCGGTCGAACACCACAAACTCCTTGTCGAGCTGCGCTGCGGCTTCCATAAGGTTCACCATTGTGATGTAATAGGTGTAGAACCGCAGTCCCACGTCCTGAATGTCAACCACAATCACGTCGAACTTACTCATAGTTTCCTTGCTCGGACGATGGCTTTTGCCCTCATATAGCGAAGCAATAGGAATACCGGTCTTTGGGTCGACACTGCTGCTCACCTTCTCGCCGGCATCGGCAGTGCCGCGAAAGCCGTGTTCGGGCGAAAAGATTGTGGTAACGTCCAATCCGTTTTCAAGCATGATGTCGAGTGTGTGCTTCTTCCCCACCATACCGGTCATATTGCTCAACAATGCAATGCGTTTGCCTTTGAGCAATGGCACATAGGTGGCTGTGCGGGCGGCGCCCATCACCACCTCAGCACTTTCGGCACGGGCGACTGTAACGCACAATGCCGCAAGCATTGCAACTAACGCCAATCTGAATGTTTTTATCATTTTGAATTGATAAGTTTATTTATTAACAATTTATGATTATTTTCAAAGATAGCACATTCTTTTCAAAGAACACGCACCTTGCCAATAAGTTTTCTGATTTTGCCTTTGCCAATAACCGGAGCGTGAGGGTCCTCGGGATACACCACAAGCACCTGACCGGGCAGCATGTCGACAAAAGCCGTTGGGCGGTCGTCAGAAAGTTCGCAATCGCCTTCTTCATCGTAAGGTTTAGTGAGGTGGTCAATTGCCGAAAGCGGTTTCCACCCTATGGTTTCGTTGCCTTGCAAAAGGATGTGCACGTCGATGTATTTACGGTGTATTTCAAGCACCTGGGCATCGCGGTCAACGGCATCGGCAAACGAATTGTTGATAAACAGGTTGTCGCCGTCGATTTCGATGCGGCCGAGCGGTGCATCGAGCAGATTATGCGATTTCACATAGTCGAACAGTGTTTTGAACAATGGATGCAGCGGTTCGATGCGCTGACTATCGTTGAGTGTTGTTAGTATCATAGTGGTTATTATTATTAGTTATTCATAATTCAATACGGCTCACTTCAGCAGCCCGTATGCCGGGTTTCTCCTCTCCGCCAACGCAATAGAACACATTGCCTGAAGCAGCCACTAAAGCCGCTCCGGCTCGCGCCAGCGAGGCATATTCGCCTACCGCCGACCACTGCATCGTGGCGGTGTTGAACACATATAAGGTTTTGTTGAAGCGATACCATTCGGGTTGCTGCTTCAAATAATCGTCTTTGGCGATGAGCCGATAACTGCCGCTGATGGCATCGAGAAAAATGTCGTGGTTCACGCCACCTGCTGCCACAATCGTGCCCTTGCCGCCGGCTACGGCAACACCGCCCGAGAGCGTGACTTCGCTGCCGTCGGCTGCCACAGGTGCCGGCATGGGTTTGCACGAACCTTTATCGAGATTGATTGCAATGCCCGAGGTATATACTTCGGCATCGATGCTATCGCCCTGAGCAGGCATAAATCCGCCAAACACATACAAAGTGCGGTCGACAACGGCGCACACCGGCTGCACCCGCGCTTCTGGCATTGTGGCTATCTGTTGCCACGCTGCATAACGGTCGGCAAGATTTAGCGAATATACTGCTGCCGACGGCATGCCGTTGGCATTGCCGCCAACTATATATGCCACGCCTTCGCTCACACAGCCCGCAGCGTTGTCGATTGCCACCGGCAACGGCGGCATACTGCCCACATGTGCCTTGCCGTCGACAACCTTTATTGCCATCACTCCGGTTTTAGCACCTTGAGCATTGCTTCCGCCTGCCACAATCAGGCTGTCGCCCGAAGGCAACGACACTCCATAGGCAAGAGGTTCGGGCAGCGACCCTATGCGCTGCCACTGCAAAGCATCGCCTTTGAGCGACGCCATGTATATGCCCGAATAGAAGCACTTTGTGCCGCCTTCAGCTGCCGGAACTTCGGCAAAATTGGCTCCGCCTGCCATAATCAGGGCATTGCCGACGGCATGGGCAAAACATGCCGACACGCCCTGCTCATAGCCCGGTTCGTCGGCAGGAAATCCGTCGAACACGGCAACCTGCGGAGCGTGGCTGCAACTTGCGGCAAGCAATGCCGATGCAAAAATTGCAATTATGCCAAATCGTTTAATCGTAAACATCTGCGTAGAAGTGTGGATACAAGTGATGGGTTATTCCATATTCTCGGTTTTCGGACGCAACACGCTCAATTGCAGCACAACGGCTATTGCCACCACAATTGCCATGAAAGCGAAACTTACGCCTAAGTCCATACCGCCGTCTTTGAGTTTGCCAAGCAACTGGGTTACTATTGCACCGGCAACCACGCCTGTCATGTTCATGATGCCGTAAGCCGTAGCACGATATTTGCTCGAAACAAACTGGCAAAGAATTGGCATATTGTTGGTATCGAAAATGCCATAGCCAATGCCAAAGAGCAGACCGGCTGACACCACGCCAACCACATTATGCGATGTGCCGAGCAGCACCAGCGAAGGTATCATCATCGAAAGGCCGATTGCCGAGGTGTAGACGCGGCCGCGTATGTTGCGTTTAACCCAACGGTCGGACAGCACACCGCCAATAATCACGCCCAAGAACGACGATGCCGCAATAGTGATGGTCGACAACGGTCCGGCTTGTGCCATGTTGATGCCCAGACTGCCTGAGAACAGCGTCGGCAGCCAGTTCTTGGTTGCCCAGCCCGGAAGACTAAGCACGGCAAAATAGAACAAAATCACGCCGAAAGCCACACTGCTGAACAGCACCGGGAATGCTTTCCACACGCTTTCCTTTGGAGCGACAGGAGCATCGGCAACAGGAGCCGTTTTTGGCATACGTTTCTCGCGAAGCAATGCTATGAGCACAATCGAATAGGCAATGCCAATCAAGCCGAAACTGAAGAAAGCGGTGTGCCACGAAAATGCGGCTGCCACAGTGGCTCCGAAACCGCCAATCGCCTGCCCCACATACAAGCCGGTCATGTGTATTCCCACAGCCAGCGAGCACGAACGCCCGGTGTGATAGTCGGCAATCAGCGACAACGCTGCCGGCATATAAAGTGCCTCGCTCACGCCCATCAGCGCACGCAGCGCAAGCACCTGATTGTAGGTCGAGGCAAAACCCATGAGCAACGTCACTGCCGACCACACAAACAGGCTGCCGACAATGAGCCATTTACGGTTCAGGCGGTCGCCGATGACGCCCGAAATCGGGCTCATCACTGCATAAATCCATAGGAACACCGACATCAGTATGCCAAATGCCTCGGCACTTTGCAGTTCCTTGATGTCAACGCCCATTGCCGCCTGCATGGTCGACAACATCTGCCTGTCCATATAATTAAGCAGCGCCACCACCCAAAGCAGTGCCACCACTACCCAAGCATAATATTTTTTGTTTTGCATATCTAAAGAGAGTTTTTTATGTAGTTAATCAGTTCAGTATTTAAGGTGAAAAAATCAAACAGATTTACACCAGTCAGTAAACCAATATGATGCCGATGCAAATCTGTTAATTAAAGAAACTTATATCATTCGTCGAGCCCGGCAAGAATTTCGTTGCAAAGCATATACGACTTGATGAGCATGCGAGGCACGTGGAACGGACCCTTGAAGATGTTGCCTTTAGCAGGCTGAGCCACCGAGCCGTCGCGATGCAGATAGCCGTACCATTCGCCACACTCGTTGTCGGGGAAATGGGCGTATGTCCAGTCGCTTATCAGGCGGTGACGGTGCAGGAATCGCTCGTCGCCAGTGGCTTGATAGGCATAGAGCGACGAAATGATGGTTTCGCACTGAGGCCACCAGAACTTCATGTCCTGCGAATAGTCCTGGCACGGACGATTCAAGCAGTCGCGGAAGTTGATGATGCCGCCAAACTCCTCGTCCCAGCCCCATTGCCACGACCAATCGAATATCTCAAGCGCCATATTGGTGATGTCGGCATCCCAATTACGGTGCTTGGCTTCTTCAAGCAGGAACCACACCGACTCGATGCAGTGACCGGGATTGATGGTGCGACCGGCAATGGTGTCGATAAACTCGCCATTCGGGCCAACACATTCAAGCAACGCCTTGAGTTCGGGATGCACAAAATATTGCTTCAATGCAGCAATCGATTTGCTGATTTGCTCGTCGAGCGCCGGGTCGCTTATGGCAGCGCGAATACGCGACGCCGTGTTAATCAAAATCATGGTGAGCGAGTGGCCTTGCGTTTTCACCGACTCGCAATATTTCGATGGCAATATGCCCGGAGTGGCAACAAACCGATGAATGTTGTTGAACACTTTCAATGCCTTTTCGGCATAGGTCTTGTCGCCCGACGCTATCGAGTATTCCGACATGGCTATGGCTGCAAAGCACTCCGAGAACACATAGCGGCGCATCCTTATGGGCGTGCCGTCGGCCTCTACCTCAAAATACATGCGTCCGCGCTCGTCGGTGCAATGTTTTTCAATAAAGTCGATGCAACTGCGCGATGCCTCAAGCCATTCGCTGTTCTTCTCAACATTGTTATAGGCAAAAGCCGTCACAAAGCCAAATCGGCCCTGAAACCACACCGACTTGGTGGTGTCGTAGATTTTGCCGTCGCGGTCGAGACAGGTGTAAACGCCTCCGTTCTCGCGGTCGAAACCGTTTTTCATCCAAAACGGCATGATGTTGTCGACCAGTTCTGCACGATAGCGGTTCTTCCAGTATTGCAGATATACTTTTACTTCTTCTTTTGTCATATATAAGGCTTATGATAATTCAATTCACATGTTCATAATCCCCATTTACAACTTGTTGCAACGGTCAAAGAATCCGATAGCCTCCAACTCTTGCTTCATGGCAGCCTCTTCGTCGGCAGTCATGTTGCGGAAAGGCACACGGTTAGGACCCAAATCAAGCCCAATGAGTTTCATGATGCGCTTGCCGCCCACAATGTTGCCGCGATAATGGCATATCACGTTAATAACATCCTGAGCAAAGTTCTGACGTTCGCGTGCAGTGGCAATGTCGCCCTTCTCCCAAGCATCGATAATGCCCACAAGTTCGCGGCCATTATAGTTTGTGGTGCCGCCAATACCGCCCTGTGCACCGCCTTGTGCAAGGCTCGGCAATATGGTTTCGTCTTGTCCGTGAAGCATATCGTATTTCCCGTCGGCATACAATCGGCATTGATTGTATTCGTAGAGGCTCTCGAAAGTGTACTTGATGCCGGCAAAATTTGGTATGCGGCCGTCAACTGCCTTCAGCATATCCACCATCGACAAGAACGCGCCGTTGAATGCCGGAATATGATAGTAATAGAACGGCAACTTGGGCGCAGCCGCTGCTATTGTTTCGCAATATTTCACCAATTCCTCGATGCGACCGATTTTTGGGAATGGAGGAGCCATCGAACCGATGCCCCACGCACCAATGCTTTGGGCATGCTCGGCAAGGCGAACACTGTCGCGCAAGCAGCAACTGCCCACATGAACTATCACCTTGAAGCCCTCGGGCACTGCTGCCATCCATGCTTCGGCAAGACGCATGCGCTCCTCGGTGGTGAGCATATAGCCCTCGCCCGACGAACCGTTGATAAACACGCCCTTTAGCCCGTTCTTTGCCAACATTGCTGCATAAGCGGGTATAGGCTCATAATTCACATCGCCATTTTCGTGCATCGGAGTGAACGGTGCATCGATTAATCCTTTTATTTTCTCCATAACTAATAGTTGTTTTATTACTTTTATCGACAAATATACATTATTATTAATATACTACAATAATATCTTCTTTTTCTCTGGCTCTCTGCTAATTTCTGTCGCAAAAAGGTTAGTTTTTTTCACAATAGGCAACACTCTGCTCGTTGGGGGCAGAGGCATAGCCTTTCACAAAGTTAACTTATTTTGCTGTGAATAAAAAAACGATTATCAAAAAATTTTTATCAGCATATTTAACTTTTAGTATTTCTCTGCATCAAACAAGCGGAAACACTAAAAACAATGCAACATTAAATACTCTAATTTTGCCCGAGTGCCAACCGTGAGGCGTCGCACTCGGGATTTGTTTTTACTATTCAGCAACATCAAAACACCCATATAAAAAACCACCCCGTGACACATGCTTCACAGCACATGTCACGGGTATTCTCTAAACAATCTATTAGCTTATACTTTATTTTTCAAATTCATCAAGGTGGCAATTTACACTAAGTAAATTCTTCCCAACAAAAAGGAAAAACAAGTGTAGGCTTACTTTTTCGCTGTTATCATTGCCACATTTCACTAACACATTCTCTTTGCCTTTAAATTAAAAAAAGGGATTATAAAACCGTTTATCTATGAATGTGTTTATCAACAATTTGCCGCAATGTCCGCGCTGCAGACCTGCAAGCAAAGACCATAAAATTATGAGCCTTTTAGTTACACTGCAAAATTATGCAACATTCATAGAACAACAGTTGCACAATATTACAAATTTGTTGCACTTAGTTACGAATCGGCTCTTTTTCCTTATATTTTTCACCGATTCTTCACAAAAAAGGCTGCGCCGTGAAATTTTACGGCGCAGCCCTTAACTTATTTCTTTGATGAGCCAGGAGATTTCGCTCCTAACCCGATTCTCAAATTACCAGCCTGTGGTTTGAGTGAGCGTGTAACCCTTAACAGCGTAGTTGCTGATATCTTGAGTTCCGATTGGGCTCAAATAGCTTCTTTCGTAGAACGCATTGCGAGGCTTAACAGAAGTTGGGAGGTAGAAACCAACCATATCGGCAGCGTTAGTGCCATCGTAAGTCACAATAGTGCCATCAAGCTTTTGAACTTTGGTAGAACCAGGCTTAAGCAAATCGCTGATTGCAAGTTGGCCATTGGCATCAGTTGGTTTGCCCGGACCTTTGTAAGTATCGTTAGCAAAGTCAACCCAAGGACCACGCATTGTTTCGGGATGCGCTTCGTTGTCCATGTAGTCGAGTTTGTGCCAGCGGCGAAGGTCGAGGATACGGCTGTGTTCGAATACCATTTCAAGACGGCGTTCGCGGCGGATTTCCC
>JBJEKD010000034.1:0-28854 GCA_051878455.1 Muribaculaceae bacterium
CCACGCAGCAATTCCGTTCGGCAAATGCTTTGCCACGCGAGTTCTCGCTCTTTGAAGCCGATGGCGAGGTGTATATGGCAGCCAAGCCGGTTAGCGAGGTTAAAAATCTTGTTTCTGACACTCGCAGTGAGGCAGGATTTGACATTGTTGGCGGCACACACCGCATTGAGAATATTGATACCGATGGCGACGGCGCCTTTGAATTGCAATTCAGCATCACGCCGGCAGCCGGTGCACGCAAAGTGAACTTCGACCTTGTGAATGGTGCCGGCGAGGCACTGAAGTGCTACCTCGACCTTGAACAGGGGCGCATTGTGATGGACCGCACCGAAGCAGGTGTCACCGACCTTAACCGCCACGGACAGCCATATAATGTGCACGAACGTGAGGTCGACGAGCATCGCAAAGTTTATTCGGTGAACTATAAAAACGATTGGGCATTGGGCACTTGGGCACCGCTGAACCTGTGCAAAGGCACCACTTATGAAATAGACATTTTTGTTGACAAGTGTTCGGTTGAGATGTTTGTTGACGGAGGCCGCATTGCCATGACCAACCTTGTGTTCCCCTCGCAGAGCTTCAATGCCGTGGAGTTTGCCTCGCAAGGCGATGCCCGTGTGAGTGATGTGGTAATCAACCAGTTAGGTAAGTAATGCGCACAATGCCGAGAAAGGAGGAATGTGAGATTATGAAGAATAAAAACGTAGTGCTCATGTCGCTCATGCTGTGCTTCTTTGCCATGGGTTTTGTTGACCTTGTGGGCATAGCCAGCAATTATGTGAAAGCCGACCTCGGGTTGAGCGATTCGCTTGCCAATGTGTTTCCGTCGCTTGTGTTTTTCTGGTTTTTGATTTTCAGTGTGCCCACCGGCTTGCTGATGAATAAGATAGGGCGTAAAGCCACGGTGCAACTGTCGCTTGTGGTAACTATTCTCTCGCTTGCGATGGGTCTTGTGGGCAACAGTTTTGCCGTGATGCTGATTTCGTTTTCGCTCTTGGGCATTGGCAACACGCTCATGCAGGTGTCGCTCAATCCGCTTATTGCCACTGTCACCGGTGGCGGTGCCAAACTGGCATCGACGCTCACCTTTGGGCAGTTTGTTAAGGCAATAGCCTCATTTATGGCGCCGTATCTGGCGTTGTGGGGTGCCACGGCGGTTATTCCCTGGTTTGGCTTGGGTTGGAAGGTGCTGTTTTTGATTTACCTTGTTGTGGGCATTTTGTCGGGTGTATGCCTGACGTTGACACCCATCAGCGAGCCCAAAGTTGAAGGTAGCAGTTCGTTTATGACGTGCTTGCGCTTGCTCAAACGCCCTTTGGTGCTGCTCAGTTTCGTGGGCATAATGTGCCATGTGGGCATTGATGTGGGCACAAACACCACAGCCCCCAAAGTGCTGATGGAGCGATTGGAATATAGCCTCAATGATGCGGCTTTCGCCACAAGCCTCTATTTCATTTTCCGCACCATAGGCTGCTTCACCGGCAGTGTGCTGCTGCGAATGGTGAAGGCGCGCACATTCTTTGTGGTGAGCGTGGCAATGATGGCGTTGGCAATGATTGGCTTGATGTTTGGCAGCAACGAGTGGGTGCTTTATGTGTCGATAGCCTTGGTGGGTTATGGTAACAGCAATGTGTTCTCGATAATGCTTGCCGGAGCGCTTGGCGATGTGCCCGAACGGCAGTCGGAAGTGAGCGGCCTCATGATTATGGGCCTTTTTGGCGGCACGGTGTTTCCGCTGTTGATGGGCATAGTTGCCGACGCCACAACACAGGCAGGAGCCGTGGCGGTGATGGCATTGGGTGTGATATATTTGTTTACTCTAATTAAAAAGATTACGATATGAAACGTTATGTAGTGGGACTAGGCGAGGCGTTGTGGGACGTGCTGCCCGAAGGCGCAAAGTTGGGCGGTGCGCCAGCCAATTTTGCTTATCATGCAGCCCAGTTTGGGTTTCCTGCCGTGGCGGTGAGTGCGCTTGGCCGCGACCGCCTAGCGGAGTTGACAGAACAGGCATTCAACGAAAAAGGGCTTGAATACATCATGCCGCGAGTTGATTATCCCACAGGCGTGGTGAACGTGAGCCTTGATGCCGAGGGCGTTCCATCCTACGACATCGCCACCGGAGTTGCTTGGGATAATGTTCCGTTTACAGGCGAAATGCTTGAAGTGGCGCAAAATGCTCAGGCTGTGTGCTGGGGCTCACTGGCTCAACGCTCAGAGGTGAGCCGTGACACGATTCTGCGCTTTGTCGACACTACGCCTGCCGACTGCCTGCGAGTGTTTGACATCAATCTGCGTCAAAACTTCTACAGCCGTGAGGTGATTGAGGAGTCGATGCGCCGTTGCAACGTGCTCAAAATCAACGATGAAGAATTGGTTACGGTGAGCCGTATGCTGCAATTACAGGGCATCGACGTGCGCCAAAAGTGCCGCCATCTTATGGCACTCTATGGCATGAACATGGTGGTGCTGACATGCGGCGTTAACGGCAGTTATGTGTTCACTGCCGGCGAGGAGTCGTTTTGCCCCACGCCTCGTGTTGAGGTGGCTGACACCGTTGGTGCCGGCGACAGTTTCACCGGCTGCTTTGTGGCATCGTTGCTCGAGGGAAAAACCATGCGCCAAGCCCATGAAAGGGCAGTGCGTGTGAGTGCCTATGTGTGCACACAGGCAGGTGCCATGCCCGTCATTCCCGCCGATTTGAAATGACGCTTTCCGGGTAGATAAGCCGGGAGTGATATTATTTATTTAGCCTCCGTAGTGCAGCGTTTGCGCCGCATGCGGAGGCTTGCCGTTGGCGGCAGTTGACGCGTTAGGGGTTACGTTATCTTTGTGTTTAAAAGATAGGCGCTTTTGTGGAATATAAAATCAAGCAAGTTGATTGTTTATTTCACCGCTTATCACTATCTTTGCCGTGAAAAATTTTTTAACAACAGAATTTTGTAATGAAAAAATATGTTTACCTGGTGGTTTGTGCGTTGGCAGCCACTATGATTTCGTGTGGAGGAGGAAATGAATTTAAGGTCGAGGGCAACATCGCGGAAGCCGGCGACAGCACAGTGATGGTGCTTGAGAGTGCCGGCAATGGCAATTGGTATTTCGTCGACAGCGTGAAAGTGAACGCCAAAGGCGACTTTGCCGTAAAAGCCCCGGCGCCAATAACGCCCGGAATCTATCGCTTGCGCTTGGGCAGCGAATCGGTGTATTTCCCAATCGACAGCATCGACCGCATAACGCTCACATCCAGTCGCGGCAAGTTTGCCACCGAATACACCCTTGCCGGCAGCGATGCAGCCGTTGAGGTGATGAATATCGACAAAAAGGCGATGCAGATGGCAAAGAGCGGCGACCAGGCAGCCATTGAGGCTTGGAAAAAGCAACTTGCCAATCAGATTCTTACCAACCCCAGCGGAATCGTGGCATATTATGTGATAAACAAGTATATAGGCGACGAACCATTGTTTGATGCGCTCAACGATAACGACCTGAAGATAATAGGTGCTGTGGCAAATGCCTACAACACGTTCCGACCCAACGACCCACGCACAAGTTATCTTGTGAAAGTGCTGCTCGACGGGCAACGCAGACGCCGCGATGCACAAGGCACATTGCCATCACGCCAAATTATGGCTGAAGAGATTCCAATTATCGACATAGATTTGCAGGACAATCACGGCAAGCAATGCAAACTCAGCGAAGTTACCAAGCAAGGCAAAGTGGTGGTGTTGAACTTCACCATGTATCAAGCCGACTTCTCGCCGATGTTTAACAAGACACTTGCCGACGTTTACCACAAATATTCGTCGCAAGGTCTGGAAATCTATCAGGTGAGTGTCGACCCCGATGAGTTTCAATGGCGTCAATCGGCAGCCAACCTGCCGTGGATAACCGTCTACGACCCAATGAGCATTCAGTCGCGCAACCTCACCGCCTACAATGTGATAGGTGTTCCAACATCGTTTGTGATAAGCCGCGAAGGCGAGGTGGTTGAGCGTGTTGAAGATGCCACTAAACTGGCATCGGCAGTGGCAAAGCACATCTTAAAAAGGGCACCGAAAGGGTTCTTTTAAGAGGCTCGGCTGTATTCCTTTTTGATGGGGTAGGCAGCCGTTTTGAACCGGGCAATTCTATTACGCTTTAAAATGAAAGGCACTAAAAATATGAAATTCAAGTTCCGTGTAACGGGCGATGATGTGAGAGACTATTTGTTCCTCACGATAGGCGTTCTGTTTTACACAATAGGGTGGGGCGCGTTTATGCTGCCTTATCAAATCACTGTTGGTGGTGTGGCAGGTATCTCAAACATTGTTTACTTTATTACTGGGATACCGATTGACGTAACTTACTTCCTTATAAATGCCTGCCTGATGATAGTGGCGCTGAAACTGCTTGGCTGGCGTTTTATGGTAAAAACCATCTATTGCATCTTCGCCATCACTTTTATGCTGCGTATTATTCAGATGCTGCTGAAGCAGCCCGACGGGTCGCTGCTTCAGTTGATGGGTCCCCAAGAGAGTTTTATGGCGTGCATCATAGGCTCCAGCGTTTGCGGCATCGGGTTGGGATTCATTTTTATGCAGCACGGAAGCACGGGCGGCACCGACATCCTTGCTGCCATAGTCAACAAGTATCGCGACGTATCGCTCGGGCGAGTGCTCACTATATGCGACATCGTTATAGTGTCGTCGTGTTACTTTATCTTCTACAACTGGCGGTTGGTGGTGTTCGGCTTCTGCACCCTGTTCGTGATGTATTATGTGATGGATTATTTCATGGACCGTCAGCGCCACTCGGTGCAGTTTTTCATAATCACCAAGCGCTACGATGAAATATCGCACGCCATCAACGAGGAAGTGCATCGTGGCTGCACACTCTTGCAAGCCGAGGGTTCGTACACTCACGAAGGCTGCAAGGTGGTGATGTGCATTGCCCGTAAATTTGAATCGAACCGAATCTACGACATCATCAACGAAATCGACCCGCAGGCATTTGTGTCGCAAAGCCGCGTTGTGGGCGTGTTCGGCAAGGGTTTTTCAGCCATACAAAGCAAGAAACCTAAAGCACGAACAGGCAGTGCTCACGTTGCCGGCAAAGAAACTGACGGCGCAAAGTAGGTGCAAAATGCGTTAGAAACAAAGTGGCGTGGAAAAATTTTTGCTTGTTTAAATAAAACACTTAAATTTGCAGACATAATTGAGTGAAATAATCAACCATAACGGAATATCATACAAATTAAAGTATATTTAATCGATACCAATAAAACTTAATTAAAATGCTACCTATGCAAAGACTAAGCAAGATTGTGCTGTCAGCGATTGCTGCATTGTGTACAATAGGAGTCAATTCGCAGGAATTCAAGCCTGTAATCTCGGGTGGTGACCCAAGTGTGTCGCTGAAAATCGACACTCGTCTTGACGGAACACTAACAACCTATGGCGCCGACGCCGGAATGGCAAAGCCTGAAACAGAAGCCGGCTTCGAGGGAACCTATCTGAAACTGATTGTAAACGGAACCATCAATGAGCATTTCTCGTATGCCTTCCGCCATCGACTTTATAAGGATAACGGCAACCCTAAGTCATTCTTCAATTCAACCGACTGGGTGAACCTCACCTATGCTCCCGACGACCGTTGGAGCGTAACCGTGGGTAAGCAAGTGGTGTTTGTGGGAACATGTGAATACGACTATGCCCCAATCGACGTGTATTTTGCAAGTTATTATTGGAATCATTGCAACCCTTATCAGATTGGTGTGAACGTAGGCTATAATGTCGGAAAAGGAAACCAACTGTATTTGCAGATGACCAATTCACCTTATTCAACCGAAAGCCTCGAGAACATGTTTGCCTACAACTTGATGTGGTATGGCACCGTGGCACCGTGGTTACAGACCAAGTATTCGGTGAACATGATGGAATATGCAAAAGGCCGATATATCAACTATCTGGCGCTCGGTCATAAATTGCTTTTCGACCGTGTGTCGGTCGACCTCGACTACATAAACCGTTATGCAGGGCACCACACACCGTTCTTTAAGGACTTCACCTTGTCGGGCAAAATCGACCTCAAGGTGGGCAACCGCTTCAATGTGTTTGCAAAAGGCGGTTACGACCAAAACAAGGCGCAAAAGAGCAATACCCATAACCCGCTCGACACCTATGTAACACCTGGCATAAGCCGCGGTTTTTGGGGCTGTGGTGTTGAGTATTCGCCAATCGTTGACCGTCGCAATAAAGTGCGTTTCCATGCCTACTGGCATTCGAGCAGCGACGATGATCCCAGCAGCAACACCTTCACAGTGGGCGTGCGCTGGCAAATGGATGTCTTCGACCTGAAGTTTAAGCAATAATGAATATAAGTTCGCATTAATTTGATTGTCATCAGAATATAACCTTAAGCGATGAAAACAAAACAAAATCCTGGAAAACTACGCAAAAAAATCATCGAGCCTTTGGCATTGATATTGTTTTTTGCGATAATCTTTGGATATATGGGTGGCGTGATGGGCGCACCCAATATGTTCAACACAATGATGAACACAAGTTATCACCTGTTGCTTGAAACTGTGCTTTACCTTATGGGTATCACGGTGCTTACCGGTGCATTCGGTCGATTGCTTGTAGAATTTGGTGTGATTGCCATACTTGAAAAACTTCTGCGACCGCTCATGCGACCGCTCTACAACCTTCCTGGTGTGGCAGCCTTGGGCGCGGTGATGACGTTTGTGAGCGACAATCCCGCTATTATTAGTTTGAGCAAGGATGCTCGTTTTAGCAGTTACTTCCGTAAATATCAACTCATTTCACTCACCAACTTCGGCACAGCGTTTGGTATGGGCCTTGTTGTTGTGGTGTTTATGATTGGTCGAGGCTACGGCACCGGCGCCATCGTTGGTCTTGTAGGCTCGGTGGCTGGCAGTATTGTGTCGACTCGATTGATGCAACGTCTTGTGAGCAAGGCACGTCCTGAATTGGTGAACGAGATGGCTGGTCAAAGTGATGAAGAAACCGAAGAGGCTGAGCAACACCATTCCGAGGAAGAAAAAACCTTGTTCTTGCGATTCCTCAATTCGCTGCTCGACGGCGGAAAGATGGGTGTGGAATTGGGTATGCAGATTATCCCCGGTGTGCTCATTATCTCTACTTTTGTGATGATGCTCACCTTTGGACCAAGTGCCGACGGACAATACACCGGTACAGCCTACGAGGGCGTGAAACTGTTGCCTTATTTGGCAGATAAAATCAGTTTCGTGTTTGAATGGTTGTTCGGATTCCAGTCGTCGGAACTCGTGTCGTTCCCAATCACAGCCCTTGGTGCAGTAGGTGCAGCCCTCGGTTTGGTTCCGCGTTTGCAAGAGGCAGGACTGATTGACGGTAATGCAATTGCAGTGTTCACCGCCATGGGTATGTGTTGGAGCGGATATTTGAGCACACACACTGCCATGCTCGACTCTTTGGGCTATCGCGAACTCACATCGAAAGCCATTGTGTCGCACACCGTTGGCGGTTTGCTTGCCGGTGTGGTTGCTCACTGGTGTTATGTAGGCGTTATGGCAGTGGCTTCGCTATGGGGCGGCCCGACGTTGTGGTCGACACCAGTAGAGGTGATGTGCGGTCCGCGAAAGATGAGCACCAGTGCCGAATTGCGCTGCATATCAGAGAACAAATATGTGCTTGATGCTTGGTACGATTCTAATATCGAGGGTCAATTTGAATTCTCGGTTGACGAAAAGACTGGCGAATTGCATATTGACAATGCTTATAAGAGCGAACGTGGCTACTACTTCGTTACTATCAACGATAAGAGCGAAGGCAACCGCGCATCGTATGCCGTATTCTATCCGTCGAAGGGCTATTCTTACTTCAAGGGTGATGAACGAGGCGGTCAGATGTACGTTTGGATGTTTGTTTACAATGCTATAGGCACCGAAGTATTCTCGGGTTACTATCGTGTAGGCTGGGGCAATCAGCCCGTGCCGGAGAAAACCGACCCCGATGAAGGCTGGGATTGATGCCTTGTGACAAATAACGAACAATTGGAGCAAACCTATACTGTTATTGCCATGTGTGATAAAGGATAAGGTTTGCTCCTTTTGCTTTTTTCGCAAAAGGCATAGTAAATAAGAAATAAATTCAGTATTTTTGTAAATGATTAAATATCATAACGAAATAACCATAACCTTATATTGAAAATGACAAAGAAACTAATTGCCGTAGCCATGTTGGCGTGTGGCGTATTGTGCGCCTCGGCAGCCATTCAGCCCAAAAAGATTGTAAAGCAAATGAAGAAGGCAGTGGGTGTGACCATCACCTACGGCTTGGACAAAGCCGACGCTCCGGCACGCACTCGCGTGGTGTTGTGTGGCGACGAGCAAAGCATCGAGGGAATACGTCCGGCAGAGATGCAAAACTTTTTCCCGAAAGAAACCACCTACATCGACTTTGGCAAAAACACCTACTACCAGATGGCGTTGTTGCAGAATGGCGATACCGTGTGCTCGAAACGTACTTTCACTCCAAACGAGAAGTTTAACGTAGTTGCCGACACCACATTCTTGGGATTCAAGTGCAAAATTGCACGCACAATCATCAATTCAAACACTATGGAAGTGTGGTACACCACCGATTTGGGTGTATCAGCCACTCCTACACCAGGATGGGGCGTGACCGATGGTGTGGTGCTTCGCTATTCGCGTAACGGACAATATGTGCAAGTGGCTAAGGACATCGTGCCAATGACCAAGAAAGAAACTGTTTTCCCAGGCTCGTTCGGCAAAGAAATGGACCCTAACTACTATCGCTATACGCTTAACAACAGCAACGTGATTACGGTGCCGGTGTTCGACAACGAGGCAGTGAATTTCACAGGTGCCAAAGCACCCGAAAAGATTGAGCCAAACGTAACCTATCGCGTGGGTGGCGGTTCAATCATCCTCAAAAAAGTGACTCTGCCAAAGTCGGGCGACCGTGATGTGTTTGTTGAACTCACACAATACTCGAAAGGCGATGCCTACGACCGTACCGGTTCGGTGTTTATCATTCCTGTCGACAAGGAAAAATCGTTCTTCGACATGATAAAGAACCTGAAGAGCGTGCCCGGTTTCACTGCTAACAACGGCATATTCTATCCGGGACTTGTTTCTACCCCCGACTATAATGCTCCGCTTGAGTTGATGCGTTTCTTCACCGGCTTTGGAGTGCGCCAGTATAACCACAACGTGGTGCCTGGTCAGAAGTGGGTTGATGAGGTGCTCTACAAGATGAATGTAACCAACCTTGCAAGCCAACTTGAAGGCGAAGTGATAATTGGAGCATACATCGGTAATTGGGATGCCAACGGACATAACATCAGTATGCAGTTGAAGTATTATCCCGGCGATGAAGATGTGAAGTCGTTTAAGCACGCTATTCCTCTTTTCAACACAGTGAACTATCTTGAACAAGCAGGTCAAGAATATCCTGTTTTCTTGGGCGACGATGTGCTGAAGGTTAAATTCACTGTTGATGAAGATATTGACGACGCACATTTGTTCTACCTCACCACTGGCCATGGCGGCTGGGGTGGCGGCGACGAGTTCAACCGCAAAGTGAACACCATTTATCTTGACGGCGAAAGAGTGAATTCGTTCATTCCGTGGCGTGACGACTGTGCCACTTATCGCAACAATAGTCCTTGCTCGGGCAACTTCTCGAATGGTGAAAGTTCTTCCGACTTGAGCCGAAGCAACTGGTGTCCGGGAACTGTTACTAACCCCGAGTATATTCCACTTGGCAAAATCAAGAAAGGTGAGCACACCATTTCGGTGCAGATTCCGCAGGGACCGGGTGAAAATGGCAGTATCAGTTATTGGTGCATTTCGGGAACTTTGATTTACTAATCGATATTCATTCACTCACACCTTTTTGCCATAGCACATTGTTGTGACAGCAAAGGTGTGAGTGCTTTTTTTACATACAAATCAAAAATTTGTTGATGAGCATTACAGAAAAACACGAGGCTAAAATCACTATGTTAGGCACTGGCAGTGCCTTAGTGACTCGAATCTATAACACTTGCTTTGTGCTCGATGTGGGGCGCGGACCATTGCTTGTAGATGCCGGCGGAGGTAACGGCATTTTTGCGCAAATGGAGAAAGCCGACATCGATTTTCATTCGCTCCACTATGCTTTTCTCACCCACGGGCACACCGACCACATTCTGGGGATGATTTGGGTGGTGCGAAAAATTGCCCAGATGGTGTATGCCGGCGACTACGAGGGCAATTTTGTGGTTTATGGGCACGATGAAGCAATTGGCATGCTTAACACATTTTGCCATCTTGCCATACCGGAGCGGTTCATGAAGTATCTGGGCACGCGATTGTTTTTCGTTGAAGTGAAGCATGGCGAGGAGTGGGATGCCGCAGGATGCAGGTTAACCGCTTTCGACATCGGGTCGACCAAAACCAAGCAATTCGGGTTTACAGCCATTTTGCCCGATGGCCGCAAACTGGTGTGCTTGGGCGACGAGCCATACAACAGCGTTTCGCAAGCCTATGCTATGGATGCCGATTGGCTAATGAGCGAGGCGTTTTGCCTATATTCGCAGCACGAAGTGTTTAAGCCTTACGAGAAACACCACAGCACTGCGCTCGATGCCGGACGCGATGCTGCTATGCTCAGGGCCAAGAACCTGTTGCTTTATCACACCGAGGACCGCAACCTTGACATTCGTGCCGAGGCTTACAGCGCTGAAGCCGCGCAGCACTTCGGCGGGCGAATTGTGGTGCCTGACGATTTGCAAACGGTGGTATTATAGTGGTTTTGCGGTCAAGGAGCATCAGCGTTAATTGACTAATTACGACGTGACTTTTTGCGGTGCCGTGTCAGGGAAATCCGAAGCGTTCTCTGACTCGGCATCGGGTTTTTCCACTGTCAATGCACACAGAGCATAATGCCCGCACATTGAGTGCTATTGAGAGTTAAAGTGTATAAATTTGTGGTTTTAGAATTATTTATGATAAATATTGGCTGTGGATTGGAGCATTTTGAGTATTTTCGCAAGATAAATAAAAAACAATAATTATGGATTGTGTTAAAGTTAAGATAGTTAATCGTTCGAGCAACGCATTGCCGGAATACGGCACAAGTGAAAGTGCAGGTATGGACCTTCGGGCATGGCTTAGCGAACCTATTGTTCTGCAACCAATGCAACGAGCATTGGTGCCAACCGGGGTGAGCATTGAACTGCCGCACGGATATGAATGTCAGATTAGGCCTCGCAGTGGTTTGGCTCTGAAGAAAGGAGTGACTGTGCTTAACACGCCCGGAACCATCGATGCCGATTATCGCGGCGAGATTGGCGTGATACTCATTAATTTGAGCGATACGCCTTTTGTGATTGAGAATGGTGAGCGCATTTGCCAGATGATAGTGTCGCGCTATAGCAAGGTGGAATGGAATCAGGTGGAAGTGCTTGGCGATACCGAGCGCGGTGCCGGTGGATTCGGTCACACAGGAGTGAAGTGATTGCAGGCGGGATGACGAGTTGCGTGGGCTTTTTTGGCGTGTCTTCGCACTGGATAGGATAAAAACAGGTTGCTTAATGATGAATATCAAACGAGTAAATAATATATTTTTTCTGGCACTGGCATTGCTGAGTGTGTTTCCGGCATTGTTTGCAGGCAATAAGGGTGAAACAGTCGATTACCTTGACGATTTCTGCTCGTTGGTGGTTAGCGATGCCGACCGCCGAAAGGCTGAATATGTGTATCTTGAAGCAGAGCGTCAGCACACATTGGGCAATGATGCGGCTTATTTTGAACTTTTGCGACATGCCTATAGCATCGACCCCGCTAACTCGGCGGCAGGTTTCTATGCCGGTTTGTGCATGACCACCATGCCCAATCTGAAAGCCGAAGAGCGACAAAAGGTGTTGGATTTTATGCGCAAATATTACGAGGAGAATACGTCGGATTATTATGCAGCGTTTGTATATTGCCGTTTGGTGGGCATGTTTGGCACTAAGGCAAACGATGCTCTTGAAGCGTGGAAAAACATGTCGGAGTTGTATCCCGACAAGGCAGACGTGCAGTTTTCGCTTGCTGAGGCATACGCAGCCGCCGGCGATTTCCAGCAAGCAATCAATGCCTACGATTCGCTCGAAATGGCACAGGGAAAGGTGGTTGCAATCAGCACACGCAAAATCAACGTGTATATGGCAATGAACGATTCGGCGAATGCAATTAAAGAATGTGCATCGTTGCTTGCCACTGCCCCAAAGAATGTGCAATATAACCTGTTGATGAGCAGTGTTTTTGCCACTTTCAACAAAAACGATAGCGCACTTGCCTACATCGACCGTGCCCAAGAAGCCGACCCCGAGAATGGCTTTATTTATCTGTCCCGAGCCAAGTTCTATAACAGCGTTGGCGACACCGTGAACTACGACAAGCAAATATATAACGCATTGATTAGCAAGAGCCTCGATGTGGAGAATAAGTTGGGCGTGCTATATGAATATTCGAGCGATTTAATTCAGAATAAAGATTCGTCGCAGCGAGCCGACACACTGTTTAAAGTGCTTATTGAGGAACATCCCCACGAAAACAAGATACATGAACTGTATAGCCAGTATTTGTGGGCAAAGCAAGACTATAAACATTCGGGCGAGCAGTTGAGTTATGCTCTTGATGTCGACCCGACGAGCGCCGATAATTGGCGTATGCTCATGGGGTGTTACCTGATGACCGATAATTATAGTGAGGCCATAAAGGCAGGCGAGAATGCCATAAAATATAATCCCGACAACATTGAGCTGTATAAATACATCGCTCCGGCTTATTATCAGTTAAAGGAATACGATAAGTCGATTGAAGTTTATAATAAAGCACTCGAGTTGGTCGATTCAACCGACTACGAGAGCAAATCGGAATTATGGAGCGGCATAGCGGATGTTTATTATATGCAAAACGACACGGTGAAGGCGTTCGCCACCTATGAGAAATCGCTCGAGTTGAACCCCGGCAACGTGATGGCTATGAACAATTATGCCTATTTCCTTAGTGAGAGCAACGGCGACCTCGACAAGGCTGAGAAGTTGAGTTTCTACACTATAACCGACAGCCCCGACAACTCGACCTATCTCGACACTTATGCTTGGATTATGTTCAAAAAGAAGAACTATAAAGAGGCACTTGTCTATATTGAAAAAGCAATGAAAGACGAGAATGTGCTGAAGAGCGCCGACGTGAGGTCGCACTATGGCGACATACTGTTTATGAATGGCGAACCGGAGGCTGCTCTTGTTCAATGGGAAGAGGCTTTGAAACTCGACCCGGAAAACGAATTGCTGCAAAAGAAAGTGAAACATAAAACATATTTTTTTAAATAAGCGATGAAGAAGAGATTAAAGGCGATAATGCCGATGATGCTTTTGGCGATGGTGGCAATGCTTGGCACCGGTTGTTCGTCGAGCCGTCAGGCAGTAAATACAGGAGGGCAAGATGTCGACACCACGGTCAAGATAGGTGAATTAGCCCAGTATGCCGATTGGCAGACGCTTGTTTGCAGCGGCAAAGTGTCGTTGGCAATCGGCACTGACAAATCGGTGCGGTCGTCAATGCAGATGAAAATGATTGAGGGTAAGTCGATTTCAATTTCGATTCGCCCATTGCTGGGAATAGAAATGGCGCGCCTGTATATAGCCAACGATGAGATTGTAATAATCGACCGCTATCACAAAGTGTATGTGAGAGAGAAAGCATCGTTGCTCACCAGCGGAGTGCCAGTTGATGTGAGCACTTTGCAGGATATTCTGCTTGGCCGACCGCATGTGTTGGGCAAGGGTACGCTCAATGCCTCTATGGCAAACGATGTGACTTTCAAAATCGAAAATGGAACGATTAACATGAGCCCTGTTGAGCAATACGAGGGCTTTGGCTATGGCTATGTGTTCAATGCCAATCGCTGCGTTGAGCGGCTTGACGTTTGGCCAACCGGCGGCGAGGCAATTTACAGTGTGAATTATGCCGGCATAGAAACCACACTTGCAGGCAAGATTTCAACTGAAGTAGCCGTTGCCACGAAACTCAATGGCGCAGCATTGTCGCTTGATTTGTCGCTGAAAAACTTCACTTGGAACACCGAGTTCAGCGATGATGTCGACATCCCTGCCGGCTATAACGAAGCCACAGGCTCGTCGATAATAAAGGCTCTCGGGGGCACGGTGCGATAGTTGATGATGTTTAGGATTTTTTTGTTGAAGTGAACGATGACGATGTGTGGTAGATTGATGATGCTTTTGGCGGCGATTATGATGAGTGCAGGAGTTGCTTTTGCACAAACCAAAAGTGCAAAATCGATAAAGCAGCAAAAGGCAGCCACACAACGTGAAATCAGCGAAACCACAAAAAAAATCAAAGACAATAAGAGCGAAACCCGCCGGCAGTTGAACGAGTTGAACTCGATAACTGCCGAGATTGGCGAGCATCAGCGTTCGATTGACGCCTTGAATGTTCAACTTCAAGCCATTAACGACGAGTTGCGCAGCGTGAACGACAGCATTGCCGTAAACGAGGCAGAATTGCAGCGTCTGCGCACCGAGTATGGCAATGCAATCAGGAAGATTCATGCACATTCGTCGTCGCTCGACAAACTGATGTTTATCTTTCAATCGGAGTCGTTTCATCAAGCCATGCGCCGAATGCGTTATTTGCGAGAGTTTTCGGCATGGCGCAAGCGTCAGTCGCAGGAAATCGGCGAAATGCAGCAAAGGCTGATTGACAGCCGTGAACGCATCAACAGGCTTGCTACAGCCAAAAGCAATACTATCAAAGACCAAAATCTTGCCAAACTTGCTCTTGAGCAGAAGAAACATAAGCAGTCGGGCATAGTGGACAAACTGCGTTCAGAGGGCGCACAGTTGCAAGTAGTGCTTGCTGAAAAGCAACGCAAAGCCAACGCCCTCGACCGCGAATTGAACCGCATCATTGAACAGGAACGTCTGGCTGCCGAGAAAGCACGTCGCGAAGCCGACGAGCGCAAGCGTCTTGAAGCCGAACGCAAAGCCGCCGACAACAAGAAACTTGCCGAGAAAAACAAGGCGAAAACCAAAGACAAGGTTAGCGATGAATCAAAATCGCAATCGGAAGGAGATTTGGCTGTATCAAAGCCAAAGAACACACCGTCGCCGTCGAAACCGGCTGCTCCTACCCATGTGGATGTTGCACTTGGCGGCAGTTTTGAGAGCAACAAGGGGCGTCTGCCATATCCGGTGTCGGGCAACTTCAAGATTGTGCGCCATTTTGGTGTGCAACGGCATCCCGAACTGAAATACGTTATGACCGAAAATGGCGGCATCGACATTGAAACCAAGCCTGGTGCTGTGGCACGCGCTGTGTTCACAGGCAAAGTGTCGGCAATATTCCGTCAGGATGGCTACAACACCGTGGTGATGGTGCGGCACGGGTCGTATCTTACGATTTATGTTAATCTTTCGGAGATTTATGTGCGCACCGGTGAAACGGTTAAGCCAAATCAGAATATAGGCAAGATTTTTTCGGACCGAGAAGACAATAACCGCACCATTCTGCATTTTGAAGTGCGAAAGGAAAAGGCGAAACTTAATCCCGAACAATGGCTTCGACGATGAATGGTGTTATAGGATGAAAAATATGGTTACGATTGAACGATATACAAGCCAAAAGAGCCTCGAGTGGGACGCCTTTGTGAGAGCGGCAAAAAACAGCACGTTCCAGCATTTGCGCGCCTATATGGATTACCATAGCGACCGCTTTGCCGACTACTCGCTGATGGCGTATAACAATGGCGAGTTGGTGGCGTTGCTGCCGGCTAATCGCGTCGGCGATGTTGTGTATTCGCATCAAGGCCTCACTTATGGCGGCTGGGTGATGCCGTTGAAGCACTGCAATGTGGTGGTGATGTTGCAGGTGATGGATGTCGCACTCGGTTTTATGCGTGCCGATGGCGTGACTATGCTCTACTATAAGGCGATTCCGCACATCTATCACAGTTATCCGGCAGAGGAAGACCGTTATGCCTTGTTTCGTAACGGCGCGGCTATTGCAATAACCAACGTGTCGACAACCATAGATTTGCAAAACCCGTTGCCATTCAACACTGGGGCGAAGTCGTCGGTGTCGGTGTCGCGACGTGAAGGCGTGATTGTGAGCGAGAGTGACGATTTTTCGGGTTATTGGGCAATTCTTGCCGACTTGCTTGAGCGCCGCTATCACACCAAGCCAGTGCATACGCTTGATGAAATTCTGCGGCTAAAGTCATCGTTCCCCCATAATATACGTTTGTTCACAGCCACACGGAACGGCGAACTGCTGGGTGGGATTGTGATGTATTACGTTGGTCAGGTGGCACATTCGCAGTACACGGCAGCCACGCCAGAGGGTTGGGATTTGCGTGTGATTCCGGCAATATATAATCACATCATCAAGCACGAATGTGAGGGGATGAGGTATCTCGATTTCGGCATCTCCAACGAAGATTCGGGGCGTTATCTCAACGAAGGGCTTGTGTTGCAGAAGTGTGGTATGGGCGGCAGAGCCATAGTGTACGAAACATATAAATTAACCTTATAGAAATTTGTGGGTCATGTCACGCAGAGGCACCAACATATCGCGCATGGTGGTGAAAGCCATGGGACTGTTCAGCGGAGTGCAGATGCTGAGCATATTGTGCAGCGTGGTTCGGTGTAAGTTGGTGGCAATGTGGATTGGTCCGGTTGGCGTAGGCTTGTTTGCATTGTGGAATAGCGCGCTCGACATGATTGGCACGGCATCGAATTTGGGAATACGCAGCACCAGTGTGCGCAGTATTGCCATGGAGAGTGCAAAGGGCGACGAGAAAAAGATTAGCCGTATGGCAGTGGTGGTGCGGCGATGGTCGATGTGGCTCGGTCTTGGAGGCGCATTGTTCACCGCGGCGTTGGCACCGGTGTTAAGCAGTATCACTTTTGGCGACGACCGCCACATTTGGGGCTTTGTCTTCCTGTCGGTGGCAGTGTTGACAAATTCGCTTATGAACGGCGAACACGCCTTGTTGCAAGGCACGGCAATGCTTCGCCGCCTTGCTTCGGCATCGGTGACGGGCTCGGTGGCAGGACTTGCATTGTCGGTGCCGATGTTCTATTATTTGCGTGTAGATAGCGTGTTGCCGTCGGTGATATTGTGCTCGATAGTGGCTGCGGTGTGTGCTTATATCTTCCGCAAAAAGGACTGCTCCCCTCAGCCTGTTTCTCGAACCGAAGTGGTGAAGCAAGGCGGCGAGTTTGTGCGTTTGGGCATATACATGACCATAGGTGTGGTGCTTTCGCTGATAACCAATTATGTGTTTATGGCTTATCTTAATAGCCGAGGTGGCACCGAAGAAGTGGGATTTTATCAAGCCGGCTACACGTTGGTAAACAAATATGTGGGACTTGTGCTCACGGCATTGGGTATGGAGTTTTATCCGCGATTGAGCCGCGTGTCGCATAGCAAGCATGGTATGGCATTGTTCACCTCACAAGAAATCAACATAACATTGTTCCTGTTGACCCCTCTGGTGATGATTATGATGCTGTTGCGCAAGCCGGTGGTGTGTTTGCTCTACGAAACAGAGTTCCTGGTGGTGCTGCCATGCCTCACCTGGATGCTTGTGGGCATGGTGTTGCGTGCCACTTCGTGGTGTATGGCTTATGTGATTTTGGTTCGTGGCGATGGCAAAACATTTGTCATAACCGAGGCGTTGAGCGTGTCGGTGGGCCTTGCACTTAATATTGCATCGTATCACTATTATGGATTGGTGGGGCTGGGTGTGTCGTACACAATTTGGTATGCAGCATATAACGTGATAATCGGAGTGGTGTATTTTGGAAGATACCGTATGAAATTGCATGGCAGTGTGTTTGCAAACGCGCTATTTGCCGTGGCGTTGAGTGTGTGTTGCGCATTTGCTGTTGGGCGTGAGGCATATTTGGTGGCAACGGTGCTTACTGTGGCTGCTTCGGCAACCTGTCTGTGGCTTCTGTTTAAACTTTTGCGTTCAAAACCGATAGACAAAACATAAAAGATGTGAAAAGATTTGTTTTTCATTTTTTTTGTCTTACCTTTGTCATAACAAACATAAAATATAATATTTAACCGTGATGGGGTCTCTCACCGAAACAAGGTGGAGATTCTTTCTTTTTTACTAATTTAAAAAAAACACAAATTGAGATGGCTATAAGCTATATGACCAAAGAAGGTTATAAGAAGAAGATGGAAGAAATCGCTTATCTTGAAAATGTTAAGCGACCAGAAATTTCGGCAGCAATCGCCGAGGCTCGCGACAAGGGCGACCTCTCGGAAAATGCTGAATACGACGCTGCAAAGGAAGCCCAAGGAATGCTGGAAATGAAGATTTCGCAGCTGAAAGATATTGTTGCCAATGCACGCATCATTGATGAGAGCAAACTCAAAACTGATGTTGTGGCTTTGCTGTCGACTGTTAAAATCAAGAACGTGAAAAACGGCATGGTGCTTAAATACACCATCGTTTCGGAAAGCGAAGCGAACCTGAAGGAAATGAAGATTGCGTCGGCTACACCAATCGCTAAGGGACTTATGGGCCACAAAGTGGGCGATGTGGTTGAAGTGAAAGTGCCTGCAGGCGTAATGCAATTTGAAATTCTTGAGATTTCGTTGGAACAATAAATCTGATAACAAGAGAGAAAGGAGATTAAGATAATGGCTTCGATTTTCAGCAGAATTATTGCAGGCGAGATTCCTTGCTACAAAGTGGCAGAGGACGAGCATAACTTTGCGTTTCTCGACATCAATCCGGTGGCAAAGGGTCATGTGCTTTGCATACCAAAACATGAGGTTGACTATCTGTTCGACCTCAGCGATGAGGAGTATGCTTCGTTGATGCTTTTTGTGAAGCGTGTGGCTGAAGCACTGAAGAAAACCTTGCCTTGTGTTAAGGTGGGCGAGGCTGTGCTCGGGCTTGAAGTGCCTCATGCACATGTTCACTTGGTGCCAATCAACAAGGAAAGCGACATGAATTTCTTTAAGGAAAAACTTTCGTTGCCAGCCCAAGAGATGCAGCAGATTGCCGACGGCATTGCTAAGAATTTCTGAGCATATTACGGATAAAAACATAAGCGGTGGGGATATCAAGAAACCAACTTGGTATTCCCACCGCTCGTTTTCGTAGGGGTTATAGCGTTGCGTGGTCGAGCAGGGCAATGTAGGTGTGAATCGCTTCGCGAATTTCCATAGGGCAGATAAATTCGTTTGCAGTGTGGCTGCGCGCCGAGTCGCCCGGTCCCATCTTCAGCGAGGGGAACGGCATTAGGGCTTGGTCGGACAGCGTGGGCGAGCCAAAAGGCACTTTGCCCATAGTTACAAGCCGTTTCACCAGCGGATGACTGCTGCTTATGCCCGAAGGGTTGAGCCTTGTGCTGCGTGGCGTGAAAGTGCATTCGGGAGCCGCGTTGCGAATTAATTCGAGTGTTTGCAGGTTGGTGTAGGCATCGGTGGTGCGCACATCCACCACAAAGCGGCACACGTCGGGCACCACGTTGTGTTGGGTGCCGGCATTAATCATTGTGGTGCTTATCTTAACGGGGCCGAGAAGCGATGATTGTGCGTCGAAAGTGATGTTACGCAGTTTGTTAATGGCATCAATGGCGATGTAAATGGCATTGATGCCCTCGTTGCGTGCAGCGTGACCCGAGCGACCGGCGGCTTCGGCATCAAGCACCATAAGCCCTTTTTCGGCAATGGCAGGTTGCATGCCGGTGGGTTCGCCCACAATAGCCACATCAATTGCCGGAAGCATAGGCAAAACGCTTTCGATGCCTTGCCGTCCGCTTACTTCCTCCTCGCACGATGCCAGGAAGATGAGGTTGTACCGTTGAGGCTGCTCGATGAGCCAACGGAAAGCCGCCAACAACGCCACCACCGAAGCACCGGCATCGTTGCTCCCGAGCCCGTATATGCGGTTGTCGTCTTCGGTGGGCGTGAAAGGGTCGAACGTCCATCCTTGTGCCGGCTTCACGGTGTCGATATGGCTGTTGAGAAGCACTGTGGGCAGCGACGGATTGTAATCGGGGCAAATAGCCCACACATTGTTTCCGCTGCGGCGACAGTTTAGTTGCCAATCTCGCATCTGCTGCTCAACAATGTCGGCCACTTTTGCCTCGTCGCGGCTAATGCTCGGAGTGGCAATCATGCGTTTGAGCAAGTCCTCTGCATCGTAGTATAATTCATCGATATCTGCCATTGAAATAACTCTGTTTTTTGGTGAGTTTTAATATTATCAGCGAAGTTACGAAAATTTTTTGGTTCGCGTTGTAGCAAGATGACGATGTGTTAAAATGTGTAATCTTTTATTCGGTAATAAAGAAACAATGTTAACACTTTGGCGTAATACTGCATTTTTATTCACGGGCTGAACATTAAAAGGCGTAACTTTGTAATCAGAATAAATAAAGTAACTTCAACGAACAATTATATTTAGGCAGAATAACTATGGCTACAATGTTGGTGGAAATGTTGTCTCATAATGCCGTGAAATTCGGCAATCGTGAGGCTTTGCGTTTCCGTGATTATAAAACTCAAAAATGGACAAGTATTTCGTGGAATAGTTTCAAGAAGAATGTCGACCGCTTGGCACTCTCGTTTGAGATGATAGGCTTGAAAGAGTTCGACAAGATTGCATTGTTCACACAGAATTGTCCAGCTATACTCATTTCGCATTTTGCGGCGTTCTACAATCGTGCTATTGCAGTGCCAATTTATGCCACAAGCAGTTGCGATGAAGTGGCATTCATAACAGCCGATTCGGGAGCAAAGATTTTGTTTGCAGGCGACCAAAAGCAATACGAAACCTCGTTGCGTGTGTTGGAAAAGGTGCCTACTATCGAGCATCTTGTGTTGCTCGACCCCACAATCAAACTTGTGAAGGGCGATAAGACATCGCTTTATTGGCAAGATTTGCTTGCCATAGCCGATAAGGCAACTGATGCCGACCGCAGCGCAGTGGTTGATCGCCGCGAGGCTGCCGGGGGCGACGATTTGGCATATCTCATCTACACTTCGGGAACAACAGGCAAGCCTAAGGGTGTGATGCTCACTCACACTAATTTTGCTGCGCAAATCGATATTCACATCAAAACACTTCCTTATGTTACAAGCGATGACGTGTCGCTGAGTTTCTTGCCCTTGTCGCACGTTTTTGAACTGGGGTGGACATTGGTGTGCCTCTCGATTGGCGTGCGCGTAGTGCTTAACTATAATCCTAAGGTGATTCAAGACACGCTAAAGGAGATACATCCTACTTGCATGTGCAGCGTGCCACGCTTCTGGGAAAAGGTGTATGGCGCGGTTATCGACAAGATGCACCACTCATCGATAGTGGCAAAAAAACTCATGAAAGAAGCCATCACAGTGGGAATACGCCGCAATGTGGTGTATTTGGCACAGGGCCGCAAAGTGCCTGCCATGCTTGAAATGCGCTATAAAACCCTCGACAAACTTGTGTTGAGTAAGGTGCGCGATGCCATTGGCATAGAAAAGGGAACCATTTTTCCCACAGCCGGTGCAGCAGTGAGCGATAATATTGTGGCATTTTTGCGTGGCATCGATTTGCCGATTGTGGTTGGTTACGGTTTGAGCGAAACCACCGCTTCGGTGTCGTTCTATAAGCAACAGGGATTTAAGATAGGCACTATCGGCACTCCGCTATCGTCGGTGCAGGTGAAAATAGGTGAGAATAACGAAATTCTTGTGAAAGGTCCGTCGGTGATGAAGGGCTATTACAACCGTCCGGAAGATAATAAAGAGGCGTTTACTGCCGATGGTTATTTCCGCACTGGCGATGCCGGACACATCACCGCCGAAGGCGAATTGGTGCTTACCGAGCGTCTGAAAGATTTGTTTAAGACATCAAACGGAAAGTATATCGCTCCACAAACGCTCGAAAGCCTTCTTGCTGAGGACCAAATGATTGAGCAGGTGGCTGTGATTGGCGACCAACGCAAATTTGTGACTGCACTGATTGTTCCGGCTTATTCGGCAGTTGAGGCTTTTGCCCACAAAAACAAGATTGGATATACCGACATGAAGGATTTGCTTAAGAACCCTGTGATAATCGACTTGTTTATGAAGAGCATAAACGAAATTCAAGCAAACTTGGCAAGTTACGAGCAAATCAAGCGCATCACGTTGCTGCCGGAGCCGTTCACTATGGAGAGCGGCGAACTCACCAACACGCTCAAGGTGCGTCGTAGTGTTGTTACAAAGAACTATAAGAAAGAAATAGATGCAATGTATGCCTATTGATTTCAATTGAAACATCGATACCAAAGTAATAAAACTTTTTAAATAGACTCATTCCGCCGTGCTGCAAGTGATTGTTGCATGGCGGGTTTTTTTGTGGCCTTGCTAACATTGAGGTGCATAGTATGCTAATATTATGCTTTATTTTGCCTATATTTGCATTAGGCTGAATTATAAAATTTTTTAATAGAATAATATGAAATGTGTATTAATCGCGTTAGCCTTGTTGGTCACTGCATTTCAAGGTGTGGCGCAGGACGTAGTGGAGTATTCTAATCCCATTCTTCCGGGGTTTCATCCCGACCCGAGTATTTGCCGCGTAGGTGGCGATTTTTATGTGGTGAATTCATCGTTCCAGTATTTTCCGGGCGTACCAATCTATCACAGCAGCGATTTGATTCATTGGCAGCAGGTGGGCAACGTGCTCAACCGTGCCAGTCAGTTGCCGCTGAATGGCGCTTCGTCGTGGCTCGGCATTTATGCTCCCACATTGCGCTACTACGACGGCACATTCTATATGGTGACTACCAATGTTGGCAATGGCAGCAATTTTTATGTTACTGCCACCAATCCTCAAGGTCCGTGGAGCGAGCCTATTGCGCTGAAGCAGAGCGGTATCGACCCATCGTTTTATTTCGAAGACGGCAGGTGCTATTTTGTGAGCAACCCTGACAATACAATAACCCTTTGCGAAATCAATCCCAAGACTGGAGAACAACTCAGCGAGAGCCGTGGAATCTGGCGCGGCACGGGCGGACGCTATCCCGAAGGTCCGCACATCTATCATAAGGATGGCTATTATTATCTGCTCATATCGGAGGGCGGCACAGAATTGGCTCACGGACTCACTATCGCTCGCAGTCGCGACATCTATGGTCCATACGAATCGTGCCCTAATAACCCGATTTTCACTCACTGTTGCCGCAATGCGCAACACAGTCAAATTCAGGGCACCGGGCATGGCGACTTTGTGCAGGATGCCGATGGTAATTGGTGGATAGTGTTTCTGGCTTATCGCAACTTTGGCGGCTCGTATCACCATCTGGGACGCGAAACATTCCTTGCTCCGGTTGAATGGAAAGAGGGAGAATGGCCTGTGATAAACGGCGGTAAACCGGTGGAACTCACTATGAAAGTGCCGGCATTGCCGAGCGCACAAGGTTCAACCTATGCGAGCAGCGGCGACAATGGCAAGTTAGGTCCGGAGTGGATTTACATTCAAAATCCTGTGGAGAACAACTATGCCATAGTTGACGGCAAACTGCGCCTCACGGCTGCCGGAAGCCTCACCGAAAACAAACAGCCAACCTTTGTGGGACGCCGCCAGGAAAGCCCCGAAATGAGCGTTGCAACCACTGTTGATTGCTCGGCACTTGGCAAAGGCGGCAACGCCGGCATATCGGTGTATCAGATTAACGACGGACATGCCGAGGTGTGCTGCGAAGATGGCGATGCGGTAGTTAAGTGCCGCATTAAGTCGCTTGATGTGGAACTCGGACGAATTAAGAATGTTTGCAAACGCGGCAAGGTGGATTTGCGCATTGATGCCGATGCCACCAACTATCACTTTATGTGCCGCACCGCCAAAGGTTGGCAGGAAGTGGCAAAGATTGAATGTTCGTTGCTAAGCACCGAGGTGGTGGGCGGTTTCACGGGAGTGATTATCGGCTTGTTTGCCCAGGGTACCGGCACCGCCACTTTCACCATCCCTGAATGAGTCACACTTGATGCTGCCAATTGCGAGATAGGGTGATTTATATGCCTTTTTGCAACAATCGGGAACAAAAAGGTGCAATTTGGATGCGAAATTTGTTGTTTACGAATTGAAAAAGTGATAACTTTGCACCCCGAATAAAGATAAACAACGAAAAGAAGAAAATGAAGATAGCAATAGTTGGCGCCAGTGGCGCTGTGGGACAAGAATTCTTGCGAGTGCTCGATGAGCAGAATTTCCCGTTTGACGACATGGTGCTGTTTGGCTCAAAGCGTAGCGCAGGCCGTGCCTACACTTTCCGTGGCAAAGAGTACATAGTGAAGGAATTGCAGCACAACGATGACTTTAAGGACGTTGACATAGCGTTCACATCGGCTGGAGCAGGCACTTCGAAGGAGTTTGCCGAAACCATCACCAAGTATGGTGCAATAATGATTGACAACAGCAGCGCATTCCGCATGGACGAGGATGTGCCATTGGTGGTGCCTGAGGTGAATGGCGACGATGCTTTCAACACCCCTCGCAATATCATTGCCAACCCTAACTGCACCACTATTCAGATGGTTGTGGCACTGAAACCGCTCAACGACGTTTCAAAAATCAAACGCGTGCATGTGGCAACCTATCAGGCTGCAAGCGGTGCCGGAGCAGTGGCTATGCAGGAACTTATCAACCAGTATGCCGAAATTGCCGCCGGCAAGGAGCCTACCGTTGAGAAGTTTGCTTACCAATTGGCTTACAACGTGATTCCGCACATCGACGTGTTCCAACCCAACGATTACACTAAGGAGGAAATGAAGATGTTCAACGAAACACGCAAGATTATGCATGAGCCGGAGATTTGTGTGAGCGCAATGTGCGTGCGCGTGCCGGTGATGCGTGCTCATAGCGAGGCAATCTGGATTGAGACAGAGCGCAAGATTACTCCTGCCGAGGCGCGCGAATTGTTCGCTAAGGCTGAAGGTGTGGTGGTTGTTGACAATCCTGCCGAGAAACAGTATCCAATGCCATTGTTTGTGGCTGACAAGGATCCTGTATATGTGGGTCGCATCCGCGAAGATTTGGCTAACGAAAAAGGACTGTCGTTCTGGCTTGTTGGCGACCAAATCAAGAAGGGTGCTGCACTGAATGCTGTGCAGATTGCTCAATATATGCTTAAACACGGTTGGACTCCAAAGCATTAATATTCGCTTAAGGCAAATAATGTTTTTCCCAGGACATTATCGCTCACATGCGATAGTGTCCTTTTTTTGTGTCGTGCAGTTGGCGTGAGAAGTCGTTTTTGAGTATTCGATAATCGGTTGCTACAGATAAGACGCGCATAGTTGAAAGTAATTATCCGATTGATAATGAATGTTGGCTTATGTGAATGTGTCTATTTGTGATGACAACGGGGTAAAAAATGGGCGTATGAGATACGCCCATAAATTTATGTTAGTCAATGAATTGTCTTTAGGAGATTACACAAGGTGTGTGCCACGGCTAAGGTCGCAAAGGTTATCGGCTTTGGTGATAATCACTTCTTTAACGCCGTTTTGCAGTGTGGCAAACGCGTTGTCGAGTTTTGGTAGCATACCGCCCGACACAATGCCTTGCTCTTTAAGTTCGGCGTAAAGCCCTCGGTTGATGGTTGGAATCACGCTGGCATCGTCGTTCTCGTCGCGCAGCACGCCTTCTTTCTCGAAGCAAAACACCAAAGTGACGTTGAACAGCGGAGCGCAAGCCTTGGCGGTTTCGCCAGCCATAGTGTCGGCGTTGGTGTTGAGCAGATGGCCGTTGCCGTCGTGGGTGAGAGGTGCTATCACAGGCACCACGCCTTGCTTGATGAGTTGTTGAAGGGCAATACCGTTGGCGCGGTCAACGTCGCCTACCCAACCATAGTCAATTTCCTTAACGGGGCGTTTGTGGCTGTGCAAAATGTCCATATCGGCGCCAGTCATGCCCAGTGCATTCACTCCCCGAGCCTGAAGCCCTGCCACAATTTGTTTGTTCACCAATCCGCCATACACCATTGTCACCACCTGAAGCATTTCATCGTCGGTGATGCGTCGCCCGTCAACCATACGGGTTTCAATGCCCAGTCGCGTTGCCATAGCGGTGGCGAGCCTGCCGCCGCCGTGCACAAGCAGTTTGTTGCCTTTAATCGAAGCAAAATCGTTGAGCAGAGCATTAAGCGATGTGGGGTTCTCGCATATCTTTCCACCCACTTTCACTATGGTTAATTGTTCCATAAATAACGTTATTAGTCTTTAATCATTCATTTTCCGTTGTTCTTTACGGCGATAGAAATGAAGAATAATTCGTTTGATTAAACTGAGCGGAGAGCACTTAGAGCAGAAATACAAAAAATGGATGTCTCTTGTGTGATGCTTTGTGTATCCATTCAGGGTGCGCCTTCTGGCTTTGTCAAGAGGTTGGTTTACGATTGCCGAAAGAAAATCCGCCAGTTTTTGTTTCATGATGGCTGGATAATTGTCGGTGGCAAATATTGGCTGATTGAGCATTTCCAGATAGGCGTTGTCGTCGTTATCGATACGTTTCACCTCTTCGGCGAGTTGTTGGAGCGACTCAAATTTGTCGGCAAAGATGATGCCTTTGGGGTTAAACTCCTCAATTGCTCTGGGGTTTCCGTAATAGATGGGAATAGTGTTGGAGATTAATGGCTCTAAAATTTTTTCGGTAGTGTAGCCATCTTTTATGCTGTTTTCAAATGCGATAGTAAACTTATATTTCGCAATAAAACTCATTTTGTCGTTAACCGGTCCGCCGATGTTGTTGAGCATTCTTCCTCCCGAATCCACCCTTTTGTATTGGTTGAGCAGGTGGAAAAAGTCCTTGCGAGCATTGTCGCTATCAAGGCTGTTCGAATAGACGAAATTACAGAACTTGCGGTTCAAGGCATTTTCATCAGATATGGGTTCGCGATTGAGGTTCGGCACATGCATAAAATATTGCGGATACCTGAAATGGCGGTCGCCAAAATCGAGATAATCGGATGTAATGGCGTAGTCGTAGGTGTTGAAATCTGCGGAAAGATTTTCGCCTGAATAGAATATTTTAATGCAATTATCGCCAAAACGGTGGTGCTCATATCCCATACATGAGCAGAATAGGTACTGCGGGTTGATGTTGTCGATTATAACGTCGAAGTTCTGACTTAATGCTTCAATTATGAAATTGTTGTTGAAGTCGAATCCTTCCCACCAATCGCAGAAGCCTATTCGAATTTGTTTCATATCACATTTGCGAGTTGTAGTTGTGAATTATTGCTCTGAGCCGGCAAATTCCATGAGGAACGCCTTGATGAATGCGTCGAGGTCGCCGTCCATCACGCCGTTCACGTCGCTGGTCTGGTGGTTGGTGCGGTGGTCTTTCACGCGGCGGTCGTCAAACACATAGCTGCGAATCTGCGAACCCCATTCAATCTTCATCTTGCTGTCCTCAATCTTGCGCTGTTCGGCGCGACGGTGTTGAAGCTCTTTCTCGTAGAGAATTGATTTGAGGTTTCGGATGGCGTTTTCGCGGTTCTTGGGCTGGTCGCGGGTTTCGGTGTTTTCCACCAGGATTTCTTCTTCCTCGCCAGTGTAAGGGTCTTTATATTGATAGCGGATGCGCACGCCCGATTCCACTTTGTTTACGTTCTGACCGCCGGCGCCGCCGCTTCGGAATGTGTCCCACGAGATGCAAGCCGGGTCGAGCTTTATTTCGATGGTGTCGTCGATGAGCGGAGTGACAAACACAGAGGCAAACGAAGTCATGCGTTTGCCCTGAGCGTTATATGGCGATACGCGCACCAATCGGTGCACACCGTTTTCGCTTTTGAGGTAGCCATAGGCAAAGTCGCCGGTGATGTCGATGGTCACCGACTTGATGCCGGCTTCGTCACCCTCGAGCAGGTGGGCTATTGATGTCTTATAGCCGTGGCGTTCGGCCCAGCGCAGATACATGCGCATGAGCATCGATGCCCAGTCCTGAGCCTCGGTGCCGCCTGCTCCGGCGTTGATTTTCATCACAACGTCCATCTTGTCCTCTTCTTGGCGCAGCATGTTGCGCAACTCCAGTTTCTCAACCTTATCGAGGGCGCGAGCATAAAGGTCGTCGAGTTCTGCCTCGGTGATGAGTTCTTCTTTCACAAAGTCTACACCGAGCACCACCTCGTCGACGAGGCTTGCCACTTCTTCGTAGCCTTCAATCCAGAATCGCAGGGCTTTCACCTTGCGCATTTGTGCTTCGGCAGCCTTTTGGTCGTTCCAGAAATCAGGCACATGGGTGCGGAGTTCTTCCTCTTCCACCTCCACGCGTTTGCCGTCGATGTCGAGATATTTCTTGAGTGATGCTGTGCGTTCTTGCAGAGCCTTTATTTGTTCTTGTGTAATCACTGTGTTTTAGTGTTGATTGTGAGTAATTTGCCGTTATTTGAGACGCACGATTGTCGCCTCGGCGTTTTCCGACTGCAAAATTACTAAATTTCTCTTGAATAGCCGTTACGAGTGAAAGAAAAAGATACAGCCACGCTTTGCATATATCGCAACGATAAGGAAACTTTGCTATTGAACCTATTTCAAACATGTGGCGCCGATGGCGTCAGCCTTAAACAATGCAGATTATGAAATACCGATTACAGCTCACTAACAAATTAAATGGCGATGAAGCGGAGGTGATTGTGCCGTCGTCCATGCCGCTTGAGGACCTCATCGTGAAAATAAAATTAGAAATGCATCTGCCGTATTCCATTGGCGGTTGGCACCGGCTGAACGATGTTTTGCATTTTTAATCGGGCGGCATTAAATTTTTTTGAAAAATTTGATGATTGAGAGAACATTAC
>JBJEKD010000035.1:0-1512 GCA_051878455.1 Muribaculaceae bacterium
AGGTGGGCGAGGTGGCACGCATCATGGCGCGCCGCTATGGCGACCAGTCGTGCAAGCCTGGCGACGTCGACAAGGCGCTTGCCGACGAGTTGTCGGATGTGCTGTGGGTGGTGATGTGCATTGCCAATCAAACGGGCGTTGACCTCACCGAGGCTTTCAAAGCCAATTTGGCGAAGAAAACCGCGCGTGATAGCACAAGGCATCTCAACAATCCTAAATTGCAAAATAAATAAGTAATAACCCTATATAAAAAACATTGAATTATGGAATCAAACAAATATCTGCAAACCATCGAAAGCAGCAAGGTGACCACCGACGATGCTGCTGTTAAGGCTGCGGTGAACGAACTGCTCGAGAAGTATTGCGCCGAAAACGCTACCAACGAGGTGTATCGTTTTCTTCTCAACTGCATCGACCTCACCACGCTGAGCACCGACGACAGCGAACGCTCGGTGGCTGCATTCACGCAGCGCGTCAACGATTTCGAAAACAATTATCCCGGCTACAAGAACGTGGCTGCCATTTGCGTCTATTCGAAGTTTGCCGAGGTGGTGCGCGAAAACCTCGATGTTTCGGAAGTTAACGTGGCTGTTTGCTCAGCCAACTTCCCATCGTCGCAGGCTCGCCTTGAGGTGAAAACCGTTGAGACCGCGCTTGCCGTTGCCGACGGCGCCGACGAGGTTGACATCGTGTTCCCGGTGAACTATTTTGTTGACGGTGCATACGAAGAAGTTGCCGATGAAATCGCCGAAATCAAACAATCGGCCAAGGCTGGCGACCGCGAGGCACACCTGAAAGTGATTCTCGAAACCGGCTTGCTCAAATCGGCTGCCAACATTCGCGCTGCGTCGATTCTGTCGATGTATTCGGGCGCCGACTTCATCAAGACTTCTACCGGCAAAATCTACGAAGGTGCAACCGTTGAGGCTGCTTATGTGATGTGCCAGTGCATCAAGGAATACTACGAGAAATGCGGCCGTATGGTAGGCTTCAAAGCCTCGGGCGGCATACGCACCAGCGCCGACGCCGTGAAGTATTATACCATCGTGAAAGAAGTGCTTGGCGAGAAGTGGCTCACCAACGAATATTTCCGCATCGGAGCGTCGAGCCTTGCCAACAACCTCTTCGCCGACATCACCGGCGAGGCGGTAAAGCCATTTTAAGAGCCTGATTCACACAAATGTTAAGGCATAGACGGGCAGTCATTGAGCAGATGTGAGCAAATTTTTCTTTATTGCATATTATGTTTCAATGGTAACAATTTTTGAAGAAAAAGTGCTGCCCTGTCGCATATTTTGGTCGATTTTCGCCTTTCGTCGCAGTCACATAGCTCGCTATGCTCCTTTGACTCAAAACAAAACTCGCCTCAAACTATGCAACCTCTGCTATTAACGTTTATGTGAAACAGGCTCTGAGCCCCGTAGGCGCGTTTTTGTGCCGCGAATGATAACTTTATTGCCCAAGGAGCCAAAACGCCGTCCTTGGGCTTTATTTTGCCCCGTTCCCGCCCAT
>JBJEKD010000036.1:0-27767 GCA_051878455.1 Muribaculaceae bacterium
AGGACAATGTTCTCAGGTCTTTACCTTTTCCTTGTCTCTCACTGTTGTCAATTTTCCTATCGCAATTATTTCAATGACCTTTTGTTGTCGCCTCTGGCTTTTTTCACTTTCGAAAAAGCGGTAAAAAAAGCTCGCTAAATAAATTTGCGAGGCGATGGTTTTGCAAAGTTAATACAAAGTTTTCGGAACTTCCAAATAATTTGCGCAAAATTTTTAGAAAAATTTGCGGCCTTTTTGATTCACAGGACATCCGATTGATTGTTTCCCGTTTGCGAGTGCAAAGGTACTACATTTTTGCGAAATGGCAAAGCAAACAACAAGATTTTTTAATAATCGCAACAATTTATTGTGCAAAAAGGCTCAAGAATCCCTAAAAATGGCGTATTTGACACGGTGTGCTTGTTTAAAAGTATCAAAAATTGTAAATTCGCAAAAACATTTAACGAAGAACTGAAATTCATTATAATTATGGTTAAACAAATACGACTTTACATAATATTAGGATTAATTGCCACTTCATTTGTTGTGCACGGAGCAAACCCTCGAAACATGCGGCATCATTGCGAGAACGACACCACGGAGATTAACGATTTGCTGCGCCGCGGATATGAAAGTGGCATCACCAACCCAAACAAACTTGTGGCACAATATGCCCGCTGGCTGTTAGGCAGACCCTATGTGGCACACACTTTGGAGGGCGAACAAGAAATGTTGACCATAAACATCGACGAACTCGACTGCACAACCTTTGTGGAAACGCTATACGCCCTGGCGCGCACAACCCTCGACAAGCGTTATTCGTGGCGCGACTATTCCCATCATCTTGAAAGCGTGCGTTACCGCGGCGGCGAAATGAAGGGCTACGCCTCTCGCCTGCATTACATCAGCGACTGGATTATCGACAACAATCATCGCGGCAATCTGCGCGAAGCCACACACGACATGAACGGCGTGAAATATGTTGTGAAGACTATTAATTATATGACCCGCCACCGCGACCTCTATCCTGCCCTTGCCAACGACGATACTTTTCAAGCCATAAGAAATGCTGAACGCGGCTACACCAACCACCGCTTTCCGTTCCTGAAAATGGAATGGACCAACATGAAAAAACTCGTGAAAGACCTTCAAGAGGGCGACATCATTGGCATTGTGACTAAAATTGAGGGGCTTGACATACAGCACATGGGTGTAGTGGTTATAGAAAACGACGAGCCATATTTGCTTGACGCTTCGTCGGCAGGCAAAAAGGTGCAAATCGAAAAGGAAAATCTCATGGAATATATGCGCCATAGCAAAAACGCATTGGGCATTAGAGTGTTCCGCATCAGCGAATGACAAGAGTTTCTGCAACACAAACACATAACTAAACGTGCCCTGAATGCCTTACGCATTCGGGGCATTTTAATTAATACGCCAATAGTATCGCTTACACCTCACAATGGAATTAGGCTGCTGTGAATAACCCACTAATGAATGAAATGCACGAGACGGGTAAATAGTTTAACAGAGATAAGCGATAAGAGCCTGACACAAAAGCAAAACAGACCGGACTCCATAAGGAATCCGGTCTATTTTATTGTTATTTGGTTTCGAATTAATTGTAAATTCGATGTTAACCAAGTGAAGATTACTCTGCTGGAGTTTCAGCAACTGGTTCGGCAGTGGCTTCAACAGCTTCAGCCTTAGCAGCTGACTTGCGACCGCGACGAGTTGATTTAGCCTTCTTGCTTGCTTTAGCCTTGAGCATGTTTTCGTTGTAGTCAACAAGCTCGATAAAGCACATTTGGGCGTTATCGCCGAGGCGATTGCCAGTCTTGAGGATACGGGTGTAACCACCTGGACGGTCAGCAATCTTTTGAGCGATGTTGTTGAAGAGTTCGCTCACGGCGTATTTGTTTTGCAGGTAGCTGAACACAACACGACGCGAAGCGGTGTCGTCGGTTTTAGCGCGATTGATGATAGGCTCAGCATAGATTCTCAAGGCTTTAGCCTTAGCCAAAGTGGTGAAAATTCTCTTGTGTTCGATAAGAGAAATTGTCATGTTAGCAAGGAGTGCATCGCGATGAGCTTTCTTGCGGCCTAAGTGATTGAATTTTTTATTATGTCTCATTGTTTAATTACTCTTTATCTAATTTATATTTTGAAATATCCATGCCGAAGTTGAGCTTGTGTTGAGCCAAAAGGTCGTCGAGCTCGGTGAGCGACTTCTTGCCGAAATTGCGGAACTTAAGCAAATCTGTTTTGTTGAAACGTACCAATTCGCCGAGGGTTTCCACTTCAGCCGACTTCAAGCAGTTGAGCGCACGCACTGAAAGGTCGAGGTCAACAAGTTTTGTTTTAAGAAGCTGACGCATGCGAAGAACTTCTTCATCGAATTCTTCGTTGCCTTCGGTTTCAGTGGTTTCGAGGGCAATCTTCTCATCGGAGAAGAGGAGGAAGTGATGAATAAGAATCTTAGCGGCTTCTTTCAGAGCGTCCTTTGGCAGGATAGATCCATCGGTAGTAATTTCAATAACCAGTTTTTCGTAGTCAGTCTTTTGTTCAACGCGATAGTTTTCAGTAAAATACTTGACGTTGATGATAGGAGTATAAATCGAATCGATGGCAATCACGTCGATAGCATCGTTAGGATTCATATTTTCATCGGCAGGCACATAACCGCGACCCTTGTTGATAGTGAGTTCGATTTGGAAGCTCACGCTTGGGTCTAAGTGACAAATCACCAAATCGGGGTTAAGTACTTCAAAACCTTTGAGTGCTTTACTGATATCACTGGCTCTAAACACATCCTGACCCGCAACTTTCACAGTAGTTTTTTCAAACTCAGTGTCTTCAACTACTTGTTTCAAGCGCACCTTCTTAAGGTTAAGGATGACATTGGTAACGTCTTCCTTAACGCCGGGTATTGTGGCAAATTCATGTTTCACACCGTCGATGCGGATAGAAGAGATGGCAAAACCCTCGAGAGAGTTGAGCAGCACTCGTCTAAGAGCATTTCCGATAGTTACTCCATAACCGGGTTCCAAAGGACGGAACTCGAATTTGCCGAAGAAGTTGTCGGCTTCCAACATTACCACTTTGTCGGGTTTCTGAAATGCTAATATAGCCATGGATCGAATTAAATTTATTGTTTAGAGTACAATTCTACAATAAGTTGTTCCTTGATGTTTTCAGGGATGTCTTCGCGTTGTGGGTTGTGCAACAATTTGCCACCCTTGATGCTTTCGTCCCATTCAATCCAAGGATACTTGCTGTGGTTGAAACCAGCGAGGCAGTCGGCAATCACTTCGAGCGACTTCGACTTTTCGCGAACGGCAATCACTTCACCAGGAGTAACAGAGTAAGAAGGGATGTTAACCACTTGACCGTTAACGGTGATGTGACGGTGAAGCACCAATTGGCGTGCAGCAGCACGAGTTGGAGCAATACCCAAACGATAAACGATGTTGTCGAGACGAGCCTCAAGCAATTGGAGGAGCAATTCACCGGTGATACCCTTCATGGCAGAAGCCTTCTTGAAGAGGTTGCGGAATTGTTTTTCAAGAACACCATAGGTGTACTTTGCCTTTTGCTTTTCAAGTAATTGTGTGCCGTACTCCGACATTTTTCTACGCTTGTTGGCGCCATGTTGTCCGGGAGGGTTCTTCTTTTTAGCAAGCACCTTATCTTCACCGAAAATTGGTTCGCCAAGTTTACGAGCGATTTTTGATTTTGGACCGGTATATCTAGCCATTTTGTTAATTATTAAAGTTTGTGTTGAATCTCGAAAGTGCAGCCGCGATTGCAGAGAGGTTGATATTAAAGTACAATCTTATTCACTTTGCATGAGATTCGGTGAAAAATAATAAAATTATATAAAAGAGTTTAAGTTAATGATATGTAAGTGAAAAAGTACAACCTGTGTATTAAACTCTTCTTCTCTTAGGAGGACGGCAACCATTATGTGGAAGCGGAGTAACGTCGATGATTTCGGTTACTTCGATGCCAGCACCATGAACGGTGCGGATTGCAGACTCACGGCCATTGCCCGGACCCTTAACATAGGCCTTAACCTTACGGAGTCCAAGGTCAAAAGCGACCTTTGCACAATCTTGAGCTGCCATTTGGGCTGCATAAGGAGTGTTCTTTTTAGAACCACGGAAGCCCATCTTACCGGCGCTCGACCAAGAGATAACTTGTCCCTCGCTGTTAGCAAGACACACAATAATGTTGTTGAAAGAAGAATGAACATGCAATTGACCCATTGCGTCAACCTTAACGTTTCTCTTCTTAGCTGCGACTGTTTTTTTTGCCATACTTTAATATTATTTAGTAGCTTTCTTTTTGTTAGCGACTGTTTTCTTGCGGCCCTTACGAGTACGGGCGTTGTTCTTAGTGCTTTGGCCACGAACAGGGAGACCATTGCGGTGACGGATGCCACGGTAGCAACCGATATCCATCAAGCGTTTGATGTTCAATTGGGTTTCACTACGAAGGTCACCTTCAACCTTGTAGTTTGCGCCAATCACTTCGCGCACTTTTGCAGCCTGAGCATCGCTCCAGTCCTTCACCTTAATGTCTTCGCTGATACCAGCAGTCTTCAAGATGGTAGCTGCTGCACTGCGGCCGATTCCATAGATATAAGTCAAGGCGATAACACCTCTCTTGTTTTGGGGTAAATCTACTCCGACAATTCTTACTGCCATATATTATTACTGTTTTTTTCAAAAATAATATAAATTATCCTTGACGTTGTTTGTACTTAGGATTTTTCTTGTTAATCACATATAAGCGACCTTTGCGACGAACAATCTTGCATTCTGGGGTACGCTTCTTAACTGATGCTTTTACTTTCATATCGTATTGTAGTTTTTTTATTTATATCTAAAAGCAATTCTTCCTTTTGAGAGATCGTAGGGTGACATTTCTACTTTCACTTTGTCGCCAGGCAGAATCTTGATGTAGTGCATGCGCATCTTGCCCGAAATGTGGGCCGTGATTTCATGACCATTCTCTAATTCTACGCGGAACATTGCATTCGACAATGCTTCTACAATCACTCCGTCTTGCTCGATAGCTTGTTGTTTTGCCATATATTTAATTTCAAATTGATTTATCGCCTAAAACTTCTTCAACATATTTGAAGGAAGAAAGAATGTCGGGTTTGCCATTATGAATGGCAATGGTGTGCTCGAAATGCGCCGATGGTTTACGGTCTTTGGTTCGGCAGGTCCATCCGTCGCGTTCGATGACGATGTTTTTGCTTCCCAAGTTAATCATAGGCTCGATGGCAATCACCATGCCGTTTTTAATGAGCGCTCCCACGCCACGACGGCCGTAGTTTGGCACCTCAGGGTCTTCGTGAAGTTTCTTACCCACTCCGTGTCCCGTTAGTTCTCTCACAACGCTGTAGCCGCGCTTTTCGCAATATTCCTGAATGGAATGGCCAATGTCGCCGATGCGATTGCCTGGCAAAGCATGTTCGATGCCCACATAAAGCGATTCCTTTGTGGTCTGGAGCAACTTATGCACTTCAGGCGCCACTTCACCCACCTCAAAAGTGTAGGTTGAATCGCCATTGAAACCGTCTTTCACGGCACCGCAATCAATCGAAACAATGTCGCCTTCGCGAAGCACATAGTTCGAAGGGATGCCATGCACCACATTCTCGTTAACCGAGATGCAGAGAGTGTTGGGATAACCCCCATATCCGAGAAAGCCCGGAACCGCACCTTGCGAGCGGATAAACTCCTCGGCTATGCTATCAAGTTTTAGAGTTGTTATCCCGGGAGCCACCCACTTGGCCATTTCGCCAAGTGTTCGGGCTACCACAAGATTAGCTTCTCTTAATAATTCAATCTCTTCTTCTGTCTTAAGATAAATCATTTATTCACGTCTCCTTTTAATAGAGTAAAGCAGGGTTTAATAAGCGCCTGTTGTACGACCTTTAATCTTACCCGACTTCATCAAGCCATCGTAGTGGTGCATGCTCAAATGGCTTTCAACTTGAGCAAGAGTGTCGAGAACAACACCCACAACGATAAGCAAAGATGTTCCACCAAAGAATTGTGCGAAATTCTGACTTACACCGCAAATGCGAGCAAACGCAGGCAAGATGGCTACAATACCCAGGAAAATTGAACCAGGCAAAGTGATGCGCGACATAATCGAGTCGAGATAGTCGGCTGTCTTAGTGCCGGGCTTTACACCAGGAATGAAGCCATTGTTGCGCTTCAAGCCATCAGCCATATCGGTTGGACGAACCGTAACGGCTGTGTAGAAGTAAGTAAACGCAATGATAAGGAAGAAGTAAACACAATTATACCAGAAGCCGCTCATGTCGCTGAAAGCGCGCACGAAAGCACTATTCTGACCTGTGCTACCAAATCCTGCAAGAGTGATAGGGATAAACATGATTGCCTGAGCAAAGATGATAGGCATCACGTTAGCAGCATTAACCTTCAAAGGGATATACTGACGAACACCGCCCACCTGCTTGTTGCCAACGATGCGCTTTGCATATTGCACAGGCACCTTGCGAGTGCCTTGAACCAAAAGCACTGCACCGGCAATAACAGCAAACAACAGGATGATTTCAACCAAGAACATCACAAGGCCACCCTGTGCTGTTGTGAGACGGTTAGTGAACTCCTCAATGAATGCGCCAGGGAAGCGGGCGATGATACCAACAAGGATGATGAACGAAATACCGTTGCCAATACCCTTATCGGTAATCTTCTCACCAAGCCACATGATAAACATACTACCAGCAGCCAAAATGATGGTGAGATAAAGAACCGTCCAATAGCCAAAGCTCGACACACCACCGGCAGCGTGCACCTGATACTGAAGGTTCATCAAATATGCTGGACCTTGAAGCAACAGAATCAACACTGTGAGATAGCGAGTGTACTGATTGAGCTTGGTACGCCCACTCTCGCCTTCACGTTGCATCTTCTGGAACGAAGGCAACACCATGCCCAGAAGCTGGATAACGATTGAAGCCGTGATGTAAGGCATAATACCCAGAGCGAAAATCGAGGCTTGCGAGAATGCACCACCCGAGAACATGTCGAGCAACTGCATCAAGCCACCGCTTGTGAAGTTGCGCAAAGCGTCGAGCTCGGCAGGACTGATTCCAGGCAAAACCACATAACAACCGAATCGGTAAACAAGTACCAACGCGATTGTAATGGTGATTCGCTTACGCAAATCCTCAATTTTCCAAATGTTTTTTATTGTATCAACAAATCTCATTGGGAATCGAAGTTATTAGATTTTTTCTACTGTTCCACCTGCTGCCACGATAGCCTCTTCAGCCGAGCGAGAGAACGCATTAGCAGCAACGTCGATTTTCTTTGACAATGTGCCTTCGCCAAGCACCTTCACCAACTGGTTCTTGCGCACCATTCCGGCAGCCAAGAGGTCGGCAACAGTAACCTTATCAAGGCCAGCAGCAGTAGCAACTGCATCGATTACCGAAAGATTAACGGCCTTATACTCCACGCGGAAGCGATTCTTGAAGCCGAACTTAGGCAAACGACGTTGAAGTGGCATCTGACCGCCTTCGAAACCAACTTTGTTTTTGTAACCAGAACGCGACTTTGCACCCTTGTGACCACGAGTAGATGTACCACCCTTGCCAGAGCCAGCGCCACGACCAATTCTCTTACCTTTCTTGTTAGAACCTACAGCAGGTTGCAAATTACTTAAATCCATAATTCAAACTAAATATTTAAGCGTTAGTCACTTCAACAAGGTGACTTACAGATTTAACCATACCCAAGATTGATGGAGAAACTTCCTTAACCACCACTTGATTCATTTTCTTAAGTCCAAGGGCATCGAGAGTTGCCTTTTGAACTGCAGGACGGCCTATACGGCTCTTCACTTGCTTAATCATTATTTTTGCCATAATTCATCAAGATATTAACCGTTAAACACTTTATCCAGACTCACGCCACGGTGTTGAGCCACCTGCATTGGGCTGCGCATTTCGCCAAGAGCGGCGATTGTAGCCTTAACAAGGTTGTGAGGGTTCGACGAGCCCTTGCTCTTTGCAAGCACGTCGGTAACACCCACGCTTTCAAGAACGGCACGCATAGCACCACCAGCCTTAACACCAGTACCAGGAGTTGCAGGCTTGAGGATAATGCGCGAACCGCCAAACTTTGCAATCTGTTCGTGAGGAATAGTGCCCTTGTGAACAGGAACCTTGATAAGATTCTTCTTTGCAGCTTCAACACCCTTAGCAATGGCTGTGGTGACTTCGTTAGCCTTACCAAGACCATAACCGATGATGCCGTTTTCGTTACCTACAACGACGATGGCTGCGAAAGTGAAAGTACGACCACCCTTGGTAACCTTTGTAGTGCGGTTGATTGCAACAAGGCGATCCTTCAATTCAATATCGTTAGTCGATTTAACTCTGTTATTTTTATTTACCATGATTTCTTAAAATTTAAGTCCGCCTTTGCGAGCGCCTTCAGCTAATGATTTAACTCTACCATGGAACAAGAAACCGTTACGGTCGAAAACAACCTCGTTGATACCGGCAGCGATAGCCTTAGCAGCAACATTTTCGCCAACCTTTTCAGCGATTTCGCTCTTAGTTCCTTCTGCAATTCCCTTCGAAGAAGCGGCAACCAGTGTACGACCAGCAACATCGTCGATGAGCTGTACATAAATCTGCTTGTTGCTTCTGAAAACGCTCATGCGTGGACGTGCGGCAGTGCCTGAAATGCGACCACGGATGCGTTTCTTGATTTTAATTCTTCTTGCTATCTTAGATACCATAATTGTTCTAATTATTATTTGGCAGATGCCGATTTACCTGACTTACGACGAATAACCTCACCTACGAACTTAATACCCTTGCCCTTGTAAGGTTCAGGCTTGCGGAGTGAACGAATCTTTGCGCACACCTGACCGAGCAATTGCTTGTCGCTCGATTCGAGGATGATGAGCGGGTTCTTGTTACGTTCGCTCTTGGCTTCAACCTTAACTTCAGCCGGCAAACGCAAATAGATAGCGTGCGAGAAACCCAATGCAAGTTCAAGCACTTGACCAGTGGCAGTGGCACGATAACCAACGCCAACGAGTTCCATCTCCTTCTTGTAGCCTTCGCTCACGCCAACAACCATGTTGTGGATAAGCGCACGATACAAGCCGTGTTGAGCACGCGATTCGCGCTCGTCGTTTGGACGTTCAACATAGATGTGACCGTCTTCAACCTTAACGGTGATTTCAGGATTTAACTTTTGTGACAATTCTCCCTTAGGACCTTTCACTGTGATAACGCCGTCTTTAACCGACACATCAACTTTAGCAGGCAACACAATTGGCAATTTTCCTATTCTTGACATATTATATTCCTCCTATAAATTAATAAACGTAACACAATACTTCGCCACCAATCTGTTGAGCCTTAGCCTCCTTGTTGGTCATCAAACCCTTTGAAGTGGAAATGATGGCGATGCCTAAACCATTGAGAACGCGTGGCATGTCCTTGTAGCCAGTGTATTGGCGAAGACCTGGACGTGAAACACGCTGCAAACTCTTAATAGCGTTGACCTTGTCAACGGGATCATACTTGAGGGCGATTTTGATTGTACCGCCCGGAACATTGCCTTCAATGAACTTGTAGTTCAAAATGTAGCCTTGTTCGAAGAGGATCTTAGTGATGCCTCTCTTCAATTTCGAAGAAGGGATTTCAACGACTCTGTGTTGAGCCTTGATCGCATTCCTCAATCTTGTTAAATAATCTGCTATTGGATCAGTCATAAAAAATTTGTTTTAAATTGATTCGGTGAATTCGCCGAACAATATTTAATACTAAAAATTTATTGTAAAAATCGAAGTGTTGTTGAAAAAAACACGCGGAGGTGAAAATCACCAACTTGCCTTCTTAACGCCAGGTATCAAACCGGCAGAAGCCATTTCGCGGAATTGGATACGCGAGATGCCGAACTGACGAATGTAACCCTTTGGACGGCCAGTGATTTTGCAACGGTTGTGCAAACGCACCGGGCTGGCGTTCTTAGGAAGTGCCTGAAGTGCCTCGTAATCGCCAGCAGCCTTAAGTTCAGCACGCTTGGCAGCATACTTGGCTACGAGTTTTGCTCTCTTCACTTCGCGAGCCTTCATTGATTCTTTTGCCATAATTCTATCAGATTAGTTTTTTGCGTTTTTAAACGGAAGTCCGAATTCTTTCAACAATTCATATCCCTCTTCGTCGGTCTGGGCAGTGGTAACAAAAGTGATGTTCATACCCATGAGCTTCTGAATGGTGTCGATGTTGATTTCTGGGAAGATGATTTGTTCGGTAACACCCACAGTGTAGTTGCCACGGCCGTCAAGCTTGCCTTCGATACCCTTAAAGTCGCGGATACGCGGAAGGGCGATGCGAATGAAACGCTCCATGAACTCATACATGCGGTCGCGACGAAGTGTAACGCGCACACCGATAGGCATCTTCTTACGCAACTTAAAGTTCGAGATGTCTTTCTTCGACAAGGTTTGAACCGCCTTTTGTCCGGTAATCATAGTAAGCTCGTTGATGGCTGTTTCAATCACCTTCTTATCGGCAGTAGCCTCACCAAGACCTTCGTTGATAACAATCTTAACAAGGCGAGGTACCTGCATCGAAGAAGTGTAGTTAAACTTCTTCAGCAATGCAGGGGCAATTCTCTCATCATATTCTTTCTTTAGAGCTGTCATTATTTAATCTCCTCTCCTGATTTTTTAGAAATTCTTACTTTTTTGCCATCTTCGTTCACCTTGTAACCAACGCGAGTTGGCTTGCCGCTCTTAGGGTCGAGCAACTGAAGGTTGGAAACGTGGATGGGTGCTTCCATCTTCACCAAACCGCCTTGAGGGTTCTTAGCGTTAGGCTTGGTGGCCTTAGTCACCATGTTGATACCTTCAACCACAGCACGGTTCTTGCTGATAAGCACCTTGAGCACACGGCCTGTCTTACCCTTGTCGTCGCCGGCATTAACGTAAACGGTATCACCTTTTTTAATATGCAATTTAGTCATATCTGTAATTGTTTACTTTAAAGATTAAAGAACTTCAGGTGCCAAAGAAACAATCTTCATGTTGGTAGCACGAAGCTCACGAGCCACAGGGCCGAAGATACGAGTACCTCTCAATTCACCCGATGCATTCAATAAAACACATGCGTTGTCGTCGAAACGGATATACGAACCGTCGGCACGACGGATTTCCTTCTTTGTTCTGACAACTACTGCCTTCGATACAGTACCTTTCTTCACGTCGGAAGAAGGAATTGCGTTCTTAACGGTAACCACGATGATGTCACCTACTGAAGCGTAACGGCGTCCTGTGCCACCAAGCACATGGATGCAGAGCACTTCGCGTGCGCCACTGTTGTCTGCTACTACTAATCGGCTTTCAGTCTGTATCATAATTTTCTTACTTCACTTTTTCGATTATTTCTACTAATCTCCATCTCTTGGTTTTGCTCAAAGGACGGGTTTCCATCAGGCGCACCTTGTCGCCAATTTGGCATTCGTTGTTCTCGTCGTGAGCATGGTATTTCTTTGTCTTGTTGACAAATTTACCATAGATTGGGTGTTTCTCCTTCCACTTGATTGTAACAGTGATTGTCTTGTCACCCTTGTTGCTTGAAACAACCCCAATTCTTTCTTTTCTTAAATTTCTCTTTTCCATGTTCTATCTTGGGGATTATTTGATGTTTAACTCGCGAGCGCGCAACTCAGTCTTCATGCGTGCAATCATCTTTCTGTCAGCAGTAATCTTTGCAGGATTATCCAAAGGCGAGATAGAATGATTGATCTTCATTTGAAGATATTCTTTTTCAGCCACTTCAAGGCGTTCTTGCAATTCCTTGGTGCTAAGTTCTTTGATTTCTTCCTTTTTCATAATCTAAAATCTGTTTACACGTTTTGAGTTGGGTCATAGTCGCGACGTACGACGAACTTGGTAGTCACTGGAAGCTTTTGGGCGGCAAGGCGCAGGGCCTCTTTAGCAATGTCGAAGCTAACGCCTTCCACTTCGATGATAATGCGGCCTGGAGTGATTGGGAACACATAGGCTTCAGGCGAACCTTTACCTTTACCCATACGCACGTCGGCAGGCTTCTTAGTGATAGGCTTATCCGGGAAGATTCGAATCCAGATTTGGCCCTGACGCTGCATGTGACGTGTAACAGCCACACGAGCAGCCTCAATTTGACGGGCTGTAATCCACTTTGTTTCAAGCGATTTGATTCCGAATGAACCGAAAGCCAACTGATTACCGCGTCCGGCAAAGCCCTTGCTCACGCCTTTCGCAGGTCTTCTGTATTTTACTCTTTTAGGTTGTAACATTGTTCTGTTCTTTCAAAGTCGGTTTAACGATTGTTTTTTTGCTTTCTGAAGCCGCCTTTGCGAGCTCCGTTGTTATTACCACGACCTTCCTTGCTGTTGTTGGTGAGTTGTGGAGCAAGATCCTTCTTGCCATACACCTCGCCACGGCAAATCCAAACCTTTACACCAATCAAGCCCACCTTAGTGAGAGCCGGAACCAGTGCATAGTCGATATCAGCACGGAGTGTGTGAAGTGGAGTACGTCCTTCCTTGAACATCTCCGAACGAGCCATTTCGGCACCGTTGAGACGTCCGCTCACTTGCACCTTGATGCCTTCGGCGCCTACACGCATTGTAGAAGCCACTGCCATCTTCACTGCACGACGGTAAGCAATCTTACCTTCGATTTGATGAGCGATTTGCGAAGCAACGATTTGAGCATCGAGCTCTGGACGCTTCACCTCGTAGATGTTGATTTGAACATCCTTCTCGGTAATTTTCTTCAATTCTTCCTTAAGCTTGTCAACCTCGCTACCGGCCTTGCCGATGATAACGCCAGGGCGCGATGTGCACACTGTGATAGTGACCAACTTAAGAGTTCTCTCGATAACAATGCGAGATACACTACCCTTTGCCAAACGAGCATTCAGGTACTTGCGGATTTTTGAATCTTCAAGCAAAGTATCTCCATAGTTGTTTCCGCCATACCAGTTAGAATCCCAACCTCTGATGACGCCTAAGCGATTGCTTATTGGATTAACTTTCTGTCCCATGATTATGCTTCAGTTTTAGCGTTAGTAGTTATAGTGTCCACGAACAATGTAACGTGATTAGAACGTTTGCGGATGCGGTATCCACGGCCCTGTGGGGCTGGACGCAAGCGCTTGAGCATTGGTGCGCAGTCAACAAAAATCTTGCTGACAACCAATTCGCCGTCCTCTGCCTTACGTTCGTTTTTCTGTTCCCAATTTGCAATGGCAGAGCGGAGAAGTTTCTCCACTTTAGCTGCGGCTTCTTTATTTGAGAATTTAAGTAAACCAAGAGCACGGTTAACTTCCACGCCACGAATCATGTCGGCCACCAAACGCATCTTGCGAGGAGAACTTGGCACGTTCTTCAGCTTGGCAAAGCTAACTTGCTTCTTAGCTTGCTTGATAAGTTCTGCTGATTCTCTTTTTCTTTTACCCATTGTAGTATTTTAATTCTTTTTTTGTCAAAAAAATGCTATTCCCAGGCCCTTACTTCTTGTTGCCGCCGTGACCACGGAAGATGCGAGTTGGCGCAAATTCGCCAAGCTTATGACCTACCATGTTTTCGGTTACATAAACGGGAATGAACTTATTACCATTGTGCACTGCGAAAGTGTGACCAACGAAGTCAGGTGAAATCATTGATGCGCGCGACCATGTCTTGATTACAGCTTTCTTGCCGCTTTCTTCCATGGCAGCCACTTTCTTTTCAAGCTTTACACTAATGAATGGGCCTTTTTTTAATGATCGACTCATAAAAATCTAATTATTAATCAAATTACTTTTTCCTTCTTTCAATAATGTACTTAGAAGATTGCTTCTTCGGAGCACGAGTCTTCAAGCCCTTAGCGTAAAGACCAGTACGCGAACGTGGGTGTCCACCTGACTGACGGCCTTCACCACCACCCATTGGGTGATCAACTGGGTTCATAACCACACCACGGTTGTGTGGGCGACGACCCAACCAGCGTGAACGACCTGCCTTACCCGATTGCTCCAGAGCGTGGTCGCTGTTACCAACCACACCGATGGTTGCCTTGCATGTGGCAAGAATCTTGCGGGTTTCTCCCGAAGGTAATTTGACAATAGCATAATTTCCTTCTCGCGAAGTCAACTGAGCGAAGTTGCCGGCGCTGCGTGCAATCTTTGCACCTTGACCTGGACGCAACTCGATGTTGTGAATTAAAGTACCAACAGGTATGTTACTGAGTGGAAGTGCATTTCCCAAATCTGGGGTTGCATTTTCACCGCTTACCACTGTAGAGCCAACTTGGAGTCCGTTGGGTGCGATAATGTAAGCCTTCGAGCCATCAACATAGTAAAGCAATGCGATACGAGCCGAACGGTTCGGGTCGTATTCGATTGACTTAACTGTTGCTGGCACACCGTCTTTGTTGCGCTTGAAGTCGATGAGACGCAATTTGCGTTTGTGACCGCCGCCCAAATAGCGCATTGTGCGGTGGCCCTCGTTGTTGCGTCCGCCAGTTACTCTCTTACCGACAACAAGCGATTTCTCTGGTGTACTAGCAGTGATGTCATCAAATACACCAATAATCTTGTGTCTTTGCCCCGGTGTTGTGGGCTTTAGTTTTCTTACTGCCATTTTCTATTATTAAATATTGCTATAAAAATCAATAGTTTGACCTTCAGCCAAGGTGACTACCGCCTTTTTGAAGGCCGCCATTTTGCCGCGCAAAAGGCCGCTCTTTGTGTAGCGTTGTTTGCGCTTGCCGCTGTAGTTCATTGTGTTCACCGATACCACCTTCACATCGTAGAGCTTTTCCACCAAGCTCTTGATTTGATATTTGTTGGCGTCAGGAGATACGCGGAACGAGTAGCGACCCGACTTTTCAGTCACCAAATTTGCCTTTTCTGTTACGATAGGTTGAATTGATATTTCCATTAATTATACCTCCTATTATTTTAAAATTGGTTCAACACAACGACACTGCTCTCAGTGACTACCATTTTCTTATTGTCAAGAATTTTAAAGGTATTCAACTCAGAAGCAGTAACGATGCTTGCGCCCTCTACGTTGCGAGCAGACAAATATACGTTTTTATTCTGAGAATCTAAAACTACGAGCACTTTTTGACCGGCAATTTCAAGATTTTTAGTAAAGTTTACGAAATTTTTTGTCTTTGGTGCCTCAAAGTTGAAGTCCTCAACAACAATAATCTCATTGTTTTGAGCCTTATAAGTCAATGCAGATTTGCGTGCCAAAGCCTTTACCTTCTTGTTCAATTTGAAAGAATAGTTGCGTGGACGTGGACCGAATACGCGACCACCACCAACAAGCAGCGGCGAGTTGATATCGCCTCGGCGAGCACCGCCACCACCCTTTTGGCGGCCGAGCTTCTTTGTACTACCTGCAACTTCGCTTCTTTCTTTCGACTTGTGAGTGCCCTGGCGTTGGTTTGCCAAGTACTGCTTAACATCGAGATAGATAGCGTGATTGTTTGGTTCTTCCAAGCCAAACACTTCATCATTAAGGGTTACCTTCTTCCCGGTGTCCTTTCCTTCAATATTATATACTGCGAGTTCCATTATTTTTCAATTAAAACGATTGAATTTTTGCTACCTGGAATCGAACCCTTAACAATAAGGAGGTTGTTTTCCGGCAACACTTTTACTATCTGTAGATTTTGTACGGTTACACGTTCGTTGCCCATCTGACCAGCCATGCGCATGCCCTTGAACACCTTTGCAGGATATGAACAAGCACCGATTGAACCTGGAGCACGAAGACGGTCGTCCTGACCGTGAGTAGACTGGCCTACACCGCCAAAGCCGTGACGCTTTACTACACCTTGATAACCTTTACCTTTTGAAGTACCGATAACATCTACAAATTTCGCATCGCTGAGGAAATCAACAGTGATGATATCGCCCAATTTGTATTCGCCGTCAAAATTCTTGAACTCGGCCAAGTGTCTTTGAGGAGCCACTCCTGCTTTGCTGAAATGACCTGCCATTGGCTTGGTTGTATGCTTCTCCTTCTTCTCTTGGAAGCCGAGTTGCAATGCCTCATAGCCGTCTTTCTCAACTGTCTTTACTTGAGTAACTACACAAGGACCTACTTCGATAACAGTGCACGGTATGTTCTTACCGTCGGCACTGAACACGGATGTCATTCCGATTTTCTTTCCTAATAATCCTGGCATTTCTCTTTAATTTTTAAATGTTTTTTAATTACGATGTTTTGATTGAATAAAACTGTGTTGTGTGTCGTTTTCGTTCTCTAACGGCCCTATCACACCTTGATTTCTACTTCAACGCCACTTGGCAATTCAAGCTTCATCAAAGCATCAACAGTCTTTGCAGTTGAGCTGTTGATGTCGATAAGTCTCTTGAACGACGACAACTGGAACTGTTCGCGGCTCTTCTTGTTAACGAAAGTAGAACGGTTAACAGTGAAGATGCGCTTGTGAGTTGGCAATGGAATTGGACCGCTCACTTCTGCGCCAGTAGCCTTCACAGTCTTAACAATCTTCTCAGCCGACTTGTCGACCAAGTTGTGATCGTAAGATTTCAATTTGATTCTGATTTTTTGGCTCATATTTTTATATAAATGAATATATTATTTCAACAAATCTATGCGGCCTTGGCATTCTGTCAGGACTGCTTTTGCAATTGATGTGCTCACCTCTGCATAGTGCGAGAACGACATTGTTGATGTGGCACGACCCGATGTGATAGTACGCAATGCTGTAACGTAACCGAACATCTCGGCAAGAGGAGTCTTTGCCTTAACGATGCGGGCACCGCTGCGGCTTGTTTCCATACCTTCAACCTGACCGCGACGTTTGTTCAAGTCGCCAATCACGTCACCCATGCTTTCTTCTGGAGTTACAACCTCAACCTTCATGATTGGCTCGAGCAGCACTGGATGTGCTTGTTCGCATGCCTTCTTGAATGCTTGGATTGCACAAAGTTCAAACGACAATTGGTCAGAGTCAACCGGGTGGAACGAACCGTCAATCAAAGTGACCTTGAGTTGTTCAACAGGATAGCCTGCCAATACACCGTTCTTCATTGCTGTGGTGAAGCCCTTTTGAACCGATGGGATAAATTCCTTTGGAATGTTACCACCCTTAACTTCATCGATGAATTGCAAACCGCCTTCGAAGCCTTCGTCAACCGGTTCAATGCGTACGATGATGTCGGCAAACTTACCACGACCACCGGTCTGCTTCTTGAACACTTCGCGAAGTTCAACAGCCTTAGTGATGCTTTCCTTATATGTTACTTGAGGACGGCCTTGGTTACATTCAACCTTGAATTCGCGGCGCAAACGGTCGATAATGATATCGAGGTGAAGCTCACCCATACCGCTAATAACTGTTTGACCGGTTTCTTCGTTGGTTTGTACACGGAATGTTGGGTCTTCTTCGGCAAGCTTTTGCAGACCCACGCCAAGACGGTCAAGGTCCTTTTGAGTCTTAGGCTCAACAGCAATACCGATAACTGGATCTGGGAAGTCCATTGCTTCAAGCACAATTGGAGCATCTTCGGCACAAAGTGTGTCACCAGTGCGAATATCCTTGAAACCTACACCGGCACCGATGTCACCGCAACCAATCACTTCCATTGGGTTCTGCTTGTTTGAGTGCATCTGGAAGAGACGCGAGATGCGTTCCTTCTTGCCCGAACGGGTGTTGAGAACGTAACTACCGGCATCGATTTGACCTGAATAAACACGGAAGAACACCAAACGACCAACGTAAGGGTCGGTTGCAATCTTAAATGCAAGTGCACACATTGGCTCTTCAAACAATGGCTTGCGAGTTACAACCTCATCGCTGCCCACTGCGTGACCTTCAACACATTCAGCGTCTTCAGGGCTTGGGAGATAAGCGCAAACGGCATCAAGAAGTGGCTGAACGCCCTTGTTCTTGAACGAACTACCGCAAAGCATTGGCACAACCTGCATCTTAAGAGTGGCAGTGCGCAAAGCACGCTTGATTTCTTCAACGGTGATAGTAGAAGGGTCGTCGAAGTATTTTTCCATGAGTTCGTCGTCAAACTCGGCGATTGTTTCGAGCATCTTGTCGCGATAGCTTTCAGCCTCAGCAACCAAGTTTGCAGGAATTTCTTCTTCAACGTAGTCGGCACCTTGTTTTTCATCCGGCCAATAGAGAGCCTTCATCTTCACAAGGTCAACAATGCCCTTGAAAGTTTCTTCGGCACCGATAGGAATTTCGATTGGGCAAGGATTTGCGCCAAGAACATCATGCACCTGACGGCAAACTTCAAAGAAGTTGGCACCGCTACGGTCCATCTTGTTAACGTAACCGATACGAGGCACGTTGTATTTGTCGGCTTGACGCCATACAGTTTCCGACTGAGGCTCAACACCGCCAACAGCACAGAACGTAGCCACAGCACCGTCGAGCACGCGCAACGAGCGTTCAACTTCAACAGTGAAGTCTACGTGTCCCGGAGTGTCAATCAAGTTAATTTTATACTTGTTGTCGTTGTAGTTCCAGAAAGCTGTTGTAGCAGCAGAGGTGATAGTGATACCGCGTTCCTGCTCTTGCTCCATCCAGTCCATGGTGGCAGCGCCATCATGCACTTCACCGATTTTGTGAGTCAAACCGGTGTAGAACAGAATACGTTCCGAAGTTGTTGTTTTGCCGGCATCGATGTGAGCCATGATGCCGATATTGCGAGTCAGAAATAATTTCTCGTCTAATTTACTTGCCATAATGCTTAATCTTTAATCAATTAAAATCTAAAGTGAGCGAATGCACGGTTAGCTTCTGCCATACGGTGCATATCTTCTTTTCTCTTGAATGCGCCGCCTTGTTCGTTGTAAGCATCCATGATTTCAGCAGCAAGTTTATCTGCCATGGTCTTGCCACCGCGCTTGCGTGCATATACGATTAGATTTTTCATTGATATCGACTCCTTGCGGTCAGGACGGATTTCGGTAGGAACTTGGAATGTTGCACCACCGATACGACGAGACTTAACCTCTACCTGAGGAGTGATGTTTTCGAGCGCCTTTTTCCAGATTTCAAGCGCTGGCTTCTCTTCGTTCTTCATCTTCTTGCCGACGATGTCGAGAGCTGTGTAGAAAATAGTGTACGATGTATTCTTCTTACCATCATACATGAGGTGATTAACGAATTTCGAAACTCTTACATCACCATACACTGGGTCGGGAAGAATGACCCTTTTCTTTGGCTTAGCCTTTCTCATTTCTCAATTAAAAAAGTTGTAGTTTTAGTCCGCTTGGTTGTTTGCTTCTTTGTTCTTCAACGGTGCTCGCTTGCACCATTTACTCAACCTGATTTTAAATCAATCCAATAAAACCAAAAACTAAGTTTAAAATAAATTTTGTTTTTGTTTAATAGTTCGAAAAGTGCTTTGTATTACTTCTTAGCAGCCTTTGGACGCTTTGCTCCATATTTAGAGCGACGTTGAGTACGTCCTGCAACACCGGCTGTATCGAGAGTACCACGAACAATGTGATATCTTACACCTGGAAGGTCCTTAACACGACCGCCACGAACCATCACGATTGAGTGTTCTTGCAAGTTGTGTCCTTCTCCAGGAATGTAAGAGTTCACTTCTTTGCCGTTGGTTAATCTAACACGAGCCACCTTACGCATTGCAGAGTTAGGCTTCTTTGGAGTGGTTGTGTAAACACGAACGCACACGCCACGACGTTGTGGGCATGAATCCAAAGCAGGCGACTTACTCTTGTCTTCCAAAGATACTCGGCCTTTTCTTACTAATTGCTGAATTGTAGGCATCTTAGTTCTGTTTTTGCTTTTTAAATTGTTAAACTTTATATAATAATTTCGTTGTTTTCGCACCGCTAAACGCACCGCAACCATCTCTATCCCAATGGGTTAGATACAGTTTTGGCACATCCTATGGCGCTCAAAAGTGTTGCAAAGTTACTAACTAATTCGCTAATAACCAAATGTTTTTTCCGCCTAAAACCCCTCTGGAACGCACCTGAACACGCTTTTATTTGCCAAAACACGCCCCACACATTATTATATGCCACTTTTTTAGCCGAAAATCAAATTCCGACAAAACAAATTTTAACTTTATTTATACTTGATTAGTTTTATTTAACTCTCAATCGCAACGGCAGCCGTTCAACTACTTTCTCACCACTCCAACCACAATTATGCAGCAACATCAGGTCGACAACAGGCTCTATCTTCAGCGCGAAACAGTTAAATTATCCGACCCCATAGCATTCGTTTTCCACAAATAATGCCTACATTTGTATCGCCAAACCACGCATCGGCGAGCAAATTTCGCCAAAACGTGGCACAAGAAAACAAACAACAGCAAATTAACAAGTCCGTCATGAAGAATATAGTATTGTACGACGAGAAAGAGGTGCGCGACAACCTTCTGCCACTCACCTACACACGCCCAGTGAGCCACATCAGAGTGGGCATCAACACAATCAGCGAAAAATGGCAACGCGCTTTCGGTGGCGATGCCGACATTTCATATATCACCCCCGACTATTTGCAAAAAAAATACCCAACCCGTGCCTCCCGCGACAATCTTTTCATCGCTTCGCACATCCTGCCCACTAAACAGTTGGCTGACCTAATCAACGACCTGAATATGGGCGAAGCCTTGTGCTACAACGACGCCACTTCGGGCAAAAAGGCGGTGATTGCATTCCGTTGCTCGAAAGACGACTATCGCAAACGCAACATCACACCATCGGTGGTGATTGACTTTTGCCCTGAACAAATCAGGTTTGTCTACGACATATTCCTCAAAAACGGCGACCAACTGCTTGCCGACTACCTCGCAATAACCGACGGACGGACATCGCAACCGGTGAGTTGCACCAACACCATCGTTGGCAACCCCACATTTGAAAACGGCACGCCAAAAATTTTCATCGAAGAGGGAGCCTCGGTTGAAGGTGCATTTCTTAACGTCACCAACGGACCAATCTATATCGGTCGCGACGCCGAAGTGATGGAAGGCAGTTGCATACGCGCCCCGTTTGCCGCATGCGAAAATGCCCACGTCAACATGGGCACAAAAATCTACGGAGCCACCACCCTCGGACCCTACTGCAAAGTGGGTGGCGAACTCAACAACGTGGTAATGACAGGTTTCAGCAACAAAGCCCACGACGGTTTCTTGGGCAATGCAGTGGTGGGCGAATGGTGCAACATCGGCGCCGGCACCTCGGCATCTAACCTCAAAAACGACTACACCGAAATAAAACTGTGGAACTACCCGTCAACACGGTTTTTGCGCACTGGGCTGCAATTCTGCGGCTTAATCATGGGCGACCACACCAAAGTGGGCGTAAACTGTATGCTTAACACAGCCACGGTGCTCGGCGTGGGAGTGAACATTCACGGTGCAGGTTTCCCGCGAGCATTCGTGCCGTCGTTCTCCGAAGGCTCGGCAGCCGGGTTCACCGACGTGTCGTTAGTGAAATTCTTCCAAATAGCCGAACGGGTGATGGCACGACGCAACAAAACACTCACCGACGACGACCGCAACATCTTCACCCACATCTACAACCAAGCCGACTCTTATAAATAAAACACAAAATCTGTTTGCCACAACCACCATTAACTTGGCTACGACAAACAGATTATTATTAATGTAAAAAGGATTTCCTTTACATATATTGCTTCATCAGCACCACGGCGCCTTGCTTGAGCGACTGCTGCACGTCGATGATGCGTTGGTTTCCGCTACCGCGGAACCGCAACGATATGTCGCGTTCGGCAAGCACAAACGGTCCATCGACGAGCACATCAATGGTCTCGAGCAAGCAACGGAAATGCGGGTCGGTTACTATATTCTCAAACACGAAACCCGTGTAGCACCAAATTGTTTTGCCCAGTTCGGCTTTGATGCGTCGAGCCAATCGAGCCACATCGGCAGCACGATACATAGGGTCGCCGCCACTGAACGTGACGTCGAAATCGTCGTAACGCAGCATTTCCAAAATCTCGTCGTCGCTCATCTCCTTACCGCCGTTCATATCCCACGACTGCGGATTATGACACCCTTCGCAGGAATGATGGCATCCGGCAAAATAGATTGAATCGCGAAGCCCAGGACCGTCAACCGAGGTTCCTCTGGCTATATCAAGCACCCTAAGTAGCATAAAACACAAATGTTATTATTTTCTGAAGAATGTCTTTTTTGAAATATGCGGCAAGCCTTGCGCCAAAGGCAAAAAGGCTCACCGCTTATCTTACTTAACCAACGTCTGTCAGGGAAAAACAGAACTTATCTGAGGCTTGTCACGCAACCGGTCACTTATGCACCACACGGTCGCGCAATTCAGCCAACTTGGCAGAGTTCCAGCGGTCGGTGGTTCCCACCAGATAGCCGGTGATGCGCTGAAGTTTGTCAATATCCGTGCTTCCGCATTTCGGACACACCTTCAAGTCGGCTTGCGAATCTTCGTATCCGCAAGTCATACAGCGGTTACGATTATGGTTCACCGAACCATAGCCAATGTTATATTTGTCCATTATATCGACAATCTGCATCACAGCCTCGGGGTTGTGGGTAGCGTCGCCGTCAATCTCAACATAGAAGATATGGCCGCCGCGTGTGAGGTCGTGATACGGAGCCTCCACCTCTGCCTTGTGACGCGGGCTGCAATGATAGTACACTGGCACATGGTTTGAATTGGTGTAATAGTCCTTATCTGTCACGCCCGGAACCACACCGAATTTCTTACGGTCGCCTTTCGTGAAACGGCCCGAAAGTCCTTCGGCTGGAGTGGCAAGGATGCTGAAGTTATGCTGATATCGCTCCGAGAAATCGTTGGCGCGGTCGCGCATATACGACACAATCTTCAATCCCAACTGCTGAGCCTCTTCACTTTCGCCATGATGCTTACCCACAAGGGCAATCAGACATTCAGCCAACCCTATAAAGCCGATGCCAAGCGTGCCTTGATTGATAACCGATTGGATGGTTTCGTTGCGGTCGAGACCCGAAGCACCGTTCCACAATTTCGACATCACCAACGGGAACTGCTTCACAAGAGCGGTTTTCTGGAAGTCGTAGCGGTCGCAAAGTTGATGAGCGGTCACTTCAAGCATATTGTCGAGTTTGGCAAAGAACATGTCGATACGCTGCTGCTTGTCGGCAATTTCGCGGCACTCAAGAGCCAACTTCACAATATTAATTGTAGAGAACGACAAGTTGCCTCGACCCACCGAGGTCTTTTCGCCAAAACGGTTTTCAAACACGCGAGTGCGACATCCCATTGTGGCAATCTCATATTTATATCGTTCAGGGTCGTCGGCACGCCACTTGTCATTATAATTATATGTGGCATCGAGATTCACGAAGTTCGGGAAGAAACGGCGTGCAGTAACCTTGCAGGCATATTTATAAAGGTCGTAGTTGCGGTCCTCTGGCAAATAACTCACACCGCGTTTCTTTTTCCAAATCTGAATCGGGAAGATGGCAGTTGCACCGTTGCCAACGCCTTCGTATGTCGATTTAAGCAGTTCGCGGATAATGCATCGGCCCTCTGCCGAGGTGTCGGTACCATAGTTAATCGAACTGAAAACCACCTGATTGCCGCCGCGCGAGTGTATGGTGTTCATATTGTGGATAAATGCCTCCATAGCCTGATGCACGCGCGCCACGGTGCGATTTATGGCATGCTGCAAAACGCGCTCTCTGCCTTCAAGTCCGTCAAGCGGTTTGGCCAGATAATCGTCGATTTCGCACTCATACATGTCGCTGTGGTCTTGGCAGTCGAATTTCTCGATGTTCTTAACCTCTTCAACAAACGACGAACGCACATAAGGAGCCAAATAGAAGTCGAATGCCGGGATAGCCTGACCGCCATGCATCTCGTTTTGGGCGGTTTCAAGCGAAATACAGGCTATCACACTTGCAGTTTCGATGCGCTTAGCAGGGCGCGATTCGCCGTGACCTGCCGTGAAACCGTACTTCAAGATGTTGTCGAGCGGATGCTGAACGCAAGTAAGACTCTTGGTTGGATAGTAATCCTTGTCGTGCACATGCAGATAGTTGCCGCGCACAGCCTCTTTCGATTCCGGCGAGAGCAGATAGTCGTCGACAAACTTCTTGGTGGTTTCGCTGGCGAATTTCATAATCATACCGGCAGGGCTGTCGGCATTCATGTTGGCGTTTTCGCGAGTAACATCGTTGTTCTTGGCATTGATGATTTCCAGAAACACGTCGCGAGTCTTGGCATTGCGCGCAATGCGGCGCTGGTCGCGATATGCAATATATTTTCGCGCAACTTCCTTGCGCGAACTTTTCATCAGTTCGTCTTCAACCATATCCTGAATCTGCTCCACTTCCATGTTTTCGCGTCCGCGAGCAGTGATTCGGTCTACAATACGCATTATCAAACTTTCGTCTTCACCTTTTTCGGTCTGTAACATTGCTTTGCGTATGGCGGCTCTAACTTTTTCTTCGTTATACCCCACAATGCGCCCATCTCGTTTTACAACGGTCTGTATCATCTTCTTTAATTAATATAGTTATTAGTTATAAGATTATTTGTAATAAAACAGGTATTTTCAGTAGCCATTTCCTTAGGGGAACAAGCACTTAATTTTGCTCTACAAAGCTATACAATAGTTCACACTTTTGCAATACTTATCCCAAAATATTTATCAAAAAATTTTCGTTTTGGAAAACTTTTAGCCACCCTAAAATTTTCAAACCGTTGATATTCAATCAAATAAAAAATTTTTTGGAAAACTTTCTCAAAATAAAGCGTTGCACAAATGACAAAAAAGTAAACCGATGCCCGAAATGAATTGTTAATTATTCACACTTTTAACACAACGCGCCTCACCATTTCAACCCATACGCTTTCGCAGCCATTTCCGCCATACGCGCAACTGGCGTGTAAGGATGGTTGTCGACGAATTTATGTCGCTCGTCATAGGGTCGCTGAACGAAACCAACTGTGGCGATTCGCCGAACTGTTCGGGATAAACCATTAGCATATTTGTGTGCGAGAAGTAGCGGCCAAGCAGGCTTGCCAAGTCGTCCATAACGGAGTTGAACGACAGCGACGTGTGTCGCGCTGCAATCACCACAAGCAAGTCATCGTCCTGCAGTCGGTTGGCAAGCAACGCAAAATCGTTCCAATCAGAAAACTCGCGATACTCTTGATGCACATCGATGTTCTCGTTGTGGATTACGCCACGAATTAGAGGTTTTATATCGAGATGACACTTAAACACTATGGTACAGCCGATGCGCGAAGCCAAAGTGGCAACGCGTATCACCCATGCTTCAAAACCGGTTTCAAATTCCGCCTTTTCGGGCACCACCACAACAACGCGCATGAGCGTGTTCACCGGGATGTAGCAACGCGAAATAATTACCATCTTGTTGGTGTCGCGCAGCAAGGCTTCGATTTTGCCGCCCAGATAACTGTCGGTCACCACATTGCCGCGCAAGTGCATTCCCACCACCACATCGCTGATGTCGCGTTCGTTCATCACGTTAACAATTCCGGCAACGGTGTTCAGGTCGTAACGCTCAATGGCTGTCATCGCCACATTTGCCGCTGCTGCGGTGTTGCATGCCAACTTCAAGGCATTCTCGCCAATGGCCTTACTGGAATTGCTGTTATCGTTGCGCACATGCAGTGCAAAAATCGATTCCGATGTGGTGCGTCGTTTCATCATCAGTGCCAAATCAACCAAACTGGCAGCAGTGACGGGATTCGACACCGGAATGAGCGTGCTCATCAGGCTGCGACGCGGTGCATCAGCCGAGTCGCGGCTTTCACTCAGCATACGCAACTTCACCTTGGCAGCCGCACCCGAAGTGACTATTGGGGCAAGGGCGCACGTTACAAGTATCATCACCACCGTACCGTTTAGCACCGTAGTGCCCAGCATACGCGAGCCGTCGGGGAGTATCATATTATATCCTATGGTCACCACAGCAAGCGCTACTGCTGTATGTGCCGTGGTCAGCCCGAACATCACCTGGCGGTCGGCAGGCTGCATAGCAAACCATTTCTGCGCCACATAAGCCGCAAGCCATTTGCTGGCAAGACCAATCACAAGCATATTCAATGCCACCACTATGGTGTCGCTCTGCACTATCACGCCCACGTCTACCATCATTCCCACACCTATAAGAAAATAAGGAATGAACAACGCATTGCCCACGAACTCAATGCGGCTCATCAACGGCGACACGTTCGGCACAAACCGGTTCAAGAGCAATCCGGCATAAAACGCTCCGAGAACAGCCTCAAGCCCGATTACCTGCGCAAGCCACGATGCCAAAAACACCATCGCCAACACAAACACAAACTGCGTCACATTGTCGCTATACTTTCTGAAAAACCAGCGCGCCAACCTCGGAAACAGATACAAAAGCACCACACAGTATGCTCCAAGTTTCAGCAATATCCAAGCGAGGTTCATCACATTGAATCCTCCGCTACGGTTCACGTCAACTGCCACAGCAAGCACAAGCAGGGCTCCAATCACCGCCACAATAGTTCCCACTATGGCAATGAGCACAGCCGGGCTTTTGGTGATGCCAAAGCGCGCCACCACTGGATATGATATAAGAGTGTGCGAAGCATACATCGAAGCCATAAGCAACGACACTGCCCAATCGAGATGCAACAGATACACGCTGGCAAGCGTGCCTATCGCCATTGGAAGCAAAAAGGTGAGCAAACCAAAGCAAAGCCCGCGCCGCAGATTCAGCCGCAGGTGGAACATGTCAATCTCGAGACCTGCCAAAAACATCAAATATAGCAGACCCACCTGACCGAATATCTCGAAACTGCTGTCGCGGTCGAGCAGATTAAACCCGTAAGGACCAACTGCCACACCGGCTACAATCAAGCCCACGATGTGCGGCACGCGAATCATGTTCAGCAGCAACGGCGCAAACAAGATTATCACCAGCACCAAAAAGAATATCAGCACCGGGTTGGTTATCATTGCTTGTGTTGCCAAAACGTCCATTGTCCTAAACCTTTGGTTTATGCCTAACAAAGTTAACACATTTCCGCTATCCGTGCAACACGCACCAGCCGAAACCTCGCGCATAAATTGCTTCGCCATACCGCATCGACGGCAGCCGCAAAACCAACAATCGGCTTATATAAACAATGTGTCAAGCCACGTCACTAAAAGGAAAAACAGTCCTAAGATTATCAGAATGGCAACGGCTGAGAGTAAACAATAGAAAAAGAACTTAAAAACATACGCAATAGCGCCAAACACACGAGAGAGGAAAGACCCTTGTCTGGGGCCACAATAAAGACCTCCGCGCCTGTCAATATAGTCAAACAGAAAAAGCCAAACAAAAAATTGCGTCCGTCGTTGTTGTCGTTCATACTCATTCACCTATTAAAATTTCCTAATCAGTGTTATCTCGCACTTTCATAAGTTTAGCATATTCCGCTGAAAATCACAAGAATTTCATTCAAATTGTTTCCTGCACCGGCAACTTTATCTTTTTCAAATTATGCCATTAGGCAGAAAATTGATATTTTTGCATTATGATTAGAGGCGGAGCATCCGCTTCAACTCACATAAACCCTATTTAACCGAGAAAACAACCATTTATTTACTAACCAATAAAAAAGACTCATTAAAATTATGATTTTGAAAAACTTGCGAAAAATCATGTTAATGGCAATGGCAGTGTGCGCCTTTAGCCTGTGGGCTGCCGAGGCTTACACCATCTACCC
>JBJEKD010000037.1:0-27723 GCA_051878455.1 Muribaculaceae bacterium
AAAATGCTAATTTGTACCAGGATAATTTAGCAAGAAAATTGCTAAAACATTCTAAGACAAATAGTTACAAAATGTAAGTCGTTGAGTGATAGATAGGTATAGGCACAAAAAAAGAGCCACCACCTTGTTCAGGTGGTGACCCTTTAGTGATCCCGGAGCGATTCGAACGCTCGACCCACAGCTTAGAAGGCTGTTGCTCTATCCAACTGAGCTACGAGACCATCCTTGTTTTCTTTGCAAAAGGAAATGATTATCCTAAAGCGATTGCAAAATTAGTCATTTTTGATGGTTACTCAAAATTTATAAGCAATTTTTTAGCAACCCGACAATACTATTCATCACATTAGGTAAGCCCGACTGCAAAGAAAACCATTTATGTCATCTGCCACTTTGCTTAATGCAATCACTCACAAGCGCAGCAAACGACTCGTTGGCTTGCAACTGCTCAAGAGTGATGTGCATACGGTAGCGCCAGTAGTGACGGCTTTCGGCAGGCACGTTAATGCGTTCTTCGGCAGCATCGGCACGACGCAATGCCCCATCCATTGCCATCCAATCTTGCAACGGCAAGATGCAAAGGATTGAAGGCGCATCGAGGCATTTAGCCACCATTTCACGGCATATCTGTGGCGTGGCCTGTGCTGGTGCTTCACCCTGATGCCACAGAACATGATTATAGTAGCGCTGAGTGGCGGCAGCATCCTCTTCCCACCACTGACGTATTCCGCTCATGTCATGTGTAGATGTGGTGGCTACGCTTGCATACGGATAGGCATAAGTATTGCCAAATTCCACGCCAACTTCCTTAGGCATACGAGGGATTTCAAGCGAAAGGTATTTTTGCGAATGCATAACGTCGGCAACACAATCAGGAATCATGCCCAGGTCTTCACCACACACAAGCATCTCGGTGCTTTGTGTGAGCACCGGCAATTTGCCCATAGCATTTTCATACCAGAAAGCATTATGGCGACGATAGAAGAAATCGTCGTAAAGGCGGTTGAAGCAACCTTTCTCGTAATCGTTCAATGTTTGATATACCCTTGTGCTTTGAGCGCTGATGCGTGGATGATATTTGCTTGAATCGTTACGGTCGACAACAAACAACACCTCATCAATCAGTTGCATCAATCCATCGCTAATCAAACGGTTCTTGTCGTCGGCAGGGAATTGGTTGAAATAATCTTTCACGCCCTTTTGGGTGCTCACAAACTCTTGCAAATCGTAGCGATAATCGCCGCGATTTATCAGGAATCTACCTTTCACTTCCTCGGTGTATTCACCAAAAAGGTCCCAGATGAAACTTTCGTGAATATACGGCTTGGTGAATCTCTCGCGATTCATCCAAAAGTCGTAACTGCCACGCATTTCATCGGCAGTGTATGGCATTGCTGGATAGAATGTGCCAAGAAGCCCGTGAATGGCATCGTTTGGAATCTGCCAAATGCGGAAGAATCCAAGTATATGGTCTATTCGATAAGCGTCGAAGTATTCAGCCATCTTGCGGAAACGGTTTTTCCACCATTGATAGCCATCGCGCTTCATCACCTCCCAATTATATGTCGGGAAGCCCCAGTTTTGACCCATGACAGAGAAATCATCGGGCGGAGCACCTGCCGAGCAGTCCATGTGGAACAACTCCGGGTTAAGCCAAGCATCAACACTTGTAGAACTTATGCCAATTGGAATATCACCCTTTAACACCACATGGTGCTTATGGGCATAATTGCGCACTTCACGCAACTGCTTGTCGAGGTGGAATTGCACAAAATAAACGTAGTTGATTTTATCGCGATTTGCTTCAACCAATGCGTCAATCTTCGCCTCATCGTATTTCGAATAGTCCTCCCACTGATTGAAATCAGATGTCTTGTAACGGTCGCGCAAAACACTATAGGCTGCATAAGGTTTCAACCACGACAAATTGTTTTTTACAAATGTCCTGTAAGCAATGGTCTTGGCAAGTGTTTGACCCATCTGGGCAAACAACGCTTTTGTGTACCATTCTTTAAGTTCGTTAACTGCTTCATAATCCACCACAGCCAATTTGTTGAGATTGTTTGCACGCTCACGAGCCCATTCTGCTTTCTGCTTGTCGTCGAGTTCGCCGATAGCATCCGGACGAATATACATTGGATGTAAAGCAAAGGTTGAATTTGCATTATATGGATACGAATCGAGCCATGTGCGAGTCATTGTAGTGTCGTTGATTGGCAACAACTGAATTATTTTTTGTTCAGTCGCTTCAGCCCAATCAATCAACTTAAACAAATCGTAGAAATCACCCACACCAAAGTCGTCGTCACTGCGAAGCGAGAACACCGGTATTGCAGTGCCGGCACCGCGCCACGGGCTTAATGGGTTTCTCAACACCAAATTATTCAAAACGGTAACCTCGTCAGAAGCCTGCTCCACTTCAAGCAATCGGTTATTGCCATATTCCCACGCCTCAAGTCCTTTGGTTACAGCATTAAGAATAACGAATTTATATTCAATAGGTTCAGTTACATTCTGCAACCTGATGGACCATTTAGGAAACTCACTGCAGTTCAATGGTTTTGCCTTTAACACATCCCAGTTGCCAAGTTGCTCGCTTTCGCCCACGATTGCCACCGTCTGATTAGAATTAATCATCGGAGCGAATACGCTTAACACAACATCGCCACCAGCGGCAACCTCTTTTTGCGAAGTCGACTTGCGGCTGAAGATACCTTTTGTGAATGCTGTGGAATAGAACTGCGCATCTTCGGGCAAGTCCTGCCAATTGTCAAACACCGTAACCACTTCGGCATTAATCGGTCCGCTGATTGTATGGCGGCGACCCCACTCGCGACGTAACACGACACCGTGTTCGGTCTTAATTAAATAAGTATATTCAAGATTATGCAAATCTTTCACATCAAATTCTGCGACCCAATCTGAGTCGTAAACAGGGTCTAACTTCAACGCTTGCTCAACGCTGTCAGAACCAAGAACGGGAATGTTTCCACAAACAAACACCGATTCTCCCCATTTTGTGCGATAATTGATTATTAATTTAACTCTCATCGGTCTTTATAGTATTTAAATAATTATTCTTCTCATTTTATTGCATTAGCCACACTTCGATGTGCCGCACGACGTGCATATCAAGCAGCCTTCCTGATAAATAAGTGTTTCTGCGCCACAGTTAGGACACTTTTGTCCGTTTGCCTTCATTCCATTAGGCAAATACTTTTTGAGGGCACGCTCAACGCCCATCTTCCATGTGTTTATCGACTGGCTGTCGAGTTCCAAACCGCCAACCAATTTAATCACCTGGTCGATTGGCATGCCATAGCGCAACACTCCGGAAATAAGTTTTGCATAATTCCAGAACTCCGGGTTGAACTTATCAGACAAGCCTTCAATAGTGGTTTTGTAACCACGTTTATTAATAAACTGAAAGTCGTAGCGTTTGTTTCCGTTTTCATCAATCGCCTTAATAATCTTACCTTTAGTGACCGACTTGGGGCAGAAAATGCCCTCTTCGTCGTCGGCAAGGCCAGTGAAAATTTCATAAGGTCGACCATTAATCAACCCGATGAATGCAATCCATTTCTCCTTATTGTTTTGGAATCGCACCACATCTGCATCAAGTTCGATTGGGCGTTTCAAGAATCGTTCTTCTTCTGCCATGTAATGCAATCCGGTGTTTTTCTTCTTTTCTTCTCCATTTGTAGAGATAAGCACGCCCGAGCGCGAACCATCGCGATAAACAGTGCATCCTTTGCAGCCATTCCGCCATGCCTCAACATATAGTTCGTTCACAAGACTTTCACTCACATCGCTCGGCAGATTAATGGTAACACTAATTGAGTGGTCCACCCACTTCTGAACACGACCTTGCATTCTCACCTTCTGCACCCAATCGACATCGTTTGAAGTGGCTTTATAGTATGGCGACATCTTCACCAACTCGTCAAGTTCTTCCTGGGTGTATTTTTCTTTCACCTCAATTCCATTAATCTTCATCCATGTGAGGAATTTCTGGTGATACACCACAAACTCTTCGAATGCATCGCCTGTTTCATCAACAAAATCAACGCGGCTATCAACGTCATTCGGGTTAACCTTACGGCGACGTTTATACACAGGCAAAAACACCGGCTCAATGCCCGACGTGGTTTGCGTCATCAAACTTGTAGTGCCGGTTGGAGCAATCGTGAGGCACGCAATATTCCTGCGGCCATATTTCTTTGCCAATTCGCGCAACTCTGGCTCGGCGTCGTAGATGCGATTAATAAACGGATTGTTCAACTCACGATTATAGTCGTACACATCAAAAGCGCCACGCTCTTTTGCCATTATCATCGACGAACGATAAGCAGCCAACGCAAGCGTTTTATGCACCAATTCCGACATCTCTGTTGCTTCCTCGGAGCCATAACGCAATCCAAGCGCTGCAAGCATATCGCCTTCGGCTGTTGTGCCAACACCTGTGCGACGTCCCTTGATTGTCTTATTTCTGATTTTTGTCCACAAATTCCGTTCGGTGAATTTAACCTCCTTCGTTTCAGGGTCACTGTCAATCTTATCGATTATCTTGTCGATTTTTTCCATCTCAAGGTCGATAATATCGTCCATTATCCGTTGCGCTGCAGCAACATGTTTCCTAAACAAATCAAAGTTAAATTTGGCATCGGCTGTGAACGGATTGTCAACATACGAATATAAATTGATGGCTAAAAGCCGGCAACTGTCATAAGGGCACAATGGAATCTCGCCACACGGATTGGTAGAAATTGTCTTAAACCCTAAATCGGCATAACAATCAGGCAACGATTCACGAGTTATTGTATCCCAGAACAGCACACCCGGTTCGGCACTCTTCCAAGCATTATGAATGATTTTTGCCCACAACTCGCTGGCATTTATCTTTTTCACCAATTCTGGAGTGGCTGAATCCACCGGGAATGTTTGCTCATATTCAGTGCCGTTAACAGCAGCCCTCATAAAGTCGTCATCGATTCGCACCGAAACATTTGCACCCGTAATCTTGCCTTCTGTCATTTTTGCATCGATAAACGCTTCCGACTCTGGATGCTTAATGCTCACTGTAAGCATCAACGCGCCTCGCCTGCCATCTTGCGCCACCTCGCGGGTGCTGTTTGAATATCGTTCCATGAAAGGCACAATGCCTGTTGATGTTAAGGCAGAATTTTTCACGGGGAAACCCTTTGGGCGAAGATGCGACAAATCGTGCCCCACTCCGCCACGACGTTTCATCAACTGCACTTGCTCTTCATCCATCTTTATGATGCCGCCGTAACTGTCAGGCTCACCATCAAGACCAATAACAAAGCAATTCGACAACGACCCAACCTGATAATCATTGCCGATACCCGACATCGGGCTGCCCTGTGGAACTATATAGCGAAATTGTTTTATCAAATCATATACCTCTGCCTCCGACATCGGGTTTTCATATTTATTCTCAATTCGCGAGATTTCTCTCGCAAGCCTATGGTGCATGTCGTCTGGCGTCAGTTCATATAAATTGCCGAAACTATCCTTCAAAGCATACTTGCTAACCCACACTTTTGCAGCAAGTTCGTCTCCGTCGAAATATTCTGTCGATGCTTTGAATGCTTCATCAAAACTGTATGTTGCCATCTTAAAATTTTGTCATTAATATAGTTGTTGTTTATTCACAAAATTAATGAAAATAATTTGTATATAAAAGTCGAAAAATTGTCATTTTTCAAGTCATTAATTTACAACCACATTCACTTCGATTGCTATTCATACTCACATATAAAAACCATGCCCAAATCCATAATAATACAGATTTGGACATGCACATACGATTAATTTCTTTTTAATTTGCCGAAAATCCTCCAAGATTAGCGCTCAACATCGTAGAATAAGAACAAATTCTTGCAAACTGCTTTATGAAGTCTACGGTTCTCTGTTTAGGCATCTTTACAGATTTTTCGTTTGGTTGTTTTGTCGAGTAGAATTTATCCATAGGCATTTTATTGTGTTAATTTAAAACTATAACGAATACCAATGGACAATTATTTTATATTCGCCGTGCTTTTTTACATATATTAAATAATACTTCAGTTACAGCACTATTCGACACTCAAATACGGCAAATTTCAATAACTGATTTCTAAGGCTACATTTCCGCCCGACAATATTGCGTATGGTTGCGCCTATACCGTCAATGACACCCTGTTTTCTTGAGCCAATCTGCGCATATTAATTATTGCATAGCGCATTCTTCCCAAAGCAGTATTTACACTAACATTTGTTGCATCGGCAATTTCCTTAAAACTCATGTTCTTGTAGTATCGCATCGTAAGCACTTCACGTTGCGATAAAGGTAATGCTTGAACAAGATTGCGAATGTCGGCATGGATTTGTGATACAACCATATTATCTTCAATTGTATCCTCACTCAAATCTTTTCGGTTTAAGATATTCACTTCCTGGCTATCGCACGACTGCATATTCTCCGCCTTTTCTTGACGGAAAAAATCAATAATCAAATTATGAGCGATGCGAGTTATCCAAGCCAAAAATTTGCCGTTTTCAACATAACGTCCTTGCTGAATGGTCATAATGGCTTTAACAAATGTTTCTTGGAATATGTCGTCAGAAACATATTCATCATGCACTTGATGATAGATGTAATTATATACGCGATTCTTGTATCGCTCTATCAATGTATCAAAAGCCTTACATTCACCATCGACGTATCGTCTAACCAACAAATCGTCGTTTAGGTCCTTAAAATTTCTCATTACAACAATTATTTTGCTTAATAAGTAAATTTATTCAATAGGCATTCAGATATCTATATTGTTAATAAAAATTACGTTTGACACTTAATATGATGTCGCAAATTTAATAATTAATTTCCTCAAACAAAGTTAAAATGGTTAATTTAACAATTTTAACTATCATTTTTTCATAAAAATGTGCATTTTCATCACTTTCTTAGCACAAACTCCGCCAAAGTCCATTCATTCTTAACTTTATGGCTAACCCGGTTAAAACCAAAACTCTTTAATCTTTCGTCAATTACAGGCAAATCGTTCTCATAAAACCCAGATACCAACAGTTTTGCTCCGTTGTTCATACACGACGCATATTTGTCAATATCGTTTAGAATGATATTCCGGTTTATATTCGCCAAAAACAAATCGCAACCACTCATTCCAACAACCGACATTGCATCGCCATGAATCATATTCACTTCAACATTGTTCAGCCTGCAATTATCGCAAGCGTTTTCATAAGCCATCTCATCAATCTCGATTCCGGTCACACTTGCTGCGCCCAATTTTGCTGCAACAATCGAAAGTATGCCTGTGCCGGCACCCATATCAACAACCCGGCAGCCTTCAACGTCAGCAGCCAACAAACTCTCAATCATCATTGAAGTGGTTTCGTGATGCCCCGACCCAAACGACATCTTCGGATTTATGAGAATATCATATCTGCACTTTGGATAATCGGTGTGATAGGTGGCATGCACCACACAATCATTGCCAATAACAATCGGGGTGAAACTATTCTTCTCCCACTCCGAATTCCAATCCTCTTGCTTCACTTTCTTTGCCGTCCACTTAATCTTTGCGTGGAAATTGTAAAGCGACACGGCAGTATTAATATTATTCTCGTCGTAGCAATCGGCATTAACATACGCCTTTACTCCACAATCGGTGGTTTCAAACGAATCGTAATCGAACTCGGCAAGCAAAGCACACAATATGTCCATCTCGTCGGCATCAAGCGGACGAAATTCAAAATTCACTTCAATGTAATCGCTGCTCATCGTATTCTTATCGTCTTTTCTTCCTAAACTTGAGCAACAACTTCGAGACATTAAGACCAAGCAAAATATAGTCGAAAACCGTCAATTTACTTGAAATGGTGCGAATAAGCCCTAATATGCCTCCCGATGACAATTTGTTTTGCGATTTATTCTGCAACCTGAATCGTTGAGCAAGCAAAGCCTTCTGCGACTCAAGGCGAACAAGGGTCAAAGCCCTGCGGTATCTCAATTCGTCAACGCCATATCCTTTCCACGCATCAACAGTCGGCTGCATCGGCGATTGCTCCGATGCACTTGCGTTAATATTATTATCGGAATTCATATCTCTTTTATTCGTTAGGCTTTAAAAACAATTTCGACAGGAATCTCGCAATAGGATTAACAATCAATTGCTTACGCATTATCACCACGCCCCAAAGCAATAATCCATAAAGGCAGGCAACAATCACGTGAGCGCCCCAATAACAATTCAGCATTATAGCCAAATAGTCGGCAAGCGCAATCGACAAATAGAACAGCACGCCAAAACCCAGCGCACCAAGCACAAATGCTGTTGCCATCGCCGACAACAAAACTACCATTTTCTCTGCCACAGTGTATTTGGTGTAGTCGACCTGCAAAGTGACATATTTCTTTATTTCAGCGAACAATTCCTTATAGTTGCCTAATTCCATGTCTATCTATCATTATTATTATTTACACAATATTCTTGACGCAAACAATGTGCACAAGCATGTCAGCGTCAAGAACAAAATATCTCAAATCGGTTTTCGCTCGTGCCTAATTGACACAAAGCGCAATTTCAACCTCAAACAAATCACTCTTCGATTTGCGAAGTGATTTGTGTGATTAAGGCCTCCACCTCATCATCGGTGAAATCAATGCCCTTGCGCGTGAGCAAATCTATGATTTTCGAACGCAAATCAGAGCCTTTCTCTGGTGCAAACAACATCGCTGTGGCACATCCCACAATGGCACCGCCAAGAAATGCTGATACTAATCCAATTCCTTTCATATTATAAATTTACTAATTAACAGATAAGCGATTGTTATTAACTAAAAAGCAGCAACGGCAATCATGCCTTTGCATCTTCTTCAACCTGTTCGGTGATTTCGTCAACAAGTTCGTTGAGTTTATCGCCTCTCAATTTTATGCCTTTGTCTTTAAGTATCTGGGCAATTTTGCATCTGGTGTCAGCGCCCTTTTCAGGAGCAAACAGCAAACCGATGGCAGCACCTGCAACAGCACCTCCGATAACCGCCAAAATAACATGTAATGGTTTCATAAGTTCTATAGTTTTAAATATTAATAATTACGTTCCCTCGCCGTGAAGGATGTCAACATTAAAACACCTCATCACTTTTATATGTTCAAAACTATCAATACTTTTTCAAATAAAAAAATAAATTACACATTATTTTGAAAATATCACTTTTATTCAGCATAAAAATAACAAAGCAGCCGCCTTTTGAGCGACTGCTTTATCGGTAAATTGTAGTGAATCCGGGAATCGAACCCGGGTCTCCACCGTGAGAGGGTGGCGTGCTAGGCCACTACACTAAATCACCGTTTGTTTTGCAAAATTACACATTTTTCGGCACACTTGCAAATCCTGAGCGAAAAAATTACGCCACTCAATCTCAATCGAAGCCAAATTAACCCTACGGCATCGCACGGTAAAAGCCCAACACTAAAAGCAAATTGAAAAATTTTGACTACCTTTGCAATCACGAATTTTATTAATCTACTTGATTTTTATGACGAACAACCTTCCAAAAGGCGTGCTTTTCGACCTCGACGGCGTTCTTGTCGACACCGAAAGCCAATATTCAATCTTCTGGGGCAAAATGGGAATTGAATACAACACCGGCATCCCCGATTTTGCCGAACGTATCAAAGGCAGCAACCTGCCAACAATACTTAACACCTATTTCCCCGACAAGCAGATGCAAGACGAAATCGTAGAAAAGCTCAATCGCTTTCAAGAAGCGATGACCTACGAGATTTGCCCTGGCGTGGAACAATTCATTTGCCAACTGAAGCAAAACAACATTCCGATGTGCATTGTAACAAGCAGCGACGACAAGAAAATGGAACAACTGTTTGAACATCAACCTTATTTTCGCGACAATTTCACCAACATAATCACCGGCGACCAGGTGACCAACAGCAAGCCCCATCCCGAGTGTTTCCTTAAAGGCGCCTCTAAAATCGGCGTCGACATTAAGGATTGTGTGATTTTCGAAGATTCGATGCAAGGCATCACTGCCGGTTTGGCTTCAGGCGCCAAAGTCATTGCCCTTAGCACCACATGTTCAGTTGAACAGATTGGCACACTCACCAAAGTCATCATTCCGAGCTTTGAAAACTTCTCTCTCGAGCAAATCGGACACCTGTTCAATCAGTAAGGGTTAAACAATCAAGCATATTCATATTAAAAAAAGCGGCTGGAAACGATGAATCTTCGCATTTCCTGCCGCTTTCACTATTAATTCTGATTTACCCTTATTTCTTTAATTCGTTCTGAATTTTTTCAACGTCCTCCTGCAACTTCTTGTCAACAGTCAATCGCTCCTTCACGGTGCGGCATGAATGGAGAACCGTAGCATGGTCGCGCGACAGCCGAACGCCTATGTTTGTCGACGACAACTGCGTGAGTTCTTTAGCAAGATACATCACCAACTGGCGAGCATCCGAAATCTCTCGCTTACGGGTCTTACCATACACAGCATCGATATTAACATCGTAGAACGAGCAGACGGTTTCAACAATCATCTCAAACGTAATCTGTTTCTTCGATGTCTTAACAGCATTCGATATCACGCTGCTTGCCAAATCAATGGTTATATCGGAGTTCAACACTGTTGAATAAGCAAGTAACGACGTCATGATTCCTTCAAGTTCTCTCACGCTGTCAGTAACATTACTTGCTATGTAGTCAAGGACATCGCACGGAATCAACAATCCGTCCTGTGAAGCGCGCATGCTCAACACATCACGGCGCAACGTGTAGTCGGGCTTTGAAATTTCAACCGTAACGCCCCATTTAAAGCGCGACACCAACCGAGGCACAAAGCCATCCATGTCTGCCGGACGGCAATCGCTCGACATTATTATCTGCTTGCCATGTTGCTGCAAGTGGTTGAATATATAATAGAACGTGTTCTGCGTACCAACTTTTCCGGCAAATTCCTGAATATCGTCAAGAATAAGCATATCAATGCTTTGGTAGAAGTTAATGAAGTCGTTGGTCTTATTGTTACGCACAGCAGTGGTGTATTGGCTTTCAAAAACCCGTGCCGTTACATAAAGCACACGCAACGCCGGATTTGTCTCCTTTGCCTTCAATCCTATCGCCTGCACCAGATGCGTCTTGCCCACGCCGGTAGCGCCAAACAAAAACATCGGATTAAACGTCTTACATTCGGGATTTGTTGCGATTGCCATACCAATGCTCACAGCCAACTTATTGCTCATGCTCCCGCAATAGTTTTCAAACGTATTATACGGATTGAGTTGCGGGTCGATATCAGGAACACTATCTTGAACAAACGGGTTCTTTGGCGCATTCTTTGGTTGCTTTAGCGTAATCGAAGAATTGTTGTCTTTGGCTTTTTCGCCGCCCGACAAGTCGTAACGATAATATATATTTACATTATCCTTAAAAACTCGCTTAAGCGTCTTTTGCAACAAATCGCTAAACTTCTCTTCAATCTGCTCAACAAAATATAACGACGGAACCTCAAGGTACAAGCCATCGCTCTTGAAGTCGAAAGCGACAATCGGCTTGAACCAAGCATCGTATTGCTCGGTCGGCAGATTATCTTTAATCACCTCAAGACAGCGATTCCATAATATAATACCTTGTTGCTTGTCCATTTAGTTTTTTTACTGCTTTAATCAGATTTGGGATTACAAAATTTGTCAAAATATTTCACAAAAAAAAATGTAAAATAAATTTGCATTTTATGATTTTGTTATAATATAACTGATTTTCAACACTTTAGATACCTATGTTTAAACAAAGCGCTTAAAACACACTAAATAGACAACATAAACACAACTATATCAACGCATTAACATATATAAATTAAAGCAATACTTAAAAGTTTATACACCTCAATAACCTATGTTTTAGTATATCATAAAGCACTTTTTTAAAGAAAAAATATATATGGCGTTATTTGAAATTAGTTCAAATAACGCCACACAATCGAAAATCTTACTATAGTTTCTATGTTGTCAACTTCACTCCGCTTTTAAAACACTTTGAATGTAACATATCGCTTTGGATTCTTTTGCAAATCGGTGAGCAATGTGTCAAGACTTGCTATTGCATTGTCGAGATGATGATATAGTGTGGGGTCGTTCATCAGCAACCCGAGCGAAGAGTTCTTGTTGTTAAGATTATCCGACAAAAGTTTCAAATTTGCCATAGTAGCATTGGCGTTTTCAACTGTTGCCTGCAGTGGCAAATCTTTCAAACCAGCCGATAAATCGTTTATATTAGCAGTTGTTGAATTAAGGTTTGCAGTAATGCCGTTCACATTATTCATAATGCCAGGCACCTGATTATTCATCAAACGCTTTAAGTCGTTTGAACTCGATTGCAAATCTGCAGTAATGGCATCCAGGCGGCTTACCGAATTATTCAATGCCGGATTTGCCAAGATAGCATTAATGTTGGTGAGTATCGAGTCTATTTTAGGGAGCAAATCATTCACGGCAGGCAGGGCTCCGCCAATAGCATCCATCAACCCTACAACAACACCCGACGGAATTTCATCGCCAACATTGTAAAACTCCGGAGAATTCGACAGTGTTAAAACCAATTGCGCAGTTCCAAGCATATCTACCGAGAGTTTTACATTCGATTCTTTGGGTATGCGCAGGTCTTTATTCAAACTCAACAAAACCGAAATATCGTTTGTTTCATAATCATAGTTGATTTCTCGCACCTGACCAACCTGAAATCCGTTGATTGTTATAGGCGCCGACACTGCAAGCCCATCCACTTTTTCAAACTTCGCATAATAGAAGTTTGCCGGCTTGAACAGATTAATTCCTTTAAGATATTCTATTCCGAAATATAGAATGCACAAACTGATTAACACAGTTATTGCAATCAAAGCCTCTCTTGAAAAAACTTTTTTCATATATTAAATGTGATTCTTTAATTTATTTTCGTCAGTTATTTAATTCGCTTACCGCCCTTAAACGTCACAACAAAAGCCTGCGGAAAACTTTTGCGCATTTTCTTCTGCAAAGATAATGCTTCTTTTTTATCTGTTAATCTGCCGCATGTATATTTATATAGTCCGTTTTCGTAATAATAGTTAATCTCGCTCACATTCTTTATTCTGTCGTCGTTCTTTTTTAACTTTTTTGGCGACGTGAATAACTGAACGCGATATTCAACCTCATCGGAATCTTCACTAACTTTAATTTCGCTTTCAGCACTTTCTTCTACCGATGAAGGTTCATTGTAGATTTCATCTTCCGCCACATTTGACTTTTTTTTCTTCTTCGGCTTCTCTGCCGGTGTCTCGTTGTTAGTGGATGTGCTGTAATAACTGTTCTTATACGATTTCACGGCTTTAAAAATCGCCTTTGCCAACTTCGTTTGGCCATCCGATGAGCCCAAAAATTTCTCAACCGTTGGATTACAAATAAAATCAAGTTCAACCAACACTGCCGGCATTGAGGTCTTGGCAAGTACCCAGAAACCAGCCTGACGTACGCCGTTATTCTTACGTCCCGCAGTATTAGCAAATTCACGCTGAACTCGGCTTGCAAAATCAACGCTCTGCTCAACATGCTTGCTTTGATTTATCTCGAATATGATGTACGATTCTGTTGAATTTGGGTCGAACCCTTGATAGGTGGTCGTGAAGTCATCTTCAAGTTTAATAACCGAGTTTTCACGCTTTGCCACCGCCAGGTTCTCCTCGGTTTTGTGCATTCCTAATGTGTATGTTGCAGCACCGTTAATCGTTGCTCTTCCCTTAGCCGACTTATCAACCGAATTGGTGTGAATTGAGATAAACAAATTTCCACTCGCCTTATTTGCAATATCGGCACGTTGCTGCAAAGTCAGGAAACGATCATCATTGCGAGTGTACACCACCTTAACATCCGACATTTCATCAGAAATCAATTCGCCAAGTTTTAGTGCCACGTTCAGGTTCACGTTCTTTTCGTAAACCGTCTTACCGCAGGCGCCGTAATCTTTGCCCCCATGCCCGGCATCTATAACAACGGTGAATTGTTTGCCTGATACCGCAAACGACAATGCCACAGCAATTGCAGCAACAAATATCATCCTTAATGCGATATTCTTCTCAACAAATCTCCTCATACTCAAAATAATATATCACAAAAATAGCAAATCAATTTTGATTGTGATTACATCAAATTGAAAAAATTGCCGTCGAAATGAAAATACTATTCCTCATCCCACATCACCGATGGTGCGAATGGGCGCAGATTATAGTGCGAAGCCATTATTTCACCATAAGCGCCAGCCGAACGTATTGCAAGCAAGTCGCCTCGCTTCAATTCCGACAACTCCTCATCAACGCCGAAAGTGTCGCTCGACTCACAAATCGGTCCAACAACATCATATTTTTCAATCTTGTTGCTCCAATTTGCAACATTCTCTATCTTATGATGTGCCTGATAAAGAGCCGGACGAATCAAATCTGACATTCCGGCATCAACAATCGCAAATTTCTTTGCAACCGATTGCTTAACGTATGTAACAAGAGTTATTAACGAACCGCATTGCGCAACAATCGAACGGCCTAACTCAAAGTGCAACTGCTGACCATTTCTCAAATTCATTTTCTTCTTAAACACATCAAAAAACGATTTGAAATCGGCGATTGCATTCTCATCAGGATTACCATAATCAATGCCTAATCCCCCACCCACATTAATGGTATCGAAGTATATGCCTTTGCTGTTGAATTGGTCTTGAAGTCGATTAGTAACTTCACACAACATCTCGTATGGTTGAAAATCGGTTAACTGCGAACCAATATGAAAATGCAATCCTTTCAATTTAATTGCCGGCAGGCTATTTGCCAAATCCACAATATCGTCGAGCATTTCCAAATTAATTCCAAACTTATTGTCGTTCAACCCGGTGGTTATGTAACGATGTGTGTGTGCATCGATGTTAGGATTAACTCGGATGGCAATATTAGCCACTTTGCCTTTTGCTGAGGCCAAGTCGTTAATCACTCTCAATTCCGGCTCCGACTCAATGTTGAAACATTCAATGTCGTTATCGAGCGCATAATTAATCTCCCTATCGGTTTTTCCCACGCCTGCAAACACGATGTTGTCGGGGCAGAAACCTGCATTAATTGCAGCCTCAACTTCCCAGCCACTTACGCAGTCAACGCCCAATCCGGCATCGCGTATCACGCCCAGCAATGAGCTGTTGGCATTAGCCTTAACAGCATAATGTATCACAAAAGGCGAGTCGGCAATCTGCAACTTCAGTTCTGCCAATGTGGCTTTCAGAAGCGACAAATCGTAGAAATAGAATGGAGTGGTATGGCTATTTAAAACGTCAATAGGGAATTTCATATTTGTGTAGTTGTTATTTCGTTTAAACAATTATTGTTACTAAAGAATTTTATTCTGCAATGCCGTAATCATTCGGCGAACATTCGCAAATTAAGGACTTGTCGGCACAACGCATCACCCGTGCAGGAAACTGTTTAACAAGTTGAATGTTGTGTGTTGCCATCATCACAGCAGTGCCGCGACCCGAAATGTCTTGCAAAAGCGAAAGAATCTGCGAGCTTGTTTCCGGGTCGAGATTTCCGGTGGGCTCATCAGCCAAAATCAACTGCGGATGATTGAGCAAGGCTCGTGCAATCACAATTCGCTGCTGCTCGCCTCCCGAAAGTTGATGTGGCATCTTATACGACTTGGTTGTCATGCCCACTTGCTGCAACGCTTCCTCTATGCGGTCGTCAATATCCTGCTTATTCTTCCATCCCGTGGCTCTCAACACAAAACGAAGATTTTCATACACCGAACGGTCGGTGAGCAACTGAAAATCCTGAAACACAATGCCAATGCTTCGGCGAAGCATCGGTATCTGCTTCTTTTTTATTCCAATCAAATCGAAATCCAAAATCTGAGCATCGCCTTCCTGAATTGGTATCTCGGCATACATCGATTTCAGCAAACTGCTCTTGCCGCTCCCCACCTTTCCAATAAGGTAAACGAATTCGCCTTTTTCAAGCGAAAACGACACATTTTTAAGAACGACAAGTTCGTTGCGCAGAATTTCAACATTCTTGTAACTAACAATTTTTGTCATACTGCTCCTTTGGTTTGTTATGACGTTGATTAAGAGCATCGGCAAGTTCCTCTATGCGACGGCCTTTGGCAGTGAGCAAAACAATCAAGTGATACAGCAAATCAGCCGCCTCATACATCATACGCCCATCGGTGCCGTTGGTTGCCTCAATAACCGTTTCAACAGCCTCTTCGCCCACCTTTTGCGCCATACGGTTTATGCCGCTTTCAAAAAGCGATGTGGTGTAACTTCCCGAAGGCATTTCTTTATAGCGTTTCTCTATAAAGTCCTGCAATTCCGACAGGAATTGAATACCTGCCGAATTATCGCCGTTGAAACATGTGGCACTACCAGTGTGGCATACAGGTCCATTTGGTATAGCCTTTATGAGAAGCGTGTCGTTATCGCAATCGCTTTCAATCGACACCACGTCCAGGAAATGTCCACTCTCCTCGCCTTTTGTCCATATCTTATTACGAGTTCTGCTATAAAAAGTCACCTTTTTCAGTTCAAGTGTCTTTTCATATGCTTCGCTATTCATAAACCCCAGCATCAGCACGTTTTTTGTACGAGCGTCCTGCACAATCGCAGGTATCAATCCGCCCATTTTATCAAAATCAAGTGTCATAACTTATTATATTCTTCTCACATTAATATTATTATCCCATAGATATTCCTTAAGTTCTTTTATCGATATTTCATTGAAATGAAATACGCTTGCTGCCAAAGCGGCGTCAGCCATACCGTAATCAAACACCTCGGCAAAATGCTGCATACTGCCACAGCCGCCCGATGCAATGATTGGTATCGACAACGTGTCGTGCAGTTTTCGCAGTGCTTCACAAGCGAAACCGGTTTTTACGCCATCGTGATTCATGCTCGTAAACAGAATCTCTCCTGCACCACGCTCTTGCGCTTCATGCGCCCATTCATATAATTCGCGTTCGGTGCGTTCATGACCACCTTTCACATAGCAGTGCCACTTGCCATCATCTTCCAACTTGGCATCAATTGCAACCACGCAAACCTGATTGCCAAAATTGTTCGCAATATCACCGATAAGCGACGGATTGCGCAATGCCGACGAATTAATTGAAATCTTATCTGCACCGGCATTTAACATCACACCCACGTCGTCAAGTTTATTGATTCCCCCACCAACGGTGAATGGTATGCTAAGATTTTCTGCAACTCTCTTCACAAGAGCCACAAACGTGTCGCGGCCTTCAAGCGATGCAGTGATGTCAAGATAAACCAATTCGTCGGCTCCCTCGGCGCTGTAATGCTTTCCCAGTTCAACAGGGTCGCCTGCCGAACGGAAATTAACAAAGTTTACGCCCTTCACCGTTTCGCCATTCTTGACATCCAGACACGGAATTATTCGTTTTGCCAGCATATCTTAAATTATATATGAACTTAAACCGAAAGCACAATCATCTACCACTGTTAAACCGACTCAAATCAGCCAGTGAAATGCCGTTCTCATATATCGCTTTCCCCACAATAACAGCAGGAATACCAATTTCGTCAAGTGCCATAACGTCGTCAAGTTTCGACACGCCGCCGCTTGCAATCAGTGTGATATCAGGCACCTCAGCAAGCACTTGCCTATATAAGTCAACCGCCGGACCTTTCATCATCCCGTCGCGATTGATGTCGGTGCTTATCACCCTTTTTATCCCTTTTGAGGCATAGCGTTTCACAAACGATACCAACTCACAATCGCTGTTCTCAAGCCAACCATCAGTTGAAATCATTCCGTCTCGCGAGTCGGCACCAAGAATAATCTTCTCCGGCCCGAACTTCATCAGCCAATGCTCAAACATTTCAGGATTTTTCACTGCCACGCTTCCGCCGGTTATCATTTCCGCACCACATTCAAATGCTATGCGCAAATCATCGTCCGACTTCAGTCCTCCACCAAAATCAATGTGGAGCGAAGTGTGGCTTGCCACCTGTTCAAGCACTTTGTAATTCACTATATGTTTCGATTTTGCCCCGTCAAGGTCAACCATGTGCAACGATGTGCAACCACAATCTTCAAAACTTTTTGCCACGTCAACGGGCGAACCGCTATACACCTTTTGCCGATTATAGTCGCCTTTTGTTAAGCGCACACACTTTCCGTCAATAATGTCGATGGCAGGAACAATCTCTATCATAACTTCAGGAAATTCGTTAAAATCTTTTCACCCACAACTCCACTTTTCTCGGGATGAAACTGTGTGGCAAAGAAATTGCCATTATTTAGCACAGCACTATAATCTGTGCCGTAAGTTGTAGTTGCTATTGTGTGTTCGGCTGAAACAGGAGCATAATAACTATGAACATAATACACATATTGTCCATTTAGGCTCTCATCAATTAGCCGATTGGGCTTCACAACATTTATGGTGTTCCATCCCACTTGAGGAATTTTTATATTATCCTCTTTCAAATCAGCAACAAACTTTCGCACCCTAATGCCTTTGAAAACGCCAAGGCAGTTTGCATCACCTTCTTCCGACGAATCGCATAGCAGTTGCAACCCTATGCAGATGCCAAGCACCGGCTGCTGCAAATCGCATATCACACGGTCAAGACCTTTCTCGCGCAGATAAGCCATTGCCGTTGAAGCCTCTCCCACTCCAGGGAAAATCACCTTATCAGCCGATTTCAAAATAGCCTCATCGTCAGTAACCAATGCCTCAACACCAATGCGGGCCAAAGCACACTTTACCGAGAAAACATTTCCGGCATTATATTTCACTATTGCTACGCTCATCGTTTTTTGCTTTTAGGTGATGATAATTGCTTTTCAGGAACTACAACTTCAGGAGCCTCAATCACAGCCTTTTCCTGTTGCAGGACACGTTCACGACGGGCTGCGCCCAACCTACGGTCGCCAACACGCGTGTCTGGGGCTTCAATCGGTGCAGTTTTCATCTCCTCAACCTTAGCATCCTCTTGCAAGGCTTCTTTTTTGTCCGGTTGCGTCGGCTTGTTGCGGTCGAGGGTCTTTTGCATGTTAATCATGCCATAGGTGTTGCGGTCAAGATGTGTGCGCAATAGCATAATGCTATCAATATAGCAAACTGTTTGCTTTGAGCGGACATCAAATTTGATGTAGCCAAACACATTCTTAATCTTCTTGAGCGAGTCGCTCTGAACGGTGAATTCATTCCACCCTTCCGACGTCGACGGGCGTTCAATAAATGTTACTGAGCCATCAACATATTCCACGCCAACAAGCGACTTCACACTGGCACGATTATTAAGCAATTTAATCATCAACTTATATTTGTCGCCAGATTGTGTTTCTTGGTTCGACATACAAGTAAACGGCAACATATTCTTGCCCAAACCTGAGGTAATCACCAATTGGCGACCAAGTTTCCACACATCGGCAGTATCACCGAAGTCTTTATATTTAACTCCTGTGTTGTGACGATGTATCGAGGCATCAACCTTACCAGCCTTCCTGTCGAGGTCGTCGCGTTTTTTCTCAAGATTTCTAAGCACTCGCTCATACACCTCGGTATACACAGCCATATTGCGCGAATACCACACCATCGAGGTGTCGAACTTTTCGGCAGTTACGCCGTGCTTCATAAAAACCGATTGTTTCAATGATTTGCGAACGCTATCGTTTCCATAGAGTTTCGGCTCCATGTCAATCAACGCTTCTGCTTCATGAATGTCAACAAGCAAATCCACCATATCACTCTCGCCAATAACATGACGAGGCGCCTTATCGCATGACGACAAGGCGGCCACAATACAGAGCACTATTATTTGCGACACTAAGCGTTGCATATCTTTTTCTGCAATTAATCCTCTTTGGTTTCGCCTTCGGGATTATTATCCGCTTTCTTGTTGTCGATAGCGATAGCCAAATCCTTCGAGTAAAACAAAATCAAAATGGCAGTGCCCACAGTCAGGGCAGCATCTGCAATATTAAAAATCGGCTGAAAGAAAACAAAATGGTCACCTCCAACCATTGGCATCCACGATGGCCAATCCCACTCCATCAACGGGAAATAGAGCATATCAACCACTCTGCCGTTAAACAATGTTCCGTAGCCTCCACCTTCAGGGAACAATGTGGCTGTTTGCATAAATCCCGGATTGTCGAAAATCACTCCATAACTAACGCAATCAATCGCATTACCCAATGCACCTGCCGTGATTAATGCAATACACATTATAAAACCGGTGCGTATGTCGGCACGTTTCTTTATCTTCGATATAAAAATGCAGAACGCTATCACTGCAATTATTCTGAACCATGTGAGAATTAATTTGCTGCCAAATTCCATTCCGAATGCCATCCCGTTGTTTTCAATAAAACGAAGGATAAACCAATCGGTAATTCTAAACTCCTCACCATAAAAGAAATGAGTCTTGACCCAAATCTTTAACACTTGGTCAATAATAACAATTGCAACAATAATAAATGCTGCAAAACATCCTCTTGTTATCTTCATCAATAATAATCTGCCTGAATAATTTGTTCAGTCCTCAAAAAATCTTAATGCTTTCCCTGTTTCTTTGCGTCAATCGACAGTGTAGCATGAGGAACAACGCGCAAGCGCTCCTTTGGAATAAGTTTTCCTGTCTCGCGACATATTCCATATGTCTTATTCTCAATTCTCACCAATGCAGCCTTCAACTTATTGATGAACAGCAACTGTCTGTTCGCCAATTGAGCCGCCGATTCCTTGCCAAGGGTGTTTGCACCCTCTTCAAGGACCTTAAATGTAGGCGACGTGTCTGCCGTGTCGTTGATGTTTGTAATATTGGTCTTGAGCATCTCATAATCTTTTTGAGCCTGAGCAAGTTTGGCAAGTATCAATTCTTTGAACTCTTGCAATTCAGCATCAGAATATCTCATCTTCTCAGCCATAATCGTAGATTATTTATTATTGGAAAAACATTTATTCAAATAAATAGGATAATGAATCAAGCCTTTGAAATATATACATTCAGTTTAAAATCATCCATATCCAATTCAACCACATCTGGTCCATCAAGTTGCTGAACCACCTCTATCGAATCGGCAAGAACCTGCTTGGCAATATAGTCGTTATAATCGCTAACTGCCTCGTTGGTGTGTTCATCGCTCGCTATTTTAACGAGTATCTTGTCGGTTATTTCATAATCTTTGCTCTTGCGAATGTTTTGTATTCTGTTCACAAGTTCGCGTGCATAACCTTCTTTCTTGAGTTCGTCTGTCACCGTGATGTCTAACGCTACCGTCAACGACCCTTCATTAGCAACAAGCCAACCCGGAATATCTTCCGAAATTATTTCAACACAATCGGCTGTCACAACGGCGCTGTTGCCATCAACATCAAATGTAAACTCTCCAGCCTTTTCAAATTCGATTATCTCCGACTGCGACATCGCTGTGATTTTAGCAGCCAAAGCCTTCATTATCTTGCCGAATTTCGGACCAAGTTTCTTGAAATCAGGTTTAACACGTTTCACAAGCACGCCTTCTTCGTTGCTCACGAATTTAATGCCTTTCACATTAACCTCGTTTAACACAAGTGCGCTAATAGCCTCAATTTCACGTCTTTGCTTTTCGTCAGCAACCGGAATCATTATTGTTGTGAGCGGTTGACGCACCTTAATGTTGCTCTTGCGACGAAGCGAAAGCACCATTGAAGTAATATCTTGAGCCATCTTCATTTGCTCCTCAAGTTCAGTGTTTATCACACTCTCGTCGCATACCGGGAACTTAGCCAAATGAACCGACTTAACATTGCCCTTAGTCACCAAAGTCAAATCACGATAGAGGCGGTCGGCAAAGAATGGCGATACCGGAGCAATAAGCAATGAAATAGTTTCAAGACATTGATACAATGTCTGATAAGCCGAAAGTTTATCCTCGTTCATCTCGCCTGCCCAGAAACGTCTTCTGTTAAGACGAACATACCAGTTGCTCAAATTGTCACCAACGAAATCCTGAATTGCTCGGGCTGCCTTTGTAGGTTCATAATCGTCAAGTTGCTTTGTAACTTCCTTAATTAAAGAGTTGAGCAACGACAATATCCATCGGTCAATTTCAGGACGCTTTTCAAATGCCACCTGTGGCAAAGTGTCATCAAAGCCATCTACGTTGGCATACAATGCAAAGAACGAATAAGTGTTGTAGATTGTACCAAAGAATTTACGCACCACTTCTTCCACGCCATCGGTGTCGAACTTCAAGTTATCCCAAGGCGATGAATTTGAAATCATGTACCAACGCAATGGGTCAGTGCCATATTTCTCAATTGCGCCAAACGGATCAACCGCATTGCCCAATCGCTTACTCATCTTATTGCCGTTCTTGTCAAGCACAAGACCATTTGAAATCACGCTCTTATATGCCACACTATCAAACACCATTGTGCCGATTGCATGTAGGGTAAAGAACCAACCACGTGTCTGGTCAACGCCTTCGGCAATAAAGTCGGCTGGATAAACAGTGCGATTGTCGAGTGCTTCTTTGTTTTCAAACGGATAGTGAATTTGAGCATAAGGCATAGCGCCCGAGTCGAACCAAACGTCAATCAAATCGAGTTCACGCTTCATCGGCTTACCCGAGTCTGATACGAGCACAATGTCATCGACATACGGACGATGCAAATCAATCTTATCGTAGTTAACCTTGCTGTAATCGCCAGGAACGAAGCCTTTTTCCTTGTATGGATTGCTCTTCATCACGCCGGCAGCAACCGACTTTTCAATTTCGTCATACAACTCAGCAATGCTGCCAATGCACTTTTCTTCGCCCGATTCGCTGCGCCATATAGGCAATGGGGTACCCCAATAACGGCTACGGCTCAAATTCCAGTCGTTGAGGTTCTCAAGCCATTTGCCAAAACGGCCTGTACCAGTGTGCTCTGGTTTCCATTTAATGGTTTTATTAAGTTCGTACATACGGTCCTTGCACGCTGTCGACTTAATGAACCAACTATCCAAAGGATAATACAAAATAGGTTTGTCCGTGCGCCAGCAATGCGGGTAGTTATGCACATGCTTCTCAATCTTAAATGCTGTGCCTGCCTGTTTCATCTTCATGCAAAGCACAATATTCAAATCTTCATCTTTCGAAGCAGCCTTTTCATCATACTTGCCACCCACATTATATTTCGGGTCATAAGCGTTCTTCACAAATGCGCCCGAATATTCGCCATATAATTCAGCGTCGATACATTCTTTCACGAAATCAGCGTCGAGTTCATCCATCAGCCAATATTTGCCTGAGAAATCAACCATTGGACGGGTTTCGCCTTTTTTGTTAATCATAAACAAAGAAGGTATGCCGGCTGCTTTTGCCACTTGTGCGTCGTCGGCACCGAATGTAGGTGCAATATGTACAATACCCGTACCATCGTCGGTAGTCACATAATCGCCAGGGATTACGCGGAAAGCATCGGCTTGTTTAACCTCAAAGCCATCGCCTTGCTTAGCCACTGGTTTAACCCATGGGAACAACTGAGCATACTTCATGCCAAGCATATCAGCACCGGTAAACTCTGCTATAACGCGATAAGGAACAACCTTTTTCCCGGGTTCGTATGCGTCAAGCGGCATATCTGCGCCTTCTGCAGCAAAATATGCGTTCAGTCTTGCCTTAGCAAGCACAAACACACCTGGAACGCCGCTATACGGATTATAACTTTCAACAGCCACATATTCAATCTTTTCGCCCACGCACAACGCTGTGTTCGAAGGCAATGTCCATGGAGTGGTTGTCCATGCAAGTATGTTTACGTTTTCGGCAAAACGGGCATCGGCACTATTCTTAATTGATTCAACCAACGCGTTTCCATCAGCAATCACTCTGAAAGCGGCAGTCACTGTGGTGTCCTTAACATCACGATAGCAACCCGGCTGATTTAATTCGTGAGAACTCAATCCTGTGCCAGCTGCAGGCGAATATGGCTGAATGGTGTAGCCTTTATACAGAAGCCCCTTATTGTAAAGTTGCTTCAAAAGCCACCACAATGTTTCGATATAACTATTTTCATAGGTGATATATGGATGGTCAAGGTCGACCCAATAACCCATCTTGTGAGTTAGGTCGGTCCATTCCTTGGTATATTTCATAACTTCTCTGCGACAAGCAGCATTATACTCGTCAACCGAAATCTTCTTTCCTATATCCTCTTTGGTTATTCCTAAAGCCTTTTCTACGCCAAGTTCCACAGGAAGTCCGTGAGTATCCCAACCGGCTTTGCGCATAACCTGATAACCCTGCATAGTCTTGTATCGGCAGATTATATCCTTAATGGTGCGTGCCATCACATGGTGTATGCCCGGCATACCGTTTGCCGATGGCGGTCCCTCAAAAAACACAAACGAGGGCGCTCCATCACGTTCTTTGATGCTTTGGGCAAACACGTCCTCTGCATCCCATTGTTTCAACACTGCCTTATTTATCTCTGACAAATTTAATCTTGCATATTCGCTATATCGATTGTTCATGCCGAAATTATATTATTTTGATAGTATCAATATCTATTTTTAGTGAAACATACATTTAATGCTTGCAAAGATAATGAAAATTTGTGAGATACAGCCAATTTTTAGCCATGCATTTATGCCTCATACCCAAAGCCATACCAAACGCAAAACATCTTCTGCCTGACGGCGCATTATTGTCACTTATGCCGTAGAAAGAAAATAAAATGCGGCAGCCCCGTAATTGAATCACTCAAAGAGGCAGCCGCACACTATATACAATTGTAACTATTACGCAGAAATATTCATTGGCTCAATTCAACAAATGACAATAACGCAAGTGCGCCTTGATGATTATTATCTGACTCTAAAACATCATTAAGATATCTCTGTGCATGCTTAGTGTCGCCAAGTCCATAGTAGCCAAGGGCAAGCATGTATTTACAATGTATCACATTTTTTGCATCGAGCGAATCGTCCCAGATGAGCAAATCAGGCAACGAAACGGCAAAATAGTCAAGTTTTTGTTCCTCAAAAATGTGCTGCTGTCCATAGTTTACCAACATATTGAACTTCCCGCGTGCTTTATCTTCCAGTCCACGTCGACGGAGAGCCATTCCTTGATAGAAAATCTTGTCGGGTTTGGCATCATTATAATAGATAGCTGCCACAGGCACCTGATTGCCTTGTGCAGCAACAGCCCATTTTTCTTTTGCCTCATCATCCTTGCCCATTCCGCAAAGCGCACAACCCATAAGATAATAGAAATCGTTTTCCTGTGCTCCATGCAACTTGCCTTCACCAAGATGATTTGGATAATCAAGACACTCTTGAAGCAATTTATATGCTTCATTCCATTGACTATTTGCCAATGCCTGTTTAGCGAGTTCCACTCGGCATATCTGATATTGAGCCGGCACTTTGCCTTCTCCGCCTTCCCAAGGATGAAAAACATGAGCATCAAGCAATTCTTTTGCCTCGGCATATTTGCCGCACAAGTTGAGCAACGTAACGCGTTCAAGTGTCAAATCATAGCGCTCATCACACAGATTCTTGTATTTTTCAAGACGTGCCAAACGCTCTTTGTGCGAAACATGCATCTTACGCAATAGTTGGTCATATTCCATAAGAACTCGTGCATCTGTGGTGTCGAGTTCAAATGCTTTCTTCATGCAGTCCAATGCTTTGGCTGCATCACCACATTTGTTGTGATAAACAAGCGCAAGATTTCGCCACACCGTGGGGAAATCGGGATTGAGCCTCATCGACTTTTCCCAACATTCTTTAGCAATCGAATATTGTCGCTTATCATAATACAAACAGCCCAGATAGTATGATGCAAACGAGTCGGTCACATCTTCTTTCATTGCCATTTGTAATGCCACTGCTGCTTCAAGCCTGTTTGGGAAACAATAATCTGGCGAAACCTGCTTGGCAATCGTTAAGGCTTCACGTTTGCCGGCAAATGCCATATAGTAATACGTCATTGGGGTTGCAGCATTCGCCGATACTGCAAGTTCAAGCACTTGCAAAGCCTCGCTGGTTAAACCTGCAAACAGATAATCCAAAGCCAGTTCTTCATAATTATTGGCATCGTCATGCATTAGCCCCACTATCCCGGCATGCGACTTATCGCCTGCCATCAAGTCCATTTCAAACATGCAGCCATAATTAAACTTGTCGAATGTCAACGATTTTTCACAAAGGGCTTTTGCCTCGTCAATTCTGTTAATGTGGCGTAGCACAGCAGCCTTTAGCGCACGAGCCTTATGGTTATGGTAGTTATTTATCAATGCGCGATTCAACTCATCGAGCGCATCATCAAATCTCATTTGAGCAACCGATATCTTTGCTGCTTCAAAATAGCCGGCATCTGCCCACCCTTTGTTCCAAGTAGATTTCCAGAACATTGTGTATGCTTCGTCAAGTTTTCCTTGATATTTCAATGCCAATCCAAGATTATACACCGGTTCTCCATCATAAGGGTTAGGATTACGGCGCATAATCGTCTTTACGGCTTTGCGAAGATATGTTTCAGCCAAATCGAATCGGGCTTTGCGTATATACCACAATCCGAGGGCGTTATTGCACCTATAGTCCATTGAATCACGGCGCAATGCCTCTTCATAGTAATCAACCGGATTATATGTTGCATGGCGATATTGCTCAAGATGCAAACCTGTTAAATACAACTGCTCGCACGTTTTCACATCTTTTGGGTCGATAGCCGCTTCGGCAGCATCAGGAATAGGGCGAATTTCGTCAGGCTCGGCATGCCAATACAATTTATCACCAACAAAAAGAGTGAGTTTGTCGAAAGCGATGCCATTAGTAGCGACTTTTTGCACAAACACACTTTCAGGCGAAAGTGTCATCTCTCGCTTAAACAATACCTCTCCATTGTCGCCAACAAGTTTAACTGTGGTTTTCAAGGTTGAAGTGGCAAAAACACCTATTTCAACCTTATCATCGCCGCAGGGCGTCAAATTAATTATATAATCGCGCGAAGCGTTCTTCACCACACCAAGTTCGCGATAAGGCATGAAATACTGCGTGAAATGCTTCTCCTCGTATGGCATAAGCCATGTAAAATCGGGCTGATTCTCTGTGTAAACGCCTGCCATAAGTTCGATATATGGTCCGTCGTCGTCGGTGAGGTTTCTATCCCAGGCACGGCCGAAGTCGCCATTTCCCCACGTCCACTGCTTTTTGCCGGGAGCAAGATGATGATTAGCGACGTGGAGCATACCGGCACGGGTGTCATTTTCATATCCGCCTTCAAAGTTATACTTCGAGTTTACAGCCATATACGATGTAGGCACTTTTATATTTTTGTAGTTTGATATGTCGACACCTGCCGAATAATCCATTTTATAATATGTGCCCGTTGCTATCGGGAAACTCTCCACCGCTCGCTTACCGTGGTCGAACACCGCATTAATATCCGACGGGAACACACTCTGATAATGGTCGTTAACCGTAACAGCCGGATTTGCCCACCACAAGAATGTTTGAGGCACATCAGTTCGGTTATACACCACCCCGTTAATCTCAAGATAGGCACACCCGGGACGTAGGGTGAACCCTGCCATACCTTTTTGGTGAGTCATTCGTTCCATCTCGTTAACCCACACTGTCACCGAGCCGTCTTCATTTTCA
>JBJEKD010000038.1:0-1879 GCA_051878455.1 Muribaculaceae bacterium
TCGACAATGTTTTTCTGACCTTCGTCAACTTGAATTTCAAACACGTTTTCGCTCACAATGGTAGGGACAGTCATACTCATGATGCTTGTGATGAGCCGTCGTGTGGGATTGTCGGCAATAAAGCGGTTCCATGCCGAGGTGAGCATCTCCTGATTGAACACAGCACGGCGCAGATGAGTGGTGTTTTGCACCTTGTTGCGTTCCTCGGGTTTGTCGAAGCGCACAGTTTGCCCCACGTTGAACGAATGAGGCTGCTGCGCCACTTTGGGTTCGTAGTGCTGATGCGGAGCGCCACCCATGGGCGACAACGGCCGAGCCGGATGCGGTGCCGCCGTAGCAGTGGGGGTGTGCTGCGGTGCTTGCGCCGGAGCCGATTGCCGCGGTTGTGCAGCCGGAGCTTGTTGCTGCTGTTGCGCTATTGAGCGTAACGGTTGGCCTCCACCGCCGCCAGGATTAGGCGTTGGGTCGAGAATTTGGCATATCTTGATTAGCGTGAGTTCAACGAGGAACTGCTTGTTGGTGGCAGTGGGGTAGTTGAGGTCGCAAGTGTTGCAGAGGTCCATAGCGCGGTAGTACCACTTTGGGTGGAGCGTAACGGCTTGTTCGGCGAACTGCTTCACCACCTCGTCGCTCATTTCAAGCAGGCACTGCGTTTTGGGGTCATAAGCCACCATAAGGTCGCGCAGGTGCTGTGCCAAGCCGTTGACAAAAAATTTCGAGTCGAAGCCGTGGTCGCGCACATCCTTGTAGATGAGCAAAGCCTCGGGCACGTCGCACTTCTTGAACGCCTCCACCAGACGGAAATAATAGTCGTGGTCGAGCACATTAAGGTTGGCAATCGTGCTTTGATAGGTTATGTTGCCCTCCGAAGCGGCAGCCACTTGGTCGAAAATCGACAAAGCGTCGCGCATAGCACCGTCGGCTTTTTGGGCAATCACGTTCAACGCCGAATGTTCGGCAGCGATGCCTTCTTGCGAAGCAATGTATTGCAGTTGCTCAACAATGTCGTGCACAGTGATGCGCGAGAAATCGTAGATTTGGCAACGGCTGAGAATAGTGGGTATAATCTTATGCTTCTCGGTGGTGGCGAGAATGAATATAGCGTGAGCCGGAGGCTCCTCAAGCGTCTTCAGAAAGGCGTTGAAAGCCTGTTGCGAAAGCATGTGCACCTCGTCGATGATGAACACGCGATAACGACCGATTTGCGGCGGAATACGCACCTGGTCGATGAGGTTGCGGATGTCGTCAACCGAGTTGTTTGAGGCAGCGTCGAGTTCCACAATGTTATAACTGCGCTGTTCGTTGAAAGCCACGCACGATTCACATTGGTTGCACGCTTCGCGGTCGGCTGTTGGGTTCAGGCAATTGATTGTTTTTGCAAAGATGCGGGCACACGAAGTCTTGCCCACGCCACGCGGTCCGCAAAACAGGTAGGCGTGCGCCAAGCGGTCGCTCTCGATTGCCGACTTAAGAGTGTGGGTAAGAGCCTGTTGCCCTACAACGCTACGAAACGTCGCTGGACGATATTTACGGGCAGATACAATATAATTTTCCATTAACACAAAGTTAAAAAATTTCTTTGATTTATTGTAGAGGCTAATCAACCTTTTTACATAAAGCAAACTATTATTGGAGCATCTAAAACCATATCAATTTATTACATCAATGATGTCAACTTTGCTCTAAAACCGCAGTTCCACCAAATTTTTTTGGCTAAAATGGCGGTTTCCACCAAACTTTTTTGAGCGAAAATGGCGATTTCCACCAAATTTTTTTAGGCGAAAGTGGCAGTTTCCACCAAATTTTTTTAGGCGAAAGTGGGGTTTTCCACCAAATTTTTTTAGGCGAAAGTGGCAGTTTCCACCAAATTTTTTTAGGC
>JBJEKD010000038.1:1979-27475 GCA_051878455.1 Muribaculaceae bacterium
GAAAGTGGGGTTTTCCACCAAATTTTTTTGGGCGAAATGGCGGTTTTCCACCAAATTTTTCAACGGAGTTTTATCCAATCGAGCAGCCGCTGCAACACTTTTGGCGAAATGGTTTGCTCGATGTTGCCATAATCGGCAGTAGGCTCAACACATTCCTGGAACAGGTGATTATACATCAACCCGCTCTCAATTTCGAGTTTCTTTCCGCCATACGAAGCGCCGAGGGTGGCAGAATTGAGGGTGGCATTCACCTGCACATCGTGTCCGCCATAAAACGCCAACATTGGTTGACGCATCATGTTGAGGTGGGGCACTGCACTATAACGCACAAAATGGGTGTACCACGGCGTGGTCATAACCATGATTTGGCTATTGATATTAATCATTTCTTGAGCCGATTTGCCGTCGGTCATGATGTGATAAAGGCGGTTTCTCAACACGTCAACGTCGGTTATGGTGTCGATTGCCGAAAAAGCCATTTCAAGACGGTTACGCTGCTCGGGCGTGATTTCAACGCCTTTTGAACGAGCCATATCCTCATTTTGGCTAATCATAAGGTCTTTGCCCTTAACCACCGGAGCAGCCAACGTGCTGATGAATTTCACATCCTTCGGATGCTCGGCAGCAAGCATAATGGCAATCTGACCGCCTTCGCTATGACCCACAATGCCAATTTTCTTTTTGTTGATTTCGGGCACAGTATGCAAATAGCGCACGGCAGCCAGTGCATCGAGGGCGAAATCGGCAGTAGTGACATCGGGGCTGCAAGCCGAAGAACCACCAGTGCCGCGGTCGTCGTAGCGAAGCACAGCAATGTCGCCACGCGTCAGATAATCGGCAAGCACAGCAAACGGACGGTGGCCCATCACCTCCTCATCGCGGTTTTGCTGACCGCTGCCCGACACCAGCACCACCGCAGTGAGGTTTTTCTTTCCCGCAGGTTTGGTGAGAGTGCCCGTAAGGGTGACATCGCCATGCGAGAAACTCACTTCCTGAACATCGTAGGGGAATGGCGGTTGCGGTGTTTGCGGACGTTCAAGATATGGATTGTTGCTCACAAAACTCATCGAAAAAGGCATCTGAGCCAAGCCCTGACGAAAAGTGCCGCTGAAATTATTGTCGTTGCTTAGAGAGCCGCAGATTAAAATACCCATGCGTTTCACGCCCACAGTTATGCTGTTTCCCGCCACCGTCAGCGTGTCGCACTCAATGTTCATAGCCATCTGCTTTGGCGAATCGAGCCAAGCCACTTTTCCGTTGTCGGCTATGCGCACCACCAACGGCAACTGTGTGCCTCCAACATTCAACTCGCCTTGCCATTTACCAACCACATCGGCAAACACACTCAATGCGGTTGCAACGGCAACTGCAATCATAAGAAATCTTTTCATAATATGCTCAGAATAAATGGTTTTTTCAATATAGAACACTAAAACTCGCAAAAACTAAGCGGCATAAGGTCCTTGATGCTATGCAGCACATACACCTCGTCTCTGCCACAAAGAATAATCTCGATTGGCTTTCCGCCTAAGGTTTCGTATTCGAGAATAGCCTGTCGGCAGTGACCGCACGGCGACACCGGAGTTTTAACAAATTCTCCCTTGGTGAATGCAGCAACGGCAAGACGGCGGAAAGGCACGCCCGGATAGTTGGCTCCGGCATAGAAAATCACGCTGCGTTCGGCACAGGTGCCGGCAGTGAACGCTGCATTTTCCTGATTTGCACCGGTGAGAATCTCGCCGTTATCGAGTTGCAAAGCCGCGCCAACACAGAAATTGCTATATGGCGAATAGGAGCGTTTTGTGGCTTCTTTTGCAGCATTAACTATAATTTTATATTCTTCGGTTAATTCAGAATAAGAGTAAACTGCTATCTTTGTATTCAATATTAATTCTTTCATGGTGAAATTAGTTTTTACGCAAATATATTCATTTTTTTCAAAATAATATGCTCAAGACCATAGTTTGTACTATATTTTATGTTTTTTGGGGATGTGTTTTGACGATAGCCCAGCAAACAAAACAATCGGCAAAATATATTAACTACATCGAAAAGTATCACAGCATAGCCCAAGAACAACAAAAAAGGCACGGCATACCAGCCAGCATCACTTTAGCCCAAGGGCTGCTCGAGAGTCAGTGCGGCGAAAGCCGCCTTGCCAAAGAGGGAAACAATCATTTCGGAATAAAGTGTACGGGCTGGAATGGCGACACCATACGCCACGACGACGATGAACTGCAAGAATGTTTCCGCCGCTACAAATCGGCTGAAGAATCTTACAACGACCATTCACTGTTTCTCAAACGAAAACGCTACTCGCCTCTATTCTCGCTTTCTGCAACCGACTACGCCGCCTGGGCACGCACTCTGAAAGCATGCGGCTACGCCACCGACCCTGCCTATCCCGACAAACTGATTAGAATAATTGAAACCTACGAACTGTTTCGCTACGACAGTGCCGAGTTTGCAAAATCACCAAAAAAGAAAAACGCCAAAGAACAGCAGCCGTCGGTTGAAATCAACGATGAACAATTAGCATCGGAAATAGGCAACCAGCACGTTATACGCAGGCGATGGGGATTGTATTATGTGGTGGCTCACGAGGGCGACACCTTTGCTTCGCTTGCCAAAGAACTTAACATAAAAGACAGCAAACTCGCCAAATTCAACGACCTCAACAAAAAACAGGCGATTGCACCCGGCGAAATAATCTGGATTCAGGAGAAAGAAAACAAGGCTGCTATGGGCAACGACACCCACACCGTGCAATCGGGCGAAACCCTACATTCCATTGCTCAACATTACGGCATAAAACTCAAAAAGATTGCTAAAATGAATCGGCTGAAAGAGGATGCCGAACTTGAAGCCGGAACCACTTTGCTTCTGCGATAACCCAACAACAGTAAGAAACAATTAATTTGCCCGTATCAAAAACAATGACAAGAACCACATGGCAATGACGGTGACAACACAATTACCCTAATAAATGGTAATTTTTACCCAAATTAAGGTAATAAATCACCGCGGCGATGTGGCTATCTTTGCATAAACAAAATTAACAACACAATGAGCAAGAATGTATTGATAATAACAACCAGTTTGCGAGCCAACAGCAACTCCGAAGAACTTGCAAACCGGTTTATGGAAGGAGCAAAGCAAAACGGCAACCAAGTGGAGATGATTTATCTCAGGGACAAAGAAATTAATTTTTGTCGCGGATGCCTTGCCTGCCAAAAACTCAGGAAATGCGTTATAAACGACGATATGAACGCCATCATCGCAAAGATGCACGATGCCGACGTGATAGCGTTTGCCACACCAATCTACTACTACGAGATGAGCGGGCAAATGAAAACACTGCTCGACCGCGCTAATGCGCTTTATGGCACCGACTATCATTTCCGCGACATTTATATGCTCACCGCAGCCGCCGAAGATTCACCCGAGGTGCCACAACGTGCCGTTGAAGGGCTTGGCGGATGGATTGAATGTTTTGAAAATGCTCATCTGGCAGGAACAGTGTTTGCCGGCGGCGTAACCGATGCAGGCGAGATTGCCGGACACGATGCTCTTTCAAAAGCATTCGATATGGGTAAATCAATAATTTAATAATCGCAGCAACTCATTTATTTCGCACAACGTAACAATGTATATTGAACAAATAAAATCGCCTGCCGACGTTAAGCAGTTGACTATCGCTCAAATGGAAGCAATGGCACAAGAAATGCGCACATTGCTCATTGACAAACTCAGCGAGCACGGCGGTCACTGCGGTCCAAACCTGGGTATGGTTGAAGCCACTATAGCCCTGCACTATGTGTTTAACTCACCAATCGACAAGATTGTGTTCGACGTATCGCACCAGAGTTACGCCCATAAGATGCTCACAGGGCGTGGCGAGGCTTTTGTCAGCAGCGAGCACTACGGCGATGTGTCGGGCTACACCGACCCGAACGAAAGCCCCCACGACCACTTCACCATTGGTCACACATCAACATCGGTGAGCCTTGCCTGCGGGTTGGCAAAGGGACGCGACTTGCAGGGGCAAAAAAGCAACATAATTGCTGTGATTGGCGACGGCTCGCTCAGCGGCGGCGAAGCACTTGAAGCACTCGATTGGGCTTCCGAACTTAACACCAACCTTATTATCGTGGTCAACGACAATCAGATGTCGATTGCCGAAAACCACGGCGGTCTGTACAGAAACCTCGAGGAATTGCGCCAGTCAAACGGCACTTGCAGCAACAATCTGTTTCGCGCAATGTCGCTCGACTACGTTTACGAAGCCAACGGCAACAACATAGCATCACTGATTGAAATATTCAAAAAGGTGAAAGATATTGACCACCCTGTGGTGGTACACATCAACACCGTTAAGGGAAAAGGCTATGAATTGGCTGAAAAAGACAAAGAGCGTTGGCACTGGAGCGCACCTTTCGACAAAGCCACCGGAGAACTCAAGCATAATTGCTCGGATGAGGATTACAACAGCCTCACAGCCACTCATCTGCTTGAACTCATGAAACACGACAGCACAATATGTGCTATCACAGCCGGGACACCCGGCATTTGGGGATGGACACCCGAAAACCGCCGTCAAGCAGGCTCACAGTTTGTTGACGTGGGTATTGCCGAGGAACATGCCGTGGCGTTAGCATCAGGCATAGCCAAAGCAGGCGGCAAACCAGTGTTTGGTGTGTGCAGTTCATTTATACAGCGTGCCTACGACCAACTTTCGCAAGACCTGTGCATCAACAACAATCCAGCCACCATTTTGGTGCTGTGGGGTTCGTTGTCGTCGATGACCGACGTTACGCACCTTTGCCACTTCGACATTCCGTTGATTTCAAACATCCCTAATATGGTGTATCTTGCACCCACCAACCGCGATGAATATCTTGCCATGCTAAATTGGAGCATCTCCTACACCGAACATCCGGTGGCAATACGCGTGCCCGTGGGATTAACCAAACCAGCCAACCGCAAGGTTGACACCGATTATTCGGCACTCAACCGTTACGAGATGGTGCATAAAGGCAGTCAGGTGGCTGTGCTGGCATTAGGCAACTTCTTTGAACTGGGCGAAAAGGTGTGCAGCCAACTCGCGGAACACGGCATTGACGCCACGCTAATCAATCCGCGATATATTTCAGGAATCGACACGCAAATGCTCAATGCGCTCAGCAGCGACCACAGCGTGGTGGTGACACTTGAAGACGGAGCACTTGAAGGCGGTTTTGGCGAAAAAATTGCCCGCTATCTTGGACCTTCACCGTTGAAAACACTGTGTTACGGCGCCAAAAAGCAGTTTGCCGACCGCTACAATCCGGCTGAATATCTTGCACAAAACCGACTGGTTGACAACCTAATAGCACAAGATGTGATTAATTGCATAAATAATCTTTAAATCTAAATATACTTACACCTATGAAACAAGTTGAATTTTTCAGCGTGCAGCAATTCAATGACTACTACGACATTGAAACCACTCACCCTTTGGTGAACGTGATACACTACGATAAGCCTCATGAATTGCAAGAACACATAGTGAAATACGGCATATACGCGCTTTTTCTGAAAGAGAACAAAAGTTGCCAAATTTCCTATGGACGCACAAAATACGATTTCGACGAGATGACCGTCACCAGTTTTGCACCCGGTCAGTCGATACACGTTCAGCCTTATCCCGGAGTGAAGTATCCCAAATGGACAGCATTGGTGTTTCACCCTGATTTGCTTGCACGCACTTCGCTGGGCAAAAACATTTCGCAATATGAGTTCTTCTCCTACACAAGCAACGAGGCATTGCACCTCTCAACAGCCGAGATTGCAATCTTTCGCGACGTGCTAAATATGATTGAACAAGAACTCACACATTCAATCGACAAGCACAGCCGCCACCTGATAGTGTCGAACATAGAACTGCTGCTAAACTATTGTCTGCGATTCTACGACCGCCAGTTTGTTACACGCGAAGAAATTAATCATTCGGTGGTGCAGAAATTTGAATCGTTGCTCAAAGAATACATTTCGTTGCACGCCCAAAATCAGGGACTGCCCACTGTGGCTTATTTTGCCAATAAATGCTGCCTTTCAAACGGCTATTTTGGCGAATTGGTGAGGGTGGAAACCGGCCGTACAGCCAAAGACATCATAGCCAACCACATGCTCACCGCAGCCAAAGAGATGCTTAACAACAACACACTCACCATCAACCAAGTGAGTCAAAAACTCGGTTTTGAATATCCACAACATTTTGTTAGGTTTTTCAAGGCGCACACAGGCAAAACACCGTCGCAATACCGCTCGGCTTGATTAATCATAAAACATATTTTGATTAATCACTAAACAAATAAAATACCGGCCAATCTTTTAATTCTCGATGAGGTAAAGATTGGTCGGTAAGTTTATTTATTATTGCTTATGAAGGCGGTTAAATGCTTGGATAGATATTGAACGACTGCACCTTGTTGCCGTTTTCCATGCGGTAGAGAGTCCAACCGCTGTGGTCGGCATTGCTTTCAAGTCGCCAACTCAAAGCCGGGTTTTGCAGCAACTTGCGAATGTGTGTCGGGAATGCACCTGCACGGCGAGCCTCCTCCCAAGTGCGAATAACATTGAATATGGCATATTTGTCTTTGCATTTTTCCACATCGTTTTGGCTGACCTTTAGCATATAGGTGGCGCCATAACCCACAGCCGTGGCTTCGATATGCTCATATTGCTCAACGGTGGATTTTTCGGTGATTGGGAAATTTACCCCAAACGAAGATGGAAAGAAATTGGCAAAGGTGACGTCGCGCAAATCTTTGCCTTGACTGGTGGTGCTTCCCCATTCGCGAGTGTCGGCGTCATACATGTTTTTGCCTCCACCCACATTCCACACGCTCTGATAATGCCACGAGCCTTCAGAGAGCGTGGCTCCAGTGAAACGCAAATCCGGCAAATCATATTTTTTCGTTGTTTCAAACACACTGCGGAAGAAACGCTTCACCGAATAAGCACCAAACCCACTATGGAAAAGAAACTCCTGACCGTCTAAGTCAAACATTCTCAACCCGGAATTTTTGGCAATGTCGGCATAATGCTCGCCAATTTTATCCTGCAATTCAAGCCCTGGAACCAAACCTTGATAGCCCCAACCTACGGTAACCTGCATCTTGTCGACATTTTCGCCTGCCTTATGGCTTGCCTTGTTGGTGTTCCAATAGCCACGAGTAACATTAAGCAATCTGTAAGGAGCCTCTTTGCTCACGCCCAAATAGTGAATCAACTCTTTGCCAATCTTCACCATATTAAGTTCGGGGCAATGACCCTCCCAACAAGCAATCTCGTTGAGGTAAGTGGCATCATCAATGTAGATTAAAGTGTCGGCAGGAGATATGTCGGCAACAAGGTGTCGGCGGTGCTGAATGCAAGCGCTGTCAGAAGGAAACGGACTGCAATCAATTGTTCCGGGAGCCATTGAATTGGTGATGGTGGTGCGACCCAATATCAAGCCATCTTTGGCAAGCAAATTGGCATATTCGATATGCGACAAATCACCGGTGGTGAAGTGATAAGGTTTCTTGCCATTGGCTCCGCGACCGTCGATGAAACCGCCATTGCCACGGTCGGGATTGAGGAACGGATGGTCGTAGGCATGCACCACCTTCAATCCCATTTGTTTAACATACGAGGCTATACTATCATAGCAATTACCATAGGTTTGCACATCGGGCATAAAGCAAGTGGGGTCTTTCACCCATTTACCTTGAAAAGTGGGGTAGGGCAACCCTTCTGTTTTCACTATGTTTTGTATCACATCCATCAACGCAATGCTGTCGGGGCTACCCCAAAGGGCAATTTTCGAGCCAATGAAATCAACACCCGGCACATCTTGACGCATGAGGTGGTTCGACTCATTGTTGACAAATGTAGGAACACCTTCTGGCGAATAAATCATCTTGCCTTTTCGCCTGTCGCGCGAATGAAAACGAATGTCGATTCGTCCGTTGTCGTCAACGCTGGCGGCGTTGCCATAGATTATGCGATAATAAGGGTCTTTTCGGTTGTAGAAAGCCACGTCGTTATATCCATCGCCACCCAAAGTGAATTGCTGACCTTCATGAAATGTTAGCGGCAGCGGAAATTTATCGTGGTCGGGCGAATGTGCTATATATCCGCCAGTGCCTGTTTCAGAGGTGAAATGCGATTCACCACCGATAGTGTTATCGTCAAGCGGCATCACCCCAATGGCATAGCACACGCTTGCCGAGGTGTCGCGTGCAACACCAATTATATCACCCAACAAATTGTCGATGTTGGTGTAGAACTTACCCCACTGCACATCGTCGATGCCGTTGCGCGGCTCAAGGCTGTTGAGTTGCATTTTTATGTATTTTTCGGTTGGAGTAACCTTAACCTTTGCCACCGAACCATTAGAGTAGGTCAACTCATAAATGCCATTAGCCTTATCGTAAGAGGCACTTTGTGGATAATAGTAGCGACGTGCTTCTTCATCGTAGAGCGAAAGCAACGGCGATGGACGGTCGGCAGGGCTAAAGTTACGGCTATCGCCGCGTGTGGTGTTCCATATACCCACAATATAACCTTTATCGTTGATGTCAACACCTAAATAATTTGTTGATAGGCGAACATTTTTATTAGTGGAGCAACTGCACACTGCTAAAGCAGCAACAACCATCAAAAAAATGCCTATAAAAATCTTTGAAAGTTTCATTTAATATAAGTGTATGTTATGAGTTAAATAATTATTTAATTTTGATTGGCAAAGTGCATGAATTAATACCATACGATTTCACTGTAAGCATCAACTTTCCTTTGGCACCACGCCTTGCCTTAACAATCACAAGCATCAATATCAATTATTCGCAAAAAATGAGTTTCAAATTTCAACAATATTGAAACAATCATGCTGCAAACAATTATTTATGACTTATTCATTATATTAGAATTTCATCTTAATTTCTTTTCCCTTGTATGTGATAGTTTTCTTCACAATTCTATTTCCATCTACTACATTCACAGTGAACCTTATTTTCTGCGGCATACCTTTATATGAACCTTGCCTGCTGTGAATGGTGAAAGTGTGAGCATCTTGATTCCACGACATTGCGATGCGGCAGTTTTCTCCTTTTTCATAATCATATCCGTCGCCCTCGTCGCAATAAAGCATAAAATTGCCATCTCTACCTGCATAAACATTCACGCTCAAATTACTCCAATCGTAGTTCACAGTGTGCTGCACATCTTTGCCAAACGGAATTATACTGCCAGCCTTAATGTAGATTGGCATATCGGATATTGTAAGTTCTTTTTCAATCCACTTGCCGCCATCGCAACAAGAGTTTGTCCAATAGTCGTACCACATATTTCCTTTCGGTAAATACACACGCTGCTTTTGTGTGGTTGATTCGGTGATTTCGGCAGCATCCACATTCATAGGTTGAGTTACAGGCGCCACCATTATGCTATTTCCAAATAAATATTGATTGTCGATGTTGCAAGCATCTTTGTCATGGCAATAATCCATAAACAACGGACGCATAAATGTTTCGCCTTGCGACGTAACGCTCCACGCTGTTGAATAGATGTAAGGAAGCAATTTATAACGCAAACGAATGTAACGTGAAATTGTTTCAAACTGCCACGAACCAGGTTTGCCAAACTGATAGATTTCGCGCGGTGTGTTTGTGCCGTGTGAACGCATCAACGGGCAAAAAGTACCGAATTGCAACCACCTGACGTACAACTCATGATAAGCCGGGTCGTTAACACCCTGGCGATATGATTCCCATGTAATAAAACCTCCTATATCGGTGTTCCAATAAGGAATACCGCAAACCGACAAATTTAAACCGGCTGGGATTTGATTGCGCAACACTTGCCAAGTGGCATGAATATCACCCGACCATGTGCAGGCTCCATATCGCTGCTGACCTGTGAATGCCGACCTCGTGAGTATGAAAACTCTCCTGCTATTGTCGGTTGCTCTATGATTGTTATATACTCCTCCAACTGAAGTAATTGGAAAAGCATTGTAAACGCTGCGATACAAACCATCGTGAGTCGACTGATTTAAACATTCATCTTTGTCGCTAAACTCAGGTTCGGTGGCATCGAGCCACCATCCGTCGATGCCTATGCTCAACAAGTTTTCTTTCATTCTTTTCCAATAAATGTTTCGCGCTTCGGGATTGAAAGTATCGTAAACTTGAGCCTGTTCGGGATAAGTTTTAAAATTAAGCAACATTCCTTTTTGCTTAAATTCATTATATAGCCAAGTGTTTCTTCCAGATGAAGGCCAAACCGAAATGGCAATGTGAGCATTTAATTGGTGAATATCTTCAACCATCTTGGCAGCATCTTCAAAATTCGGGTTGTTAAATTCCACAGCATTCCAATTATTGGCATCAATGCCCCAATATTGCCAGTCCTGCACAATGCAGTCGAGCGGCACTTCAAGTTCGCGATATTTCTTCACCACATCAACAATTTCCTTTTGGCTCTGATAGCGTTCTTTCGACTGCCAATAGCCATAAGTCCAAAGCGCATTCATTTGCACACCGCCTGTGAGCCGGCGTAAATTGTTCAAAACCCTTTTTGCATTGCCTCCATAAATGAAATAATAATCGCTACATTCGCCGCACTGCGAATCGAATGATGTTTCGATGCTATTATCGGTAAAATCAGTTGGTGAACTATTATCCCACAACAAACCATAACCCTTTAGCGAATACCAATAAGGAATGGCAATTTCAGTGTTGTGCTGACGCAATTTCACCAACTGATTGCGCTGATTGAACAATCCTTTTTGATGCTGTCCAAGTCCGAATATTTTTTCATCTTTATCTAATCGAAAAGCCTGACGCACTTGATAGGTGGAATATTCTCCATATTCCACTGGTGTGAACTGCTTGCCTTCAAATTTTTCTCTCAATAAAATATTGTTGTTAACGTCGCTCATTGTCACACTGCCGTCGCGCAAATTCAATTTTGTCTTTACGCTGTCAGTAATCAACACCACATTTTCATCGCCACATTCTTCAGTTTTAAAATCAACAATGCCAGGATTCATCACCACTGAATAACTATGCTTTTCAGGCATTGTTTCTTGCGGATATTTCACAACTCTTATAATGCTATTTGAATAGCATTGAAGTTTCACCACAATACCATCGACACATGCTTCTATGCCTTGTTTATTAATAGTATAAGACTTTGCATTTAAGGTGATTGAAATAAATGAAAATAGAGAAAATAAAACAATTATTTTGTATGATATTTTCATAATAAATATTCAATGGTTACAAATTTACATTTCACAACCACAAATATAATTTATCACACAAATAATTAGATTATATTATATAACTAAAAATATGTATTTTATTATTATTTACCCCTCTAATGATAAGGCTTTAAAGAAATCCCACATTACAATTCCGGCTGATATCGACACATTCAACGAATGTTTTGTGCCCATTTGAGGTATTTCAATGCAATAATCGCTGTAATCAACCACCTGCTGGTTCACCCCTTTCACTTCATTGCCAAGAATAATGGCATATTTTTCACAACTGTTGATAGTAAATTGTGGAAGACTTATGCTGCCGTGTGCTTGCTCAATACTGCAAATTTTGTAACCTTTGCATCGAAGGTCGGCAACACACTTCATCACATCTTTTTCATAAATCCATTCAACCGAATCTTCGGCGCCCAGTGCTGTTTTATGAATGTCGGGATGAGGAGGTGTGGCAGTTATACCGCACAAACATATTTTTTCAATTACAAAAGCATCTGCTGTGCGAAACACGCTGCCAATGTTGTTCAAACTGCGCACGTCGTCGAGCACAACCACCAATGGAGTTTTTTTGGCTTGCTTAAATTCCTGGCATGTGATACGATTAAGTTCCAGCATGCTCTTTTTTTTCTTTTCATTCTCCACTCTTGTAATCCTTTTTCTATTATATGGCAAAGTTAATACTTAATCACATTATTCACAACTTGTGGAAAACTCTGTTAATTGTGAAAAATAAGTTTTCTAAAACTTTTGAAAACTTTATTTTCATTTTTCACAACAATTTTTATACTACCATCACTCCTTATTATCCAAATAAGTTAGCACTTTGTTTTTATTTATGTTTAAACGCTTTTCACCATAGTAATCAACAATCAAATGCTTGTGAAAATATTAAATATAGGTGTTATCAACACGTTGTTAATAAATATCACAAATCACTTATATTCATTATTTTACAATTTAATAAATTGTTGATAACATTGTTTTATTACTTTAATAACTTAATATGCAAGAAAAACCTGAAAAACTTATTATACACTTTGCACACCCTATCATAATCAGCATAATTATAAAGAAAAAAATAAAAATTAAAAGAAATAATCTTATATATTTATGATGTTGACAATAATAAGGTGTGATTCAAATTATATATGGTGATGGAAATGATATATGTGTTATTCATTCTGTGAAGATTATTCACAATCCGAATATAGTGGTTGCGTTGCTGTTTATTTGCTTGGCAAGTTGTTCTAATGGTAAAGATTTTGTGAAAGCAATTCTCTCTGCCACTTCATTGATTGAAATAATAGAATCGTCGGTTTCAATAAACAATCGCTCGAGAGGAGTGGCAAGCAGCGATGAAGTGTTGAATTTTTCTCCAAAAGAAAGGTATAAACCTTCGTTTAAAAGCATTTCGGCTACCTGCGGTTTGGCGCGGAACCCATGAATAATCCACGGTTGAGCGGGATTGATGGAGCGGTGCATAGCAATTATTTCTTGCCAGGCGCGAACACAGTGTATTATTAGAGGTTTGTGTGTGCTTTCCGAAACATCTATGTGTTTTAAAAATAATTCTTGTTGTGAATTAACAGGGGTGTGAATATTATGGTCGATTCCACATTCGCCTATTGCCACCACATTTTTTAATTGCGCTGCATGCTTTAACATATTTGAAATAAGGCTTTCTGAGGCATTTTCAATCCACCACGGGTGAATACCTGCCGAATAGAAGTAATTTGATTCAAAAACAATGTTAGAGGCGTCAACATTGATTATTGAATATTGTTGGCACTGGTGGTGGGTGTGGCAATCGAATATTATCATGGTGAGGTGTGGATTAAGGAAAATAAATTATTTATCATGGTACAGGGTCGTAGCCTCTTCCACCCCATGGATTGCATCGCAAAATGCGTTTAATTGCAAGCCAGGTGCCTTTAAACGGCCCATGTTTCATTATTGCTTGTATGGCATATTCGCTGCATGTGGGAGTAAATCGGCAGCATGGAGGAAAGAGTGGTGAAATGCAGAGTCGATAGAATTTAATTGGCAATATGAGTAGTGTGATTATTAATTTTTTCATTTTATCACATTGTTGAAAAAGTGAAGAATTAAAGTTGATTGTTGCCAGATTCAATCACTTCGGCGAGCGTTGCGAGGGCTTGCTTCATACGCTCTTCAATCACGTTATATTCGGTAATGGTGTCGCCGATGAAAACAAGAGCAATCGACACCGATTTGTTGGCTTTCTTTATTTGTGGCAACACAAGGTGACGATTAAGTCGGTAGGCTTCGCGAATACGCCGACGCATTAGCACACGGTCGACAGCGTGTTTAAAGCGGCGTTTAGGAACCGATATAAAGAATTGTGCCGGTGTGCCTTGATTGTCGGTGATGCGATAGATTAGCCGTAAAGGATACGACTTTATTGAATTGTTTTTGGTAGCAAAAATGAGGTCGATGAGTTTTCTGCTACACAATTTTTCGTATTTATATAGTCGTAATCCTTTCATTATTATATTGATGAAAATAATAAATTTTATTTTATGATTGAAAGATATAAAAAAATGGGGACATCTTTGTTATTGATGTCCCTATTTTTTATGTTGAAAAGAAAAATAATTATTTTTTCTTCAATTCTTTCTTGATGATGTTTTCGAGTGCACCAGTGATAGAAGGACAGTCGGCAGTAGGCTCGAAGTCGAGACGCAGACCGGCTTCTTCGATTGTTTTCTTGGTAGAGTTACCCATACATCCTATTTTTATGTCGCCTTGTTTGAAGTCAGGGAAATTCTTCAAAAGCGATTTAATTCCAGCCGGAGTGAAGAATATAAGGGTATCGAAATCGAAAGGTTCTTCTTTCGAAAATTCGTTACTGATGGTTCTATACATGATAGCACGAGTCACTTTAATGTCTACGTTTTCGAGCACTGCTTCTTTCAGGCTGTGAACGTCAGACACCGGCAACAAGAAAATTTCCTTTTTATGTTTTTCGAGAATAGGAATGAGGTCTTCCACACGATTGCTTTCGGTGTGGAATATTTTGCGTTTGCGATAAACAATGTATTTTTGAAGATAGTGAGCCACTGTCTCGCTTACACAAAAATATTTCATTGTGTCGGGTATCTCAAGACGCATTTCTTCGGCTAAGCGGAAAAAATGGTCGATGGATGTTTTAGCAGTGAAAATTATTGCTGTATGCTCAAGTATAGAAATTTTCTGCTGACGGAACTCCTTTGAAGTGAGTCCCTCCACTTTGATGAATGGGCGAAAAACTATTTCAACACCGTACTTATTTGCAATGTCGAAATATGGCGATTTTTCGGATGTTGGCTGTGGTTGTGAAACTAAAATTTTCTTGATACTCACAATGATAATTTTATATAAAAGAATACGTTAGAATAATGCCATAATAAGTGGCTATTACTGGTATAATTTCACCACTGCAAAGGTACAAAATAAAATAGAAAATAGACGTATAATTGTTGAAAAAAATGCGAAATCCTTTAGCAATAAATATGATTCGGCATATTAAATACACTATTATGTAAAGAAAAATGAAAGTATTGGCGTGAATTGGATAGACAAGCAGCAAAATCACTAACGGAATGAGAAATAATCCAAGTAATGCTTGCGAGGCATTAAAGCCTTTAAGAAGCAGCGACACGTTTACGCGACTGGTGAACACATATCCAAGCACATAGTAGGCTGAGAGTTGCAGCAAATAGTAAAGTGCCATTATTGATATGGCTATGATGATGTATGTGAAAATGCTTGAGTTGCAGGTTATTTCGGGATGACGTATTGTGATGGCGTTGTTCAGGAGTATTCCTTGCATAATGCAGGTGTTAACGATGAGTGTTATTTGGGTGATTATCTCGTTAACTGTATTGTGGTCTTCGAATACATTTTCTCTTTTTTTCAGCGAGAAAAGGTTCTTCCGAAAATTGGTGAAATATTTGAAACCGCTACGCAGACTGAAAGTAACCATAAACATCGAAAGCAGAAACATGGTCATGGTGCCGGTGTCGTGCAAAGGACTTGGCATAAAGTATTGGCTGCTTTCACCTGTAGGCACACTGAGCACGTTGCTTTGGCTTATTGGGGTGATTATGCTGTCGACATTGCTATCGTTGCCAAAACCGTCAACGTAGGTTGGCTTATAGTGCTGAACGTTTGCACTGTCGGCCGATGCGTTTGCTGTGCTGTCGGTTACGTTGGTTTTAATATGTAGGTTGTCGGTTTTCAATCTTTATAAACGATAAATTCTTTATATTTTGCTTTCAACGCTGTGAGTTGCTTGCTCGTCGTAGTTGGCTATATAGTCGATTACCTGTTGTACATTGTTGGCTGTGTACCAAAGGTTGCTGTGCGATGGTTTCATGAAATTTTCATTTATGCAAGTGTTGATTTGCTGCAAAATATTGTTGAAGAAACCGTTGATGTTGAAAATAATGAGTGGTTTTTTATACAATCCAAGTTGTTTCCAGGTAATTATTTCAAACAGTTCTTCGAGTGTTCCGCAACCGCCAGGCATAGCAATTGAGCAACTGCTGCGTTCAGCCATCGTTTGCTTGCGTTGGTGCATGTCGGGGGTGGCTATTATTTGGCTCAGTCGGTCATACTGCCAACCGTTGTCGACCATAAATTGAGGAATAATGCCTATGGTTTTGGCTCCGGCATCAAGAAAACCGTCGCTCACGGCTCGCATCACTCCTGCGCTGCCTGCACCATTGATGCAGTTCCAACCCTGTTTAGCAAGTTCTTTGCCGAGTGTGTATGCTGCATGCTTATATTCATCGGCGATGTTGTCGCTCGAAGCACCATACACACATATATATCGGTTGTTACTCTCCATTGTTGAAAAAAAATAGTGATGTGCAAATTTACTAATTATAAATTAGTAATGCAGAAAAAATTAACGGTAACATCACACATGGTTTAGTGTTTGTTACCGCTAAATAATATTTTTTATACAAGCAAAAAATAAATTTTTATGCAGTGATATATGATTACCGCTAAATTATTTTATTTAGTTGCTTCAGGTTGAGCCGGAGCATTTTGAGTGGCAGGAAGTTGTTCACCTTCGTTTGAAGTTTGAAAAGGTGTTGCTTGTGTTTCCTGTGCTTGTGTTTGAACCACTTGTGCTTGTTTAACGTCGTTGGTTGGGAGTTTAGCCGACACAATGCTGAGCAAGCAAATGAAAATTGCAAGACCCCATGTGGCTTTTTCAACAAAGTCGGTGGTTTTACGAACACCCATCATTTGGTTACCGCTTGCAAAACCCGATGCAAGACCGCCGCCTTTCGACTTTTGAATGAGAACTACACCAATCAACAGAATAGATGCAATAATTATAAGAATGATAAAAAAACTGTACATATTATTTATTGTTTTTAATTTGTTCGTTCAATATTAGTTTTTTAAGAAAACGTATTTGGTCTGCAAAGTAAATACTTTTTTCTGGAAATTTCAAACTTATGTTGGTTATAATTTCCAAAGCCTTAGAATATTTGTGCTGTTTGATGTAAATTTTAGCCAAACTTTCGCTAAACATCGAGGCATCTACGTCTTCGGCTTTTTCGATTGGGTCATTTTTCACTTCTTGCAATTCGCTTTCATCGTCATGTTTGATGATAGTTGAAGGGAAGTGACCTTCGTGCTGTTTCGACTTTGCAATGAAGTCGTTAATTAGTTGTTCATTTTTTGTTTTTGCCTCGTTTTTGCTGGGGATGCTCTGCTGTTCTTCGGCAGCGAGTATGTCGGCATAGTCGGGCACTGGATTGAAAATTAAATTGTTGAGCACTTCCATTTCTTTTTCGCTTGTTGTACCGAAAGTGTTAAGGAAGATGTCGATTGTGTTTTCGGTGGTTGGTGTTGCTTGTGTTTCTTCTTTAGGATAGAAGTTGGCAAAGAGTTGAGCATTTTCGCCAAGCAGACAATAAAGGCTTTTCCTGTCAGGGTAGGAGATGGCAATGCGCGACATCAGTTCGTTGTTAGTGTTGTAAGACAGGTTGCCTGATTTTTGCATGCGTTGCAGATATAGCAGTGCAGGCAAATTAAAGTAGGGATACTGCTTTAGTGAGTCGTCAACCCATTCTTTATTCACTTCTGAATCTTCGTTGCTCAAATAACTCTTTATTTGCTCGTTAAGGTTCATTTATTAATATATATGAATTATTTATGAATATTTAATCAGTTTATTATTACCAATTTCCGAAAGTCTGGTTGAAAATAAGGTCGGAAAGTTCTTTACATATTTCCTCGCAAAGTTGGTCTTGCACGTCGGTAAGCATTTCGTTGCTGTCGAAATCGCGATACGACGAGAAAGATTGGTCGCTTTCTTTGTCGGGATTAACATTGTCGATATATTTCACCCTAACGGTTATGGTAAGTCGAGTTTTCGATGCATAGGCATTATCGTTAACGGCTTGAGGCGAGAGTGAATAACCCGTAATTTCACCTTCAAGGCGGAGGTCGGTGTTTGGCGTTTCCTGCATTTTGAGGCGTGTTTGACGGGTAACCATATTGGTTATGGTGTTTTCAAACAGTTGCTGTAACGGAGGATACACCAGAGCAGCCCTGATGGGAAATTCTCCTATCGACACTGTTTTATATTTAGAGTAGTCGATTGATGAACCGTTAAACTTGAAAGATGGCACGCAGGCTTGCAGCACAACGAGCAGGGGCACCATCAGCAATAATCTTTTAATCATAATCGTTATAGGTGTTAATAGGGGAGAGAGAAAGGTTTTTATTTGCATTTATCGTTGAGTTTATACTCCTCAATTTTGCGGTATAGTGTACGTTCCGATATTTTCAGTTGGTCGGCAGTGATTTTTCTTTTTCCGTTGTTGCGCACAAGAGCCATTTCTATGGCTTCTTTTTCAATTTCTTCGAGCGACTTAAATTCTTCATCGCTTGAATCCACTTCCACCATACTATATTTAGGTTCTTCATTTATATCCTTATTTATAATATGTTTGTGGTAGGGGGCGGGGTGTGACGGCAAACACGAAAACAAAGGAATTGATTCATCACCGATGCACTTGTCGATATTATTGTTTTTATCATCGTCTTCATCAAAATAGTGTATTTCTTCAGCATCCGATGATATTTTATCGCTTAATATCTTATGTGAATTAAGCGGCAAATCTTTTGTTTTTGGTTTGATTATGTTTGGGTTTTCGTGTGGTGATTGAGAATTTTCAAAAGCCTTAATTCTTTTCTTCAGTTCTTTCACCTCGTTGTAGAGTTCCTTCACCACTTCCATAAAAAAGTTGTTCAACTCCTTATTGTTGTTGTTAGATGAAGTAACAAGGCTTGTGGTGAGTACAGTGTCGGTTGGAATGTACTTGTTTATTATGTCGGCAGTGATTTCCTTGCCGTCTTCGTAGACGCAAATGCGTTCAATCATGCTTTTCAACTGACGCACGTTTCCGGGCCAATTATACATCGACAAAGTGTTAAGAGCCTCTTCACTGAATTTCACAGGGCGAGTGTGGTTGGCTTCGGCAAAGTCGTGGGCAAAAACCCTCACAATCATTTTTATGTCGTCGGTGCGTTCGCGCAACGCAGGAATGTCGATTTGTATGGTCGACAAACGATAGTATAGGTCCTCGCGAAATCTACCCTCTTTAACGGCTTTCATAAGGTCTTTGTTAGTAGCAGCCACCACGCGAACGTCGGTTTTTTGCACCACGTCGGAACCCACTTTAATGTATTCGCCGTTTTGAAGCACACGCAGCAGTCGTGCTTGTGTTGCAAGTGGCATTTCAGCCACTTCATCGAGGAATATTGTGCCGCCGTTGGTTTCTTCGAAATAACCTTTACGGTCTTTGTCGGCACCCGTAAATGCGCCTTTCACATGGCCGAAAAGTTCGCTTTCAATAGTTCCTTCAGGTATGGCACCGCAGTTAACCACGGTGTATTTTTTGTTTTTGCGTTTGCTGTAGCGATGAATTATTTGAGGAAAGAACTCCTTTCCCGAACCGCTTTCGCCTATAATAAGCACAGAGAGGTCGAAGGGAGCCACTTTCAGTGCTCTCTCAATAGCATTGTTCAGTGCCGACGAGTTGCCAACAATCGAGAATTGCTGTTTGATTGCCAATATAGTTTTATCGTCGTTTAGAGCCATAATAATTTATATATGATTGAAAAGCTTTTTTGTTTATTTGAGATTGCGCATGGCGTAGGTTTTTTGTTTGAGGTATTCGCCAAGCAATTTCAAATCGTCGAATTTTTCAATTTCTTCTACGGTTATTGTTTCACCTACTGAAATGTGCATAGTGGCGTTTTTCTTGCGGAACACCTCGGCAGGCAAACGCAGAGTGCGTAGTTGCCAACTCACCACACCCAAAAAGTTGAACCACCAACTGTTGCGAGTGTGAAAATAAATGGGCACCACAGGCACTTTCATCTGTTTGATAAGGCGTATGATTGTGGGTTGCCATTCGCGGTCGTCGATGTGCATGCTGGTGTTGAGTTTCGACACTGCACCTGCCGGAAAAAATCCCATTGGTTCGCCTGAACGCACCTGCATCATGGCTGCTTTAATGCCTTGCATCGACACTGCCTTTTTCTTTGGGTCGCTCGAAGCAAGTGCATCAACTGCAATGAAGTTGGGACGCATGGCTGATATATAGTTTAACACCATGTTCACCATCACCTTGAATTTTGGGCGGCGTTGACCAACAATTTTAATTAGGGCAATGCCGTCGAGTGCGCCAAGCGGATGGTTCGACACGGTGATGAAACTGCCTTCGGGGAGGTTGTCAAGACGCTCCTCGTTGTCGATGCGCAGTTTTATGTTGAGGTCGTTGAGCAATCCCGCTGTGAACGGCACACCCGGAGTGTCGCAATTATGGTCGTGTATCCAGTTAACTTTGTCAACCGCCAAAAATTTCATAAGCCAGTTAACGAGCTTTTTCTTGCCATCGAAAAAAGGCACCATTTTGCGTATATCGTCGTAGTCGAGAACGGTTCTCTTTATTGGAGTTTCTTCCATACTTTTTTACTAAGTATAATTATTTAATTTTATTACTATGTAATGTTTTATTTTGCATAATGTTCAATTAAATTTAAAAAAATTGCGCTACTTATGCATTGTAATTGCAAAGTTACTAAAAAAATGATGATACTGACAAAATTGCAGTTTTTCTTCACATATTCAAGTATAATTTAATACATTGTTAATTATTGTGGCTGCCCCTATACATTAATGCCCTTCAATACATTCAAAACCTGATAAACATTTTTTAGATGTGCAAAACTGTGTGTTGATTATTTATTCTCACGTGTTAGAGGCATTTTGCGTGGAATTTTGTAAATTTGCATCACGATGAATTTGGAGAATCTTACAATAGTAAATTTCAAGAATCTCATTGAGTGTAAACTTGATTTTTCACCCAACATAAATTGTTTTATAGGCAATAATGGTATGGGCAAAACCAATGTGCTCGATGCCATATATTATTTGAGTTTTGTGAAGAGTTGTTCGAATGTGAGCGACCAGTTGGTGATAAATCACGATGCCGACTATATGATGCTGCGTGGCAAATATAATCGTGCGGGAGAGGGTGTTGAGGTTGCTATGGCTTATCAGAAAGGCAAACGCAAAACACTGAAGCGCGACGGCAAAGAATATAAGCGATTTAGCCAGCATATAGGATTACTGCCTCTTGTAATGGTTTCGCCAATGGATTGGGAACTCATTAGAGGTGCCGGCGAGGAACGTCGCCGCCTGATGGACCAAATTATTTCGCAAAGCAATCAAGAGTATTTGGAACATCTCATTCGTTACAACAAGGCTTTGGAAAACCGCAATTCGCTCATCAAGCAAGGCATGCGCGATGCGTTGCTTTTTGAAACAGTTGAGCATCAACTCGAGCAGTCGGCTGCGGTTATTCATGCCGAACGCATAGCATGGATTGAGAAGTTCACACCCATTTTTATGCGTTATTATAATGCAATCGCCGGAGGAAGCGAACAGGTGCGCCTTGAGTTGAGCAGCCATCTCAACGACTACAATATGCAGGAGTTGCTGAACAGAAATCGCGAACGCGACATGATTGTGGGCTACACCACTCACGGAGTGCATCGCGACGACATTAATCTGTTGCTCAACGGCCATTCGATGCGCAAGGTGGGCAGCCAGGGTCAGTGCAAAACCTACACCATTGCATTGCGTTTGGCTCAATACGATTTCATTAAGGAACAAAATTCGGTGATGCCAATATTGTTGCTTGACGATATTTTCGACAAACTCGATGCCGACCGCGTTGAAAGCATCATCAGGGTGGTTAACGACAGCCGGTTCGGGCAGATTTTCATCACCGACACCAATCGCACTCACCTCGATGAAATAATAAAGAACCTGAATAACGGTTACAAGATTTTTGTTGTGAGCAAAGGTAATTGCCGTCTTGACGAGGAAAGCAATTCGGAGCAAACAGCGTAAAAAAAAGTAATAAGCGTTAATCAAAAAATAGGGTAATGAAAAGAACTGAGGCTAAGCAAATAGGCGAAATAATTGATGGCTTTATCAGGGAGGAAAATCTCACCACTGAAATGAACGAGCATAAGGCATCGTATGTGTGGCCCGACGTGGTGGGCTACGGCATCAACCGCTACACTATAAGCCGCAGCGTGAGCGGCGGAGTGATGACTGTGAGAATGTCGTCGGCAACATTACGCAACGAACTTATGATGAACCGTTCATTGCTTATTAAGCGCATCAACGAGGCTGTTGGGGCCGATGTTATTCACGAAATTATTTTTAAATAAAAAAAGAATTTATCGTTATGGCAGAAAATTGTAAAAAGCCTAAACATGGCATTGAAATAACTACTCCGTTTCACCACACAATTCCGGTGCAACTGCGTTTCAACGACATCGACATTTTGGGTCATCTGAATAATTCGGTGTATTTTTCACTTTTCGATTTGGGAAAAACACGCTATTTTGAGGCTGTTAGAGGCGGTAGCATCGATTGGCTTACTGCCGACATTGTGATTGCCAACATTAATTGCGATTTCGTTTCACAGACGTTCTACGACGAACCGCTTGAGGTGCGCACACAAACGCTCAAGATGGGCGAAAAAAGCATCCTTCTTGCCCAGCAGGTGTATAACACCGCCACTGGCGAAGTGAAGGTACAGTGCACTTGCGTGATGGTAAGTTTCGATGTCGAAACAGGAAAATCGAAGCCGCTTTCCGAGCAATGGCGCACTGCCCTGCAAACATTCGAGCAGCGTCACCTCGGCTAACCATAGTAAACATCAAGGGCTGCTCCTTTATTGGGAGCAGCCCTTGCTATATTCACCTAATTGGCGATGTGTCAGATTTTCACCTTCGCCGTAGTATTTCCCACTTTCACAATATATATGCCGGCAGCAAGGTCAACAACATTGTTTGTACCTGAATAGATGATAGCGCCGTTGATGTCGTAAACGGTGATTGTTTCGCCTTCAGCGCCTTCAACAATCAGGCAGTTGCCGTTGCTATAGAAGTTAATGCCCGATGCTTCAATGGTTTCAATGGCTGAAATCTCAAAGAAATTGTAGAAATATTTCCATCCCGTAGCTGCTTTGTATGCGTCAATATGGTTTTCTGGCACTTTCACATCGCAATAGGTAGGCACGCCGTTAAACACATTCTCGTCATGACATACCGGAGGAACCGGGTTCTCCGAAGTTATATTACATAGTTTGCTGCAATTTAAGAATGCTTTTTCACCAATCGATGATAATGATTCGGGCAGTGTGATTTCGGTTATAGCACATGAGCCAAATGTGTTGTTTTTGATTTCTTTCAATTGGTTCGGCAATATGATTTGCGACAATGATTTGCTGCTGTTGAATGCAAACGCACCTATCTCTGTCACGCTGTTGGGTATTTCAATCGATTGTAATTGAGTGCTGCAAAATGCACCCTCGCAAATCTCTGTCAGCGATTCGGGCAGATAAATGTTCTCGAGCGTTGAACCTTCAAAAGCATAGTCGCCAATGATTTTCACTGTACTTGCTATTGTTGAGTCGATGGTTTTATTGGCAATGGCTATGAGTTTATCGTCGCCGGTTTGCACCAATTCACATCCGGTGGCGGTGTAGTAATTGGTGTTTTCTTCGTCAACGTCAAATTTCTCAAAGTTAGGAGTGTTTCGGAATGCAAATTCGCCTATCGAAGAAACATTCTTTGGGATGTTTACGGTGATAAGATTTTGGCTGTTGTAGAATGCATAATTGCCGATGTGCACAAGCGAGGCGGGCAATTTCACTTCTTGCAATAGAGATTTGAAGCGGAACGCATAGTCAGCAATACCAACGGTGCCATCTTTCAGTGTCACAACGCCTTCGTCGTCGGCTGTTTCGTTGTATTTGTATGCCACGTTGCCAACATATATTACGCCACCTGCTGTGTTGTTGTTGTTCCATAAGGTGGAGTTAAATGCATTATTGCCAATCTTCACCAAGCCGGCGCCTCCGGTAATGGTTTCTATATTGCTGCAGCCAGAGAATGCTCCTTCGCCAATTTCGGTAAGCGACGTCGGGAAGTTAATGGCAGTCAGTCCGCTGCATGAATTAAATGCATTGCTGCCAATTCGTGTCAGCGACTCGGGGAAGGTTATCTCGGTTAAGCCTTTAAATGATGAAAAAGCATAGTCGGCAATTATGGTGATGTTGTCAGGAATCACGCTTGTGTTGCAACCTTGAATCAATGTGTTAGTGGCTGTTTCGATTATTGCGTTGCAGCCGTTGCGTGAGTCGTACACGATATTACCTTCTTCTACAGATATACTGTTGAGTGCTGAGCATAAGTAGAATGCTTTTGTGCCAATTTTAGTAGCTGATGCAGGAATGGTTATTGCTGTTAATCCTGAGCAACTTTCAAAAGCGTTGTCGGCAATTGCGGTGACATTGCCGGGTATCACACTTGCGTTGCAGCCTTGAATCAAGGTGTTTGTGGCGGTTTCGATTAATGCGTTGCAGTCGTTGCGAGAGTCGTACACGGTGTTTCCTTCTTCCACTTTTATGCTGCTGAGTGCAGTGCAGCCAATAAAAGGAGTGACACCTATTGATGAAACATTAGCAGGTATTGTGATTGCTGTTAATAATTTGCAGTTCCAGAACACTTTGTTGCCCATCGAGGTTAAATTTTCGGGTAATGTGATTGCTGTCAGTGCTGTGCAAGAGGCAAAAGCGGAGTTTCCTAACGAGGTTAAATTTTCGGGTAATGTGATTGCTGTCAGTGCTGTGCAAGAGGAGAAAGCTTGATTGCCAATAGTTGTCACTGAGTTTGGTATTTCAATAGAAGCTAAAGCCGACATCGAGAAAGTGCTATTTTTAATCTCGGTGATAGAGTTTGGCAGCGTAATTGATGTCAATGCTTTGCAAACCGAAAATGCTCCTTCGCCAATTTCCTTCAGAGTGCTTGGCAGCTCAATTGACGCGAGTTTTAGGCACACATAAAACGCTTGGTCGCCTATTACTTCAAGCGTATTCGGCAGAGTTACTTCGGTGAGAGCCGAGCAAGATGCAAATGCCTGGTTGCCAATCGCTGTCACACTGGTTGGTATTACAATCGAATTTAATCCGCTGCAACCATAAAAAGTGTTGTCTTTAATCTCGGTGAGCGAAGTTGGCAAGGTAACTGATGTAAAAGAAGTACAGCCACGAAATGCTTCACTACCAATTTCCTTTACCGAGTTTGGCAGTTCAATCGACTCAAGTTTTCTACAGTTTCTGTATTTAGAAGTAATTGATTACCAATTGTTTGCAGTTAATACGGTAGAAAAGTGGATTGGGTTCTATTTGTGGGTTTAAGGAAAGTGAAGATTTAACGATTTTAACTTGCTTTTACGTGCAAATGTGAGGTTTGGATGACAAAATGAGGGAAGAGAAGAGAAATAAAGGGATGCAGTGAAAAGAGAAAATAGGATGGGATGCTGTTGAAACGATGCCCACTCTCTTACATGGGTATACAGACAACTTTACTTTATTGTCTGTATATATATAAGGGGTATAAAGTCAAGTGATGCAAAGGGAATGGGGTGGTAATGTGGCAGGTCTTTTCTTCTTTCACTGCAAAAATTGTTTCGATATGCGCTGATGAGGTGGGTACAAACCACCCCATCTTTTCTCGACAGTGCCTGTCTCCGTCATCGTGTGCTCCACAATGGTTCTTCCTGCCAGTT
>JBJEKD010000039.1:0-5561 GCA_051878455.1 Muribaculaceae bacterium
ACTCGAGGCACTCGGCATCCCTATTACGTAATCCGACTGCTGAATTATGGATTAATTTATTTCTAAATTCGTCAAATCAAAGTGTGGTAGGAGTTATATTACAACGAAAATGAGAAATATTATACTTCTATTGGTTTCGCTTTCTATCTCCTTTGAAGTTTATGGCAAAGGTGGAAATGGGTGTGATATTCCGATTAATTCTACACCGGAATATTTGTGTGATGATTACGGTCGCTTGTCAACAACTGTCGACCATATAACGTACGGAGTCTATTTGATAAATACAGGCATAGATATTAGAGAAATGTATTTATGTGGACATTGTTGCGATTATAATGTTAATGATTCAACCTTAATATATCGACATGGTATTATTTATTGGGATGATGAATGGGAAATTGATTCAGAGCAAAGGCTGGACACTATAATTGAAGTTCGAAAAAGTAAAGTTATATGCAATGTGCTACATGAAATTTGTGGCAGTTTGGCTATTCATATCGCCAATATTATAGTGGGTGAAACCTACATTGATTTTCAGCCAGATTTTGAAAACTTCAGTAAGCAATTAACAGAAAAAGATGAATTGGAAAATGAATTGCTGCAGGAATACCGTAATCGAACAGAGTATAGACAATCGAAACTTGTAGAAAGTGGCAATGTAAGGATTCCGTACAAATTAGAAGTTAGCAGTGCAGAGCCAAAATATTTGTTTGAGTTTTCAGATGTTATAAGCAATATGATATATGTAAGATTGCGAGAACTCAGCAACAATAATTGTTTGACCTACCTTGTTTTACTTGATACAAGTGGCTCTATAAAGAAAATAACAGCTGAGTATGAGAATATAGTCACAAAACACGACTATAATGGAAATCAATTCAAAGCAAATCATGGTAGGCAAGACCTTAGCAACCACATTATAGGTGATGATAAGATAGGATATTGTGTATATGATAAACATGGAGATGTATTGTTTAGATTAGATAATATACAAAAACAAAAAGCCAAAGCAAAAAGGCGTTATAAAGCCGATTATTGTAGTGTTCGTGTAGATGATACTATATTATTCTACCGCAATGGCATACTATATTACGACAGTCTTTCACAAATGAGCTATTCGTATTTAGATAGTGTTGCTATTACGGAACGCAGAAAGTCTGACATTATTATAGAGATTAGGAAAGTGTTAGCAAATCGACTTGGTGTAAATGCCGATAATATTTTGTTATGTGACACTATTATTCAATTCAAACCTGAGCGTTTTACGAATAAACTACCCACATCAATGCGTATTGAAAAAGAAACACTCTTGACATATTTCACCAGATGCAAGTATAGTCGGAATCATAAAGATATCTTTCTTCATCAACAGTTAAATGAAGTTAAACATAATCTTGATGTGATATGCTATAAATTATATTATTCAGAATTTATAGATAATATGATATATGCAGAGGTGGAATCGCAGAAATTAAATGGGCGACTAAAAGTATTGTTTATGCTTGATAATAAAGGAAATATTAAAGAATATATAATAGATAGCTAGATTAAAATAGCGGACTATTGATATAAGATATATTCATTCTGCTATTATGTTAATTTACATTGTATCAATTGGAAATTAGAAAATAATGGAAAATAGCAAAGGAAATAAATACGTGTGGTATGCTTTACAACTATTTATATTCACAATTGTTCTTTACATGTCAAAGATGTACTTAGGCATTGCAATGTTCACATTGACAACAATTGCAATTCTTATAACAATGTACAAACGCGATTCTGGCATTTGCGATTTGTATTTTGATGATGATTATCCTAAACAAAATATTCCATATATGCCGTTAAGAACATTTAGTAACATTATTAATATTAATCCGAAAGGTAAAATAATTAAGAAAAAATGAAAAATAAAAAAAATTATCTATCTAACTACAATTTGGTTCTCGCTCCAAGCCGTATTTATGTTCTTTTGGCCGATATACTTATACTATTGTAATGGTTTCAAATTTTATGAAATGTTAGTTACGGGCTCTATCTTATTGCCAGCATCTCTATTAATTGTTGTAAACAATAGAATAATCAGAAATATAGCGTTTTTTTTATTGTGGGTTTATTCGGTTCCATTCTGTTTTTTTGTTTTTCTTTATATCGGCCTTGCCGGTAGCGAAATCATATCTGAATTAGTACTTGCAACTATTTATATTGTAAATATTGTGTTGATAATTAGAAGTAAGAAGAACATGTGATTTTACAGGGGTTTAGAGATGAAAAATCGGAAGAATAGTATTGCATTTTTTGAACAAATGTTGTATATATTAAACCAAAACGAATCCCATAACGCATTGCCTCGGAGATACCTCCGGGGCTTAATTGTACTGCGAGGTTGACGGGCTGTCTGTTTTGGCAAGCGCGTCAAGCGTGACGTGGCGACTGATTTCGGCAGAGAAATGGGAAATTGCGGTGGCGCAAATTGAAAAACACATTGTTTTGCATTATTACTATTTTGTGAATTATATGTATATTTGTAAAAAATTAATGTATTAGATAAAACTCATAAAATGAAATTAAAGTATTGTTTAGTTTTTATAGCCTTGTTGTGTGTGACAGGCTATGTATGTTCGGCTCCTGTAAGTGTGAAATGCAATGGTTTTAAGCCCTCGTTGTGCGTAAATTCGGCAATTGAAGATTTGCAAGCCCTGTGTGATGGTAATGACGTGGGGTCGTTGAAAAGGTGCGTTTTCAAGGTTGACAAGCACATTGAAGACGGGTCGTTCGGTTATGAAATCAAGAAGAATGAAGTGTGTTTTCTTGGTGGAGACGAGGCGAGTGTTGCGCATGCGTGTTACACTTTTATGGAAGATTTGGGTTGCACTTTCGATTTTGGGTGTGTAACCAAGACGTTGAAGGTGACCTCGATAAACCAGTTGCGCAGCCGAATGGTGAAACCTCGAGTGAGGTGGCGTGGCATACGTCAGCATGTGAATTTCCCGATGGATATTTCATCGTATTCTATTGAAGATGCAAAGGCTTATGTTCGTTCGTTGCAAAGGATGCGTTTTAATAAGTTAGTAATACATAGTTACCCTGGGCAATGGTATGAAACGCATTTCGGCGATAGCATTGCCTACGCAGGACATTTCTTTTACGGCGACACGCACTATGTTGGTAATAACAAGTGGTTGAATGAGCAGGTTGCATCGAACGACAGCGTGTTTTGTATTCCAGAGGCGGAAAGATGTTTCAACGACAAGGCAAAGCGAAGCCAGTTTGCAATAGATTGGATGCAGCAACTTGTTGATTATGCTTGTGATTTGGGATTCTATGTGCAGATTTCGTTTGAGCCGCGTTCAACCACGGTTGAGCAGGCAGTGACTACGGCAAAGGATATAATTAGAACTTATCCGAGGATAAAGGCTTTGGAATTAATCACTGAAGAAACCGGCGGTTGGGGACCGGGCTGTGTGGACAGTCAGGTGAAAGCCACCTTGAAGAAATATTTCGCAGAGGAGATAGTCACAAATGACGAGGTTTTGGCTCCAATTAAACCAAAGCAGAGCGACCTTAATGCGCTGTATGAGCAAATTGGAATCAACGTGAACGCGATAAAGATTTTACAATCGGATGTGACGACAACGGGAATTGAATTAAAACTTGGAATATATTCGAGCATCACTGACTATACGCGGGGCGCATACCGGCTTGCACGATTGGCAATGCCAGAAACGCAGGTATGCCTGATGCCGTCGCATGGCAGCACTGGCACGGCAGCAGCGGTGAAGACGCTGATTAACGACCCGAGCGACATGCGTAGGACTGAATTGTACTCGTGGATTGAGTTTGACGGATTGATGTATCTTTATCAGAACTCGGTGGAGGGAAATTCTGAATTGATGAATCATATTGAGGGTGTGATGAATGAAGAGCAGATGGGTTCGTTGTTGTTCAACCATTGGCGAACGGCAGAAAATCGCACCTCAGCCCGATATGCAATGCAATCGACTTTGCAAGGCAAATGCGAACCGGCATTGTTTTACGAGGAATATGCAAAGCGATTGTCTATTGCCGATGTGTCGGCATATTGCCAGGCAATGGAACTATTAAATGCGGCAGATAACGTGGCTCGTAAATATCTTGGAAACATTGGTTTCTGTTGGGTAGGGGCATGGCGTTCGGGAGGCTCGTTTGTGTGGGCTAATGTGGAACAGGTGAAGAATGCGCGCGAGCATTATCTTGAAGCAGGACAATTGTTGCAAACGATTATTGAGCACACGTCGGCAGATAGCCCTGCATACGATTATTTGTCGTTGATAGGCAACAGGGTGCTTTGCAGCATTGTTTATCTTGATGCTTTTGTTGAATCGGCAAAAATCAGGGAAATACCAAAGCAAGCCGACGGGACTTACACCGAGGAGAATAAACTCAAAGTTGAGCAATGTTGCAGCAGAGCGTTGGTTAAGATGGACCAATATATGAAGATATTTGCCAAAATGATGCCAGACCGAGGTTGTGAGGGCACTTTAGTGAGCGTGTGGAATGCGCCAACCAAAGGACTGAAGAAATATATGAAGCAGGTTCTTGGCGAGGAATGTGACAATATGCCAATGAGCAGCGATGCCATCGATGCACCGCCGTTGCCAATATTCTACGAGGTTGAATAAACAGATACACACAAAAATATTTGCCGACCCTGATAAATGCAAATACATTGCATATCGGGGTCGGCGGTGTGTTATGAGGAGTGTGTGCTAATGCAAACTACGCTTGATTCGGTTTTCACTTTTTTTCTTGAGTCATGTCGAAATTGAGCGTTAATGGTTCGAAGCCAGCCAATTCAGTTTGGTTGTCGCCTTCGCCAAGCCACACTTTGTCGATGGTGATAGCGAATTTCATTTTAGAGTCGAGCGAAGTGAACGATGCTTCGTTAGTTGCCGAAACCTCAACGGTGACGATGAGAGGGTCGGTTTCGGGCGACAAAGTGACGTTAAGCACAAGAGGTTTGGGGTCGAGCAGCATGTTAATGCTCTTAGAAGATTCAATGATTGTAGGGCTGTAGCCGATTTCGTATTTTACATCACCAACGGCTTCAATAATTGCATCGGTGGCTTGTTCGTCGCCCAAGATTGAGAATACGATGTCGCGAATGGGGAAACTGTTGAAGCAAACGATGTCGTTGTCGACAGAGGCTGTGATTTCAACGCCGGTAGATTCGGTTTCATCTAAAGCAGTGGCTTGCGATGTCATCAGTCCTGTGTATTCTCCATACATGACCTTGCTGGTGAGTTTGCCATCGTTTGGCTCGTTGTCGTCGCAAGAAGCGAAAGATAAACTTAAAAACAACATCATCACTGCGGCAAAGGGTTTTGCCAATTTCATCTCTTTGATTTTCATTTTTTTGAAAAATTTTTAGTTTTGGTTATTAAAATAAATGGTGTTTGTTTATCCAACCACGCTTTACAAAAAAGGTGGCGGTTCACTTATTAATTGCCTATGGGCGGCAAATCTTGCACGGCGAATTTGTTAAAAATAGTTGTGAAAAGTCTATGAGATTGATAATGAGA
>JBJEKD010000040.1:0-5359 GCA_051878455.1 Muribaculaceae bacterium
ATACGCCCCTAACAATGGCACTATTTTTGCAAATTCTTGCTGATTTTTGCCAAGAACCGCAATTTGCGTCCCCAAAAAAGCCAATTATACAATTATTATAACTACCTTTATGCTACAAAAAAAATTTCGCAGCAATGCTGCCGCCACGACACATAGCGCTGCACAGCAAATAAAACTTCTCAATTTCTATATATGAACCGAATACTGTTATTAATTACAGCCTTATCGTTTATGATTTCTCAAAATCCTATTCAAGCCCAAGTGAAACCGGCTATTGCCCCTGATGCGGCAATCGAAAAGAAAATCGATGCTTTGCTGTCGAAAATGACTCTCGACGAAAAAGTGGGCCAGATGTGCGAAATCACCATTGATGTGCTCACCGACTACAAAAGCCCCACCCCATCGAAACTGAGCGAAGCAATGCTCGACACGGTGATTGGAAAATATAAAGTTGGCTCGATACTGAATGTGCCGCTCAACGTGGCTCAGTCCAAGGAGAATTGGGCGTATGTGATTAAGCAAATTCAGGACAAGTCGATGAAGGAAATAGGCATACCCTGCATCTATGGCGTCGACCAAATACATGGCACAACCTACACTTTAGATGGCACCCTGTTCCCGCAAAGCATCAACATGGCGGCTACGTTCAACCGCGAGCTGGTGCGCCGCGGCAGCGAAATCTCCGCCTACGAAACTCGCGCGTGCTGCATACCGTGGACCTATGCCCCGGTGATGGACTTGGGGCGTGACCCTCGCTGGTCGCGCATGTGGGAAAGCTATGGCGAGGACTGCTATGTGAACGCTCAAATGGCTGTTGAGGCTGTGAAAGGTTTTCAAGGCGACGACCCCAACCACGTCGACCAACAGCATATTGCCACTTGCATAAAGCACTTTATGGCTTACGGCGTGCCCGTGAGCGGAAAGGACCGCACTCCATCGTCGGTGTCAGACATCGACCTGCGCGAGAAATATTTCGCTCCGTTCATGGAGAGTATTCGCGCCGGCGCTCTGTCGCTGATGGTGAACTCGGGCGTGAACAATGGCTTGCCTTTCCATGCCAACCGCGAGTTGCTCACCGTTTGGCTTAAAGAACAACTGAACTGGGACGGCATGATTGTTACCGACTGGGCTGACATTAATAATCTGTACACGCGCGACCATATTGCCGCCTCAAAAAAAGAAGCAGTAAAAATTGCCATCAACGCCGGCATCGACATGTCGATGGTGCCTTACGAACTCTCGTTCTGCACCTATCTGAAAGAACTTGTTGAGGAAGGCGAAGTGCCCATGAGCCGCATCGACGACGCTGTGCGCCGCGTGCTGCGCCTGAAATTCCGATTAGGGCTCTTTGAAAACCCCTATTGGGACATAAAGCCCTACGACCGCTTCGCGTGCAAGCAGCACGAGCAGGTGGCTCTGCAAGCCGCCGAGGAGTCGATGGTGCTTTTGAAAAACACCGACAATATTCTGCCTCTGAAAAAGGGCACTAAGATTCTGCTTGCCGGTCCTAACGCCAACTCAATGCGCTGCCTCAACGGCGGTTGGTCATACTCATGGCAAGGCGACAAAGCCGACGAATGTGCCGGAGCCTACAACACCATACTCGAATCATTCATCAATAAATTCGGTGCCGAAAACGTAATCTACGAGCCGGGCGTAACCTATGCCAGCGGCGACGGCGCTCTCTGGTGGCAAGAAAACACTCCGGAAATCGACAAAGCCGTGAAAGCGGCTGCCGCTGCCGACGTGATTGTGGCTTGCATTGGCGAGAACTCCTATTGCGAAACTCCCGGCAACCTCACCGACTTGACGCTCTCCGAAGCGCAACGCAATCTGGTGAAAGCGTTGGCTGCTACCGGCAAAAAGGTGATTTTGGTGCTCAACGAGGGCCGTCCGCGCATCATTGGCGAGATTGAGCCGCTCGCCGCTGCCGTGGTGGACATTATGCTGCCGGGCAACTATGGCGGCGATGCGCTTGCCAACCTGATTGCCGGCGACGCCAACTTCTGCGGCAAACTGCCGTTCACCTATCCACGCCTCATCAATTCGCTGGCCACCTACGACTACAAGCCTTGCGAAAACATGGGTCAAATGGACGGAAACTACAACTACGATGCCGTGATGGATGTGCAATGGTCGTTTGGCGACGGTTTGGGTTACTCTAACATAAATTACAGCAACTTGCGCGCCGACCGCACCACGTTCACTGCCGACGACCGCATTACATTCAGCATCGACGTGACCAACACCGGCGAACGTGCCGCTAAAGAAAGCGTGCTGCTATTCTCACGCGACTTGGTGGCAAGCCTCACCCCCGACGTTAAGCGTCTCCGCGGATTTGAGAAAGTGAACCTCAAACCGGGCGAAACTGCCACGGTGAACATCACCATCAACGGCAGCGACTTGGCGTTTGTGGGCTACGACGGCAAATGGATTCTCGAGAAAGGCGACTTCACAATCTTTTGCGGCAACCAACGTATCAACATCGCTTGCAGCGAAACAAAAAAATGGCAAACGCCAAACCGCTAATCCGCTATAAATCGGCATAATATGGTGAAACTGCGCAGCATATACGACTCACGTCGCATCTGGAAGATGGTGTTTGTCATCGTCTCGGTGCTGCTCGTGGCATTGTTTCTCTACATCAGCAACCGCCTGGTTGACGACTTGGCAAAGCAAGAACGCGAACGCATGGAGATTTGGGCTGATGCCACCAAGCAACTGGCATCGTCGTCGAACAGCAACGAAGCCATGCCCGAGGAGCAAATCAACTTCCTGCTCAGCATCATCGAACGCAACCACACCATCCCGGTGATGCTGGTCGACGAAAACGACGAGATTTTGCTTCACCGCAATTTCCGTCTGCCCGAGGCCATCGACAGCGTGTCGCCGTGGGAAATCACCGATGCCAATATGAATTATCTCAAAGCAAAACTCTCACAGTTGAAACGCTCGCAAAACACCATCGCCATACCCATCGACGAGGGCACCACCCAATATCTCTACTACGAGGACTCGACCGTGCTGCGCCGACTGGCATTTTTCCCCTACATTGAATTGGCGGTGATGCTGGTGTTTATTGCCGTGGTGTATTTTGCACTCATCAGCGTGAAAAAAGCCGAGCAGAACAAGGTGTGGGTGGGTCTGTCGAAAGAAACCGCCCATCAGTTGGGCACGCCCATCTCGTCGCTGATGGCTTGGACCCAGATGCTCGACACTATGGGCGTGGATGCCGATGTGGTGAAAGATATGGATAAAGACGTGCACCGCCTGAGCGTGATTGCCGACCGCTTCTCAAAAATCGGCTCAAAGCCCGAAATGCAATTGGCTTTCATCAACGAGAGCGTGCTATCAAGCATGGAATATATGCGCTCACGCATCAGCAAACGCGTGGCGCTGAACATCAGCGTTGACGACAACCGCAACTGCGGCGTGATGCTTTGTCACTCGCTCTTTGAATGGGTGATGGAGAACCTTACCAAAAACGCCGTCGACGCCATGCAGGGCGAAGGAAGCCTGACCATCACCGTGAACGGCTCGGCATCGATGGCTATTATCGACGTCACCGACACCGGAAAAGGTATCGCCCGCAAGAATTTCAAAAACGTGTTTAATCCCGGCTATACCACCAAAAAGCGCGGATGGGGTTTGGGACTTACTCTGGTTAAACGCATCATCGAGGAGTATCACGGCGGAAAAATCTATGTGAAAGAATCGGAACTAAACCAAGGCACCACCTTCCGCATCGAATTGCCCAAAGTGCAGCAATAACCCCACCACACCCCTGCCTTGCTCCTGCGTCACACTGCCCGCAGCCGAAGGTTTGCGATTAATCACTACTCCTGCCGAAGGGCTTGCTTCCCCACACCTGCCGAGGGCTGCAAATTATCTTGCAAATTATCCATTCGCTTGCCGAGGGCTGCGATTGTCCTATCCGGCAGCCGAGGCTAAACAGCACAAAAAAAGGTTGTAGATTTTAAGAACCGCACCAAAAAGTTATACTCTTTTGAAAACAATTCTTTATTAAACCACAACCTCCGCCTATTCTCGCCGAGTATAGTAAGCAATAATAATTATTTCTTATTTCACCTGAGCACCAGGCTTAACTTCGCCGTTAGGGCCAATCACCACCAAACGTCCGTCGGCATCCTCGGCGCTGAGAATCATACCCTGCGACTCAATGCCTTTGAGTTTGCGTGGAGCCAGATTGGCTACGAAACACACCTCTTTGCCCACCAAATCCTCTGGATTATAGTATTTAGCGATGCCCGACACAATGGTGCGTCCGCCCATACCGTCGTCAATCTTGAATTGCAACAACTTGTCGGCCTTTGGCACCTTGGCACATTCAACCACCTTGCCCACACGAATGTCGAGTTTCATAAACTGGTCGAACTCGATGTTTTCAGCCACCGGAGCAGGTTGGAAACTGTTGATTTCGTTTTGCTTCTTGATGTTTTCGAGGCGTTGAATCTGAGCATCGATGGTGGCATCTTCAATCTTTTCAAAAAGCAGTTCAGCCTTAGCAATCTCGGTGCCGGCAGCAATGATGTCGGTAGAACCCAGTTTACTCCAATCGAGTTTGTCGAGGCTAATCATGCCACGCAACTTTTCGGCGCTGAACGGCAAGAACGGCTCAAACGCAATGGCAAGGTTTGCAGTGATTTGCATAGCCACGTTCATCACCGTAGCCACCCGCGCCATGTCGGTCTTGGCAAGTTTCCACGGCTCGGTTTCGGCAAGATACTTGTTACCGATGCGAGCAAGGTTCATTGCCTCTTTCTGCGCTTCGCGGAAGTGGAACGCATCGAGGTTGCTCTCCAAAGCAGCCTTAACGCCCACAAATTCGTTGATAGTGGCACGGTCGTAGTCGGTGAGTTCGCCGGCTGCAGGCACCTTGCCATCGAAATATTTGTGAGTGAGCACCAGCGTGCGGTTCACGAAGTTGCCCAATATAGCCACCAACTCGTTGTTGTTGCGAGCCTGGAAATCTTTCCATGTGAAATCGTTATCCTTAGTTTCCGGAGCATTGGCGGTGAGCACATAGCGCAGCACATCCTGCTTGCCGGGGAAATCGTCGAGATACTCGTGCAACCAAACAGCCCAGTTACGCGAAGTGGAAATCTTATCGCCCTCAAGATTGAGGAACTCGTTGCTCGGCACATTGTCGGGCAAGATGAACGAGCCTTCAGCCTTAAGCATGGCAGGGAACACGATGCAGTGGAACACGATGTTATCCTTGCCGATGAAGTGAATCAGGCGAGTTGACGGGTCTTTCCACCAAGTTTCCCAAGTGTCGGGCAACAGTTCTTTAGTGTTGCTGATGTAACCGATAGGCGCATCAAACCACACATAGAGC
>JBJEKD010000041.1:0-25868 GCA_051878455.1 Muribaculaceae bacterium
AGCACGTGATTTGTAATCTCGGGGTCGTTGGTTCGAATCCGACAAGAGGCTCGAAGCAAGCATCATCTTTCGGTTGAAAGGTGGTGCTTTTTTCGATTGTCAACCGGTTATATCTGCGCTGTGCCGAGGGTGGCATAAGCGAGTCAACAATTTGATTTTCAACCACAAATGAACGATGTGATAATACGCAATGCTGTGCTTGCTGATGCCGAGGATTTGCTTGGCATCTATGCTCCGTATGTGCTTAATACGGCAGTCACTTTTGAATACGATGTGCCTTCGGTTGACGAGTTTGCGCGCCGCGTGGCTGCCATCAGTGCCAAGTATCCTTATTTGGTGGCAGAGTGTGGTGGAACGATTGTAGGTTACGCCTATGCCAGTGTGTTTAAGGACCGTGCAGCCTATCAGTGGTCGGTTGAAACGTCGATTTATTTGCGTCCCGATGTTCACCGCCGGGGCATTGGCACAAAACTGTATGAGGCGCTTGAGCAAAGACTCAAAGAGCAGGGTATCCTGAACATGAATGCTTGCATATCTTATCCCGTTGCTGCCGCCGACCCTTATCTAACTTTGCAGAGCGTGCAGTTTCACGAGCGTATGGGATTTGCTCGGGTGGCGCATTTCCACAAGTGCGGGTTGAAGTTCGGTAGGTGGTACGACATGGTGTGGATGGAACGCCTGATAGGTGAGCACAAATAGTGATTGTTAAAAAACATTAATTGTATAATATTTCGGTTTTCTTTGAATACTGCAAACTCCTGATTATCAAATTGTGCTTGTTGGTGACGATGTTTTGCGTTAACTTAATTTAAACCATTTATCAATTATTAACGTGAAATTTTTTGATTAGAATTGCCAAAAATTGGTTGCATTGCCTATATTTGTGAACATAAACCACATTAATTTATCTATTAACCTAAAATCATCGAATATACTATGGCAGTGATAGCACTCGATTTAGGCGGAACAAAGGTGGCAAGTGCCATTATCGACAAGCAGGGAAATGTGAAAGGATTGCACAAAAACATGCTTGCCGGAAGGTGTGGCAGCGATGTTGGCAAACTGATATTGGAAACGATTGACCGTCAATTAGAAAAAGCCGATTATTACAAGATTAACATTGAAGCCATTGGCGTTTGTGTGCCGGGAAGTGTTGACCCCGACACCGGATTGGTGTGGGCTCCAAACATACCGCAGTGGGAAAGTTATCCGCTTGCCCAGGAACTGAAACGGCATGTTGAGGGCAGAGGCATTGATGTTTATGTCGACAACGACCGCAGTTGTGCCATTTATGGCGAACTTTGGCAGGGCGCCGGACGCGGCTGCAAGAACTGCGTGTTTATGGTGGTTGGCACAGGCATTGGCGCCGGCATTGTGATTGACGGCCGCGTGCTGCATGGCGCTCACGACATTGTTGGCGCAACGGGATGGATGGCTTTGCAGACGCCGTTCATCAAGGAGTATGAGCCGCAGGGCTGCTTTGAATACTATGCGTCGGGCACAGGCATCTGCAATCGAGCCAAGGAGATGATTCGTGCCGACAAGTCGTATCGCGGCGAATTGCGGCAGATGCCCATTTCGCGTGTCACCACAAAGCATATCTTCAAGGCATATCGTTCCGGCGATGTGATTGCCCGCAGTGTGGTTGGCAAGGCGGTGGAGATGTGGGGCATGGCTGCAGCCAATTTTGTGAGCCTGCTCAATCCCGAAAAGGTGATATGGGGCGGCGGCGTGTTTTGCTCGGCGAGCAATCTGGTGCCTGCCATCTACGACGAGGCGAAGCGTTGGGCGCAGCCTTTGTCGATACGCAATGCCAAGTTTGAAGCCACATTGCTCAACGGCAACGAGGTGATGCTCGGGGCGGCTTATCTGGCTTTGAGCGGCGGAAAGGTGGATTTGCAGGCTGAACTTGATGCCTGAAACCGACGTGGCTTCAGGTTGCTTTTGAATAGTGATTTATAAAAGTTTTTAAGACCGTTTTTCTTAACATTATTCTGTTTTTGACTATGGATGAGAAATCAATAATGAAATCGTTTGTGGCAGCATGCTTTGGCATGATGTTTTTCGGCATAACAATGGTGGCGCTGGGTTCGGTGTTGCCGTCGCTCAGCGAGCGATTGATGCTCACGGTGGCAAATAAAGCCACGCTGGCATTCACCCTCACGGCGAGCACGCTCGTGGGCTCGATGCTGTTTGGCCCGGTGTGCGACCGCTACGGCCACCGGTGGCTGTTTTTGTGCAGTTGCTGCTCGGTGTTGATTGGCATAGCGGTGATTGCAGTTGCGGCATCGGTGCCGGTGCTCATATTGGCGTATGTGTTGATTGGCATTGGCGGAGGTGTGCTCAACGGGCAGACCAACACCATCGTGTCGGACCTCTATGCCGACGAAAAACTGCGTGGCGCGCGGCTGAGTCTGCTCGGCGCATTCTACGGGCTTGGTGCAATGGCAATCACGCTGCTGCTGGGTTTGCTTGGCGACCATGTCGATTATAGCCACACGCTGTTGGGCATATCGGCGGTGCTTGCTCTTGGCACGGCATTGTGCTTTGGCGTGAAGTTCCCGTCGCCGAAGTTAACGCAGAGTTTTCCGCTTGGCGAGGCTGTGAAATTGCTGCGCAATCCGGTGCTGGTGCTGCTGAGCATAGTGTTGCTGTTTCAGAGCAGCATCGAGAGCGTGACCAACAATCTTGCCACCACCTATTTTTCGTTCATCCCCGATGCGGTGTTGCTGCTCACGGTGATGATGGTTGCCCTTATTGTGGCGCGTTTTGTGCTGATATGGCTTTCCGGCATGATGACACAGAACCGCATCTTATACACCTTTTTTGCTATAATGCTGTGCGGATTTGCCATGATGCCGTTTGTGCGTAATCTTGGCGAGGCAATGTTTGCCATGGTGCTTGCCGGCTTCGGATTGTCGGCAACCTATCCGGTGGTGCTTGGGCAGTTGGGAGCGCGTTTCAACAAACTGTCGGGCACGGCATTCGGCATTGCCATCTCAATCGCTCTTGCCGGCAGTTCGGTGATTAATGCCTTTGTGGGTGGTTTGCTGCTCAACTATTATCCTTATGTGATGATTGCCGCTGTGGTGATGATGGGATTGCTCTATTCATTCAGCCTGAAAGGTAAGGGTGGCGTTTGCGAGAAGAATTAAATAACATAAACATTAACTGATAAATTATAATATTATGTACGCAAAAGATTGGTTGAAAAATGCTCATGGCATCATGAACACTATTGAGGAAACTCAAATGGAGAACATTCGCAAGGCAGCCACCATAATGGCTGATTCGATTGAAAAAGGTCGCTGGGTGCACACTTGGGGCTGCGGTCATGCCACTATCCCTTGCGAGGAGATGTATCCGCGCATCGGTGGCATTGTGGGCTTCCACCCGCTGTGCGAATTGCCGCTCACTTTCTTCACTCAGATTATTGGTCAGATGGGTATCCATCAGTTCCTCTACCTTGAACGCCTTGAGGGATATGCTCAGCAAATCATGAAGAACTACGAGTTCTCATCTGACGACTGCCTGTGGATATTCTCGCACACCGGCATCAATGCCGTGAACATTGACATGGCACTCGAAGCCAAAAAACGTGGCATGAAGGTGATTGCTTTTGGTTCGGCTGGCAACACCGGCGAAAAGCCAGGACGCCATTCAAGCGGCAAAAACCTCTTTCAGGTGGCTGACGTGGTGGTTGACTCGTGCGTGCCTTTGCAAGATGCCTCAGTCACCACTGAACATCAATTCGACAAAATCGGTCCGTTGTCCACTCTCGGATTTGTCACTTTGGTGTGGACCACTGTTTGCACCGTTGTTGAGATTCTTGAAAGCCGTGGCGTGAAACTTTACATCAACCCGTCGCACAACGTGCCGGGCGACACCACTGCACAGCAACGCCTCGATGCTGCAATCGACGAATACAAACGCCGTCTGCACGTGCTTTAATGTTGCGAAACGAATACACTGATGTGCTTGCTGCTCTCACAAGCAATGCAAAACCATTCTGAGGGGTGCGTCGAGATGACGCATCCCTTTTTCTTTTCAAATTCAATGCGGGTTGGCGAGGCGGGTCACTTGGTTGCGGGCAGGGCAGGGAACTCTTGCACCGAGGTGCCGGAGCAGTGCTCCATAAGCACGCTTTGCTTGTTCCAGTGGAACGGCTTGAAGTCGGTGTTATACTTCACCTTGTTGCCTTTCACCACCAATCCGTCGACGCTCTTGGCATAGATGAGAGGATGGTCGAAGGTGTCGAATAGGTTGTCTTCGATGCGAATAGCCGATGGCGTACCGCCGTGGAAATAGGTCTTGGCTTCTTTGAGTTGTGGAATTTCGGGATAGATTGAAATCACGGCGTTGGTGAACTGGAACATGTTGGTGAGCGAGTTCACAAACCTATTGCGGCGAATTACCAGATTGCGCACGGCGCCGCTTTCATACCATCCGTTGCAGTCGCCGCACAGCAGAATTGCAGTGCCCGACGTGTGGTCGAACAGATTCTTTTCGCAGATGGTGGCGCGCGGCGATGAGAACAAAGCACCGCGGGCGCGGTTGTTGCGCACGGTGCAGCCGCGGAACACCACCTCGGGTGTCCATGTGAGGTTTTCCAAGCCGTAGCCCTCTTTCTCGGTCACTTCAGCCGGCAGGTCGCAGTCGAACGAAATCACATAATCCTTAGTGCCGGCAATCACTCCCGACGAAGGCTTGATTGAACGGATGATGCCCCTCCAGGGCAGTTGGTCCATAGTGGCAGAGCGCACCACAATCACGGTGTCGCCCTCGTCGCCCCACGAATAGCCCCACGACTGGTTATGCTCGAAGCACGCCCTCACGGTGCGGCTGTCGATGCGCTCACGCACGCGCAGATACACGCCATGAACGTTGATGGCGTCGTCCATCATGCCTTCATATAGGCTGTTTTCTTCCACAATGCGTCCGCGGCATTGCACAAAGTGTGTGGCGTCGGCTTGCGTGGTGAAATAGCGGCGCTTGCCTTTGGGCAGGCACACGTCGACGTGGCTGAGGTGGATGTCGGTGCATCGTTGAGCCACCACACCCATGCCTTCGGCGTAGTGCACCTTAATGTTTTTGAGCAGTGTGGAGGTGTTTTCTTCAAGAAAGATTCCCGGGTGCGGGCGGTGGTAACTGCGCATTGCCACTCGGGTGCCAGGCACAAGCCGCGAGTCCTTCCAGTTGGGAGCCGTCACTTGATTGCCCGATGTGGTGCAGTTGCGCAGGTTTATGCTTAAATCGCTGGTTTGCGGCACTATGTAGCCGTGTTCGCCGTTGAAAGCAATGCCGGTGAAATAGTTCGCTTCCCATTTCAGCCCGTAGCCATAGAATGTGCCTTTTTCGTCGACCGACCATTGCACCTCGTCGGACGGGATGAACGTGATGCCCTCGTCGGTGCTGTTGGTGATTGTTACCTGCGCAATTTGCGGATGGTCGAAGTCGATGTTGAGTTGCTGCACAGCCACGTTTGAGCAACGCACGATGCTGATGGGCAACATTCGCCCCGAGCACAGCAGCGTGCTGCCGCAGCCGTCGAAGGTGAGGTTTTGCCAATCTTCGATGGCGATGCCCACAGGGTGGTCCTTCACTTGGTCGTGATTGGAGATGTAATATTCGTGCACCGGGGCTTGGGTTGAGCGCAGGTTATAGGTGCCACGAGGCAGACGCACTTTTGCGGGCGTGCCAGCGGCGTCGCGCTTGATTATGTCGAGAGCGCGAGCAATGCGCACGGCAAGGCTGTCGGCAGTTGGGGTTACGCCATAGTCGGCAAGATTGTAGGTACGCGCTTGGGCGCAGAACGATGTTATCAGCATGCTAAATGCTATGCACATTATGGCTTTTTTCATATCGTGACGAAAGTGTGGTTTAGTATCTTTTTGTAATTCTAACATTTTGGTTTGGCTGTGGCACGAGTGAAGCAATGGCATCATTGCGTGCGTCAAGTGCAAAGTAAACTAAATTATTACACACCTCAAAACCTTTTGCCGCTATTTTTAGGGTTGCCGCCATGCGTGCGCGCCGATTATTCTATTTTTCTTCAAAAGTGTTCAGCGTTGTCCGATTCGGATTTTTGAGATATAAATGAAGAAAAAATGAACACACCCCGTAAGCCGATTGTTGCTAATTTAGCACACCAAAAAGTCAAAATGACAATTAAGCAAGACTACTGAAACACGAAAGCATGATGACGGCGCGTATTATACACTTATTTATTTTCACCTTTATTTGTTACGGCATAGGTTTCGCTTGCAACGACGTGAGTTTTGATAAGGAACAAGACGATAGTGTGGCAATGGGCGCGTTGCAGGGCGTGGAACTGGATGATTTGCGAGAGGACACAATTAGCCTGAACAGCGATTCTCTTGAATCGGGGCTGGGATTGAAGGTGGTGCTCGACGGCACAAATACGCTGCCCGCCTTTCCGCACAACAACGAGTTAAAGCCATCAATATATGAATTGCCATATTCGCTGTGGACTCATCGCCCTAACTATCGGAAGGTGGTGTATAACAGCATTGCGCTGTATGCTGCCGGAGTGGCGATGCTTGGCGTGCTCGAGTTGTTGCCCGAAGATGCCACTGCGTGGAACAAAGAGGAGATTAGGTCGACACCCTTCTTAAAGCGATGGTGGAACCATGTGAAAGAAGGACCCGTTTGGGACCACGATAAATGGTATTTCAATTATTTGCTTCACCCCTACGGCGGAGCGGCTTACTATATGAGTGCACGTTCGCAAGGCTTCAGCGCGCCATATTCAATGCTGTATGGTTTTGGCGTATCCACGCTGTTTTGGGAGTATGGCATCGAGGCGTTCAACGAAATACCGTCAATTCAAGACCTCATAATCACGCCGTTGGCAGGTGCCGTGATAGGCGAGGCGTTTTATGTGCTCAAACGCAGCATTGTCGCCGGCGGTTACACCTTGTTTGGCAGCCGCGTGTTGGGCAATATTGTGGCTTATCTCATCGACCCTGTGAACGAGGTGATGGGCTTGATTTATGGCAACGATGCGCGGCGCATCAGCACGAGTTTTGCAGTGATGCCGGGCATGACTCCCGGAATGAAACTGCAAGCCTCGTTTAGCATTGTGTTCTGAAGGCTGCTGACAACCCGATGCGGCCCCACAAGCGTGGGCAGCAACGGGAGAGAAGGGCGTTAATGAGCGTCGAGCCAGTTTGAAGCCACGGCATGCGAAGCCGTGAGCGGAACATTGCCGTGATAGGCGTTTTGCATACACTCAACAACAATCTGCTGCACGCGGTCGGCTTCCTGCGGAATCACGTCGAAGTTTAATTCGTCGTGCACTTGCAGAATCATTTTCGAGCGCAGCCCTTCACGTTTCATTTCGGCAAAGATGCGCACCATGGCAATCTTGATGATGTCGGCGGCGGTGCCTTGTATTGGGGCATTCACGGCGTTGCGTTCCGAGAAACTGCGCACCACAGCATTGCGCGAGTTGATGTCGGGCAGCATGCGTCGGCGACCGAAAAGCGTGGTGACGTAGCCTTTTTCTTTGGCTTGCGCCACACTTCGGTCGATGTAGTCGCGCACACCAGGGAATGTGGCGAAGTAACCGTCGATGAGCATTTTACTTTCGGCACGCGGTATTTGCAGACGCTCCGACAATCCGAACGCCGATATTCCATAAAGGATGCCGAAGTTGGCAGTCTTGGCTTTGCGCCGCTGGTCGGGAGTGACGCTTTCGAGCGGTTCGTGATAGATTTTCGATGCCGTGATGGCGTGGATGTCGAGGTTGTGGCGGAACGAGTCGACCATCGTAGGGTCGCCGCTAAGGTCAGCCACCAGCCGCAATTCGATTTGCGAATAGTCGGCAGAGAAGAACAGGTTGCCCTCGGCAGGGATAAATGCTCGGCGAATTTCGCGGCCTTCGTCGTTGCGAACGGGAATGTTTTGCAGGTTCGGATTGGTCGACGACAAACGGCCTGTTGCGGTGACAGTTTGATTATATGTGGTGTGTATTCTGCCGGTTTCGGGGTTGATGAGTTCGGGCAGAACATTCACATAGGTCGACAGCAGTTTTCTGATTCCGCGCAGTTCAAGAATCTTGTCGACAAGCGGATGCCGGTCGCGCAAGTGCATCAGCACGTCTTCGGTGGTGGAGTATTGTCCGCTTTTGGTTTTCTTGGCTTTATCGTCGATTTTGAGTTTGTCGAAGAGTATTTCGCCCACTTTCATTGGCGAGGCAGTGTTGAATTGCTCACCTGCAAGTTGGAAACACTGCTGTTCGAGGCTGTTCATGCGTTCGGTGAGCACCACCGAATAATCGTTTAAGGCTTTCACGTCAACTCGTGCTCCGGTGTACTCCATGTCGGCAAGCACATCGATTAAAGGCAGTTCAACGTCGTTGAGCAGACTTGTGAGTTGCTCGTTGGCAATGCTTTGGATTAGCGGACGGCGCAAAGCCAAAGCGATGTCGGCAAGCCTGCAAGCATAGGCAGTGATTGATTCAGCCGACACCTCGGCAAAGCGTTTGCGCATGCGGCCTTTAGGCCCTAACAAATCGTCCTCGCTTGTGCATAATTCGCCAATCACTTCTTCGGCTATGCGTGCCGTGGCATGCGGGCGTTCGGGTTGCAGCAGATAGTGAGCCACAGCCGTATCGAAATAGGGCGCCGAAACGGTGATGCCCATGCGGCGCAAAATCACCATAGCACGCTTCACGTCGCCCGAAACCAGCGTAACATTGCTGCTTTCAATCAGCGGTTTGAGGTGCTCGATGAGCGAAGCCGGGGCATAGAAAGCCTTGCCGCGCTGTGTTGACACGGCAATGCCTGTCGGGGTTGCAGTCATAGCCTCCTCTCCGTCGGCAATAAGTTCGATTCCCACAGCCTCACACTTCAGTGCCTCGTTGACACGTTGCCTAAGCACGTCGGGGGCGGTTATGAGAGAATATTCAATTTCAGCCGGTTGAGCCACTACGGGAGTTTCTTCGGCAATCGCCTCTTGTTCGGCGGCATCGTTATCGTCATCGTCGTCGTCGAAAAGCGACATTTGCGCCGATTCTGCTTTCTTTTTTACAGGTACGGCTTTAGCCGGAGCAGGTTCCTGCGTGACGACGGCAGAGGGCGTTGGCAAGCCGTCAAGCCCTATATTTCCCTCGTTTTGGTCGATTATTCGTGTGGTGAAATTGCGAAATTCCAGTTCTTTGAACAGTTGGCGCAGCGCATCGGCATTAATGGCGCGACGCCTGAGTTGTTCCTCGTTGAGCGTGATGGGCACATCGAGGCATATTGTGGCAAGAAACTTCGAGAATTTTATTTTTTCGATGTTGTCTTCAACTTTCTTTTTCAGGGCACCTTTAATGTCGGCGGTGTTGGCAATCAGGTTCTCAACGCTGCCGAACTGGCGAATGAGTTTTGCGGCGGTCACTTCGCCCACACCGGGGCAGCCGGGAATGTTGTCCACCTTGTCGCCCATGAGAGCCAGCATGTCAATCACCTGGTCGGTGCGTTCGATGCCGAACTTTTCACACACCTCTTTTTCGCCCATTATTTCATAACCGCCGCCCGAGTGAGGCCGATAGATTTTCACCGAGTGGCTCACGAGTTGCCCGAAATCCTTATCGCCCGTAACCATATAGGTGAGAAAGCCCATTTTCTCGGCTTGGTGCGACAGCGTTCCAATCACGTCGTCGGCTTCATATCCCGGCACCTCGAGCACAGCAATGTTGTAAGCCTCGGCAATGTTTTTGATGTAAGGCACCGCTTTGCGAATGTCTTCAGGCGTTTCTTCGCGTCCGGCTTTGTATTCGGCATACATCTCGTGGCGGAACGTGCCGCCTTTGGGGTCGAAGCAAATTGCTATATGGCTTGGATTTTCACGTTTGAGCAAATCCTGAAGGGTGTTCACAAAACCAAACATTGCCGATGTGTTGAGCCCCTGCGAATTGTAGCGCGGGCTGCGAATGAGTGCATAGTAGGCACGAAAAATCAATGCGTAGGCGTCGAGCAATACCAGTTTTTTTTGTTCCATTTGTTGCCGTTTTGTTTTGATAATAGGTGAAAAAATTTCTTTTCGGGGCGAATAATAGTATTCATAATTCCGAAAAAACATTTAAAATTACGCCTTTTTGTCGGTATTTTGAAATATTAGGCTTAAAAGTTTCAAAACAAAGAATATTATTTGCTACTTTTGCAATACAAAATAGAATGATGACTGAATTTGAACAAATAAGGGCGGATTTAGCCGCAGAACTCAATGAACTGAATGTGATAATCGCAGATTCGCTGTGTAGCGATAATGCGCTTATGCAGCACATTGTCGCCGAGTTTCTCAAGACCAAAGGCAAGCAGTTGCGCCCAATATTATCGATACTCACCGGCAAATTGTTTGGCGGCGAAATGCGCACCATACTCATGGCAGCAGCATCGGTTGAATTGCTGCATAACGCTTCGCTCATTCACGACGACGTGATTGACGAATCGTCGGTTCGCCGCGGCAGACCAACAGTCAATCGCGTTTGGGATAATCATATTGCGGTGCTTGTGGGCGACTTTTTTGTGAGTTCGTCATTGAGTTGCGGCGTGGCATCGGGCGAAAGTCGAGTGGTGAATGTGCTTGCCAATCGCGGACGCGAACTTTCGCTTGGCGAAATCCACCAGATTGAAGCCACTCGCAAACCTTCAATCAACGAGGATACGTATTACGACACTATTCGCCGCAAAACGGCAGCCCTCTTTTGCAGTTGCGTGGAAGTGGGCGGATTTGCGGCTAATGCTCCTGCCGACAAACTTGCTTTGGTGGTGAAATATGCCGAGTTGTTTGGGCTCTGCTTCCAAATAAAAGATGATATTTTCGACTATTTCAACGATTCGGAAATAGGTAAACCCACAGGTAACGACCTTCGCGAAGGCAAACGCACATTGCCGCTGATTTATGTGCTTTCGCGCACCGATTTGCCCGACCACGATGCTATGGTTGCGTTATCGGAAAAGCCCCAACTCTCGAGCGAGGAGATTGACACGCTCATTTCCTATGCCCGCAACAATGGCGGTATTGAATATGCCGAACAGCGTATGTTGCAGTTACGCAAACAGGCATTCGACGTTCTTGACCAGTTGCCTCCTTGCCGCGAGGTGGATGCCTTTAAATCGCTTTTCTCGTTTGTGATTGAGCGGAAGATGTGAGGTTGGTAAACAGGCATCAGTTGCTAGCCGATTTCCCTCCGCCGACCGATTAAGTAGGATTAAATAATTTAAAGCCAATGTTGCAACCATATCTCATTGAAGGCCGCATTGAAGCCGGATGCGACGAAGCCGGGCGAGGTTGCCTTGCCGGTCCCGTAACCGCTGCGGCAGTGATTTTGCCGCCCGGATTCAGCAACGAAATGCTCAACGATTCAAAGCAACTCACCGAGCGTCAACGCAATATGTTGCGTCCAATCATCGAGCGTGAGGCTTTGGCGTGGGCTGTGGCTTTTGTCTCGCCCGAGGAAATAGACAAGATTAACATATTGCGTGCATCAATCACTGCCATGCACCGCGCCATCGACCAATTGGCTGTCCGTCCCGAGCATTTGCTCATCGACGGCAACCGCTTTGTTGCCTATCACGATATCCCTCACACCACAATCGTGAAGGGCGACGGCAAAATGATGAGCATTGCGGCTGCTTCGGTGCTTGCCAAAACTCACCGCGACGAATATATGTGCCGTATAGCCGCCGAATATCCTAATTATCATTGGCTCGAAAACAAGGGTTATCCCACTCGTTCGCATCGTGATGCCATTGCCCGCTTCGGGCCGTCGCCTTATCATAGGATGTCGTTCCAGTTGCTTGACCGTCAGTTGAGCCTGTTTTGAACAACAGCCGTCCCTTTCTCTCACATATATCACAACAAATAAAAACATTGAACGAAGCAATATAAACAAAGGAATAAATCGATTATGCAACCTGTTGAATTATTGTCGCTTAGCGATACCGAAACATATAGCAATCTGCTTGTGCGTTACGCCAAGGCGCGCAACTCCTACAAGATTCGCAGCCGGCATTATCAACTCGACACCGAGCGAGGATATGCTCGCATGGCAGCGTCGCGCATCGAAAAACTGAACGATGCCGTTGCCGAAATTGAGCAACTTACACCTCAAGTGAAAGAGATTGTTGCTAAGGTCGATGCCAATCTTGCCGTTGACCCAAAGAACAAATGTGCCCGCTTGTTGCGACTTTATCTCGACGTGATTACCGCCGACATATATGATGTGTCGAAAATCAACCAGAAAATCACTGCTTTGCGGGGTCAGATTTTCAAATCGGCAAAAACGAAAAAGGCTGTGGCTGCGGAAACGAAAACAAGCGATGTTGCCGAGCCGCAATCAAAGCCGTCGCAACCCACCGAGTTGTCGCTGTTTTGAGCGGCAGCCGGAGTGGCATTTGCCTGAAAGCAAAGCGGTTGAGGGGTGATTACTATTGTTGTGAAGAAGTGCCAGAGGGTGCCACTTCGAGGCGCACCAACTCTATCTTGGCGGCTGTTTTCTTTAGCACGGTGACTATGAATTGGTCGATGCGAAGGGTTTCGCCTTCGTTTGGAAGTTCCTCGAGATTGAAAAGCAGATACCCGGCAAGCGTTTGATAGTCGTCTTTCTCGGGAATGTCGAGGTCGTAGGCTTCGTTGATGGCTTCAATTTCAAGACGGCCCGACAGTTCGTAAACATTATCGGATATGCGGCGCGACACCAGTTTCTTGCGTTTGCGGTCGTGCTCATCTTCAATTTCGCCAAAAATCTCTTCCACGAGGTCCTCCAGCGTGAGAATGCCGGCAGTGCCGCCAAACTCGTCAACCACAATGGTGACGCTCTTTTTTGCGCTAAGCATGTTTTGCATGAGTTGCTTGGCAAGCATTGTTTCGGGCGCAAACATCACCGGCTTGATATGTTTGGTCCAATCGGAATCTTTTTTGAACAATTCGCACACATGAATGTAACCCACCATGTTGTCGATGTCCTCGCGATAGACGAGGATTTTCGATAGCCCGGTTTCGGTGAACATTCGCGACAGCCGTTCGCGGGAAGTGCAGTCGATGTCGATAGCCACAATCTCGTTGCGCGGAATCATGCAGTCGCGCAAGTGCAGATTTGAGAACTCCAGAGCGTTCTGAAAAATCTTAACTTCTTTCTCTACGGTGGCATTTTCGTCCTCGCGAGTGTCGATGGTTTCCTGCAAATAGGCATCGAGTTCGCCCACGGTGATTAGCCCTAACTGCTTGCCGCTTGTTTTGATTCCGAACATGCGCATGAGCAGGTTCGACAGTGCCGACGACAACCACGACACGGGGTAGAGCACGGCGTAGCACAGCAGCAACGGCAGCGCGAAAGTGCGGAGCGAATCGTTGGGATTGATGCGGAATATGGTTTTAGGAAGGAACTCGCCCACTATGAGAATAATGCCGGTGCTGATAATCGTTTGAGCCAGCAGCACAAGTGCCTCATTGCCGAGCCAGTTTGTGAGCCACCCTTCCATAAGCATAGCGGTGCCCATACCGTAGATAACAAGCATGATGTTGTTGCCAACAAGCATTGTGGATATGAACATGTTTTTGTTATGGTAGAAAAGGTTCACAATTTTGTTGATTAAGCCACCTTTTGCAGCATCGATTTCAACGCGCACCGCATTCGACGACACAAAAGCAATCTCCATTCCTGAGAAGAATGCCGAGAATATCATCGACACGATAGTGAGTATGAGCATATTTGCGGAAATTTCCATTGTAGGGTAGAGTGGTGAGAAGTGAGTGGATTATGGAGTTTGTTGTTGATTGTCGGGTTGTTCATTATCGGGTTCTTGAGCCGATTGGTTGTTCTTCATGCGGTCCTCGTCGATTGGCAATATTGCGCTCACGCGATTGAGCGTGTATTTTGTGAGGTCTTGATTCGATTTGAAGCCGTAGCCTTCAAGCACACGGTCGACGCGCTCGATGTGCACAAAAGAGTCGCTGCGCACTTCCTGCCATCGCTGGTCCCAAAACATCTGGTTGGTGAGAATCAGTTCCTTTTTCACGTTTTGTATGCGCACGTTTCCGTCGAGGCGCCATAATTGCTTTTGCGTGTCGTACATAGCCGAATCGCAGCGCACCGTGGCAATCACCTTGAATTGCTTGTCGAATTGTTCAAGATAGGCTCCTTGCGGGAAGTTCCAGCGCGGATTGCTACCTCCGTCGTAGACATACCAAATCGGGGTGGTGATGCGGTATTGGGTTATTCCGGAGTCGCTAATCAGGGTCTTCACGCTATGTGTCACCATCATTGGCACTTGGTCGGGGTCGAGTGGCTTGGCAGGTGCTTTTTCAACCTTTTTGGCGCACGACACCATCATGCCCACAAGAAGAAGTGATACTAATATGTAGCGTGAAAATCTCATCAATATGTTTTAGGCGTTCTCTCGGCGCGTAATTGTGAGGCTTTGAGCAAGAGCCATTGCCCTGAATTTTTGCTGTGGAGAACCAGCCTCGATGTTTGGAGTTTGCCGATTATCTGATTTTGTTTTGCCAGAACCACATCTCGTTGAACGTAACGCCAAGAGTGATGTTCAGGTAGTCTTCTTTCACCAATACGGTTGGCGAAGATGTGCGGCGCTTGTATTCCACACCAATGTTGACAAGCGTTTTGCCGCCGGGCACTGGTAGGCTCACACCCACGCTTGCGCCATAGTCGCGCACGCCGTTGCCTTGAATGTTCATATAGTCGTTGTTGTAGTAGGCACCCATGCGGTAGGTGGCACGTTTGAAATATCCGCCACGGGCATTAGGCTGATAGGCGATACCGCCAGCCACTTTCCAACGATTGTTGAATTGCAGTTCGGTTCCTTCGGTGTCGAAACTTGGCAGCGGAGTGAATTTCGAGTCTTTCCAGGGCTGATAGGTGAAGTCAACTTCCACTGTGATGCTGTTGTTGAACGTGTAACTTGCACCGATGCCGTAGGTGGCAGGGATGTCGTATTTTCCGCCCATGCTAATGGTGTCGGTCGACGATATGGTTTTGTCGTTGCTGTCGTAGTATGTTCCCCAGGTCTCGCCGTGGAGCGATTTGCCAAGCGTGTAAACAGCACCGATGGTTGCACGGTTTTTGCGGTTGAAGTTATGGGTGTATTGAGCACCGAATTGCAATCCCCAGTCTTGAACCTTAATCATGCGTTGGAAAAGCGTGGTTGAGGTGGCACCTGTTGAATAAGCATAGGTGCTATTGACGGTTGAGCCGAACACATACGAAGCATTGAAACCCACCGACAAACCACCAATGGGGCGAATTGCATAGCCCGCATACAATTGGTTAATGCCGCCGTCGCCTACGCGCTGGTCTGCGCCGTTGTCGATTGATTTGCCATAGTTGTAGCCAACAGACGAAAAAGGAATCATACCTATGCTTGCGCCCATGTTCTTTGCAATGGGGAACTGCAAGGTGATGTAGTCGAGTCCGCCGCCAAAAGATGTGCCTTTCTCGTCACCGTCTTGCGACCACGATTGTGTGAGGTCGAGACCCATGTCGAACAAGAATGTGAGAGAGTCGGTGGCTGCATACGAAGCAGGGTTCATAGCGTTAACCAGACGTCCGTTTTGCATAGCATATCCCACACCGCCCATGGCGCGTTGAATGCCTGTGGCACCGTCGCCGAGCAAGCCGTAGCCGAATTTCGAATAAGGACTTGTGATGCCCTGTGCACTAAGTTGTGCCACTGTGGCAATTGTCATCATTGCCACTAAAAGAATTGATTTATATACCTTTTTCATTATCAACGTTTGTTCTCTCTTGAAATTGAAATATAAAATGTGAGAATATGCCTTGACGAAACTTTATTTCCTTTTTTTGCTGTTTCGGGGTGTGCCGGAAAACATGATTATTGCAATGCAAATCGTTGAAACCTTGCTTCAAAAACGCACATTCAGTGTGCAAAGTTAGTAAAACTTACTCTGATTATATGCATTTTAAAAGTTTTTTGCTAAACAAAGCGGTAAAAAGGCTTATTTTATGAAATAACACGCCCGAACAAGTCGATAAAGCCTTACTGCGACATAGGGGTATGACATATCAGACAATTCAGACACCGCTCGAATAAGCCTGCCGCTTTATTGTGGTTTGCCGTCGGCGTCCTTTTTCTCTTCGCGCTCAATCATGAAGGATGTGTAGATTTGCACGATTGCGCCTGCAAGCAGAAAGGCAATCCAGTCGGAGCCGCCCCAACGGTCGCCGAAGTTAAACAGCAGGAATGCCGACACGCAGTAGAGCAGCGCCGACATGCGTTGCAGTGCAAACAGGCGTTTCACTCTGAAGTTGCTGCCTTCGTAGATTTGTGTGGCACGCACCACAAAGGCGAGCGCGGCACCAGCGGCGTAAACGTAGCGCATCAGCAGCAATCCCTCTTTCCAGATGCCCAGCAGCGGAAATGCGGCTGCCACAAGCAGCATGAGCAAAGCCACGGCAAGGCAGATGTTTTGGAGTTTTACTATCAGTTGTTTGTTAATAGTTTTCATTGAGTTAAAGAAAAAATAATATGTTGTTGAAGTATTCGACGTGGACAAACCTCAAGGTATTTCGGTTTTATACACATCTTCGTTTTGGCGCTTCATGCCGTATTTTTCGCGGGCAATGCGCTCGAGGGTCTCGCGGTCGGTGTTGAGTTCGTTCACCTTTTCGGTGTAGGTTTTTGCGGAGTCGCAGTTTTGCTGAATGTCGCTTTTGAGTTTGTTGATTTCAGAGGTGTAGTGATTCGATTTCACATAACTTGATTCGCCGTAGAACATCATCACTCCAATGAAAACCACAAATGCCACAAAAGTGATACTAAGCCACGAAGGCACCCATTTGGGTTTCAGCCCTTTCCAGTTGTTGGTTTGTTCGCTCATTATTCGTCTATTTTTTTCGGTTAAAAATGCTATTTGTCGTAGGCGAGCAGGTCGGGACGCAGACGCATGGTGCGTTCGATGCTTTGATTGTGCTTCCACTCGTCGATTTTCGCCTGGTTGCCCGAAAGCAGAATGTCGGGCACGCGCCAACCTTTATATTCGGCAGGACGGGTGTAGACCGGCGGTGCCAGCAGGTTGTCTTGAAACGAGTCGGAGAGTGCGCTTTGTTCGTCGCCTATTGCTCCCGGAATAAGCCTCACCACTGCATCGGCAATCACGGCAGCCGGAATTTCGCCGCCGGTGAGCACATAATCGCCAATCGAAAGTTCGCGAGTGATGAAATGCTCGCGTATGCGATAATCGATGCCTTTATAGTGTCCGCAAAGAATCATCAGGTTCTCTGACAGCGACAGTTGGTTGGCGATTGGCTGCGAAAACTGTTCTCCATCGGGAGTGGTGAAGATGATGTCGTCGTAGTGTCGTTGCTCCTGCAAAGCCGATATGCAACGGTCAACAGGCTCAATCTGCATCACCATCCCGGCTTCGCCGCCAAAAGGATAGTCGTCAACTTTGCGATGCTTATTGAGCGAATAGTCGCGCAGGTTGTGCACGACAATTTCCACAAGACCTTTGTCCTGTGCGCGTTTCAGTATCGAGCAGTTGAGCGGCGAGTCGAGCATCTCGGGCATCACCGTAAGGATATCTATTCTCATTTTGAAAAATGTTTTCGCCGATTTTCAACTGCAAAGATAGTGCAACGTCGCCGAATAAGCAAACCGAAAATGTTCACTTGTGCTGTTGTCGGCTTTCAATGATTTCTGCCATGTGGGCTGAAGCCCACTCCACCATTGGAGTGCAGGCTTCCATAAACGACATGGCGCGTGGGGTGAGATTGTAGTCGACGCGCGGCGGCACTTGGGCATACAGGGTGCGCTCCACAAAGCCGTCTTCTTCGAGCCGGCGCAGCGTTTGCGTGAGCACTTTTTGCGACACGTCGGGTATGGCTCGGCTCAATGCCGAGAATCGCATCGCTCCGTCAGGGGCGTGCAAGAGGGTGTGCATCACCAGCAGCGACCATTTGTCGGTCACTCGTGCAATTATGTTTCGCACGGGGCACTGTGGGAATATGGTGTCTTGAATGGGTGGTGTGGACATAATTGGGTTGTAAGTTGATTTATATCAAAAAACGGAGAACATACATTTGTAATTGCATGTCTCCGAGCAAAAAGTTAGTTTGACGTGACGATGTTATCGTTCACACAGTATGCCGTCGGTTTGTGTGTAGCCTTCAAGCGAACCGGCTTTGGCTTGCACGCAAAGCAAAACCAAAGGCTCGCTGCCGGTGTTTTTAACGCAACGGGTGGTGGCTGGTTCAACGAACACTATGCTTCCGCTGGCTATAGCCAAATCGTCGCCGCCGAGCATAATCACGCCCTCGCCGCTAATCACGATGTAGAGTTCTTCGTTTTGTTTGTGGCGATGGAAAAATGGAACTTCTTCGCCTGCTGCCATCGTGGTTATCGACATTTCCATGCCTGTGGTGCCAACAACGTCTTTAACAAATGCTTTGCCTGTGAACTGGCTCAGGTTGCCAACGGTGGCAACAACATAACCATTGCCCTTTTTTGATAATTTGATGTCGCTCATGTTGTAATCGTTTTATTGGTTGATATGGCAAAGTTATGATGTAGTTCTCGATTGTGAAATAAGGCACTAACAGGTGGTTTACTTACCTTGAAGTTTGCATTGTTGATAGTTAGGCTATTGTAATTTTGCGGTTTAACTGAGTTTAACATCGGCATAGCGGTGTGTTTCGGAGCAACGCTACGGACATAAAAAAAGTCTGCACCGCACGGCGTAGACTTTTTTATGAAAACAATTGTTGGTTTGTGTATGCTGAAAGAGTTTTTTTATTCGGCTTTTGATGATTCGATTACGCGGTTGGCACCCACATAGCGGCGTTTGTAGTATGGTTCCTCGCTTGAACTCACCACCACGCCACGCGTGTTGCTTGAGTGGATGAATTCAAATGTGCCGTTCTCATTAACGTCGGTAACGATGCCCACATGCCCGATGCGTTTGCCCACTGCGCGACCGTTGAAAAACACCAAATCGCCGGGCTGCAATTCGTTTTTAGCCACTGGAGTGCCGTTTTTCACTTGTGTGCTTGACGAGCGGTTGAGTTCGTAACCGAACTTCTTGAACACATAACTCGTGAAACCCGAGCAGTCGAATCCTTTAGGGCTTGAACTTCCACGGCGGTAGCGTGTGCCCTTGAATGTGGCTGCGTAGTCGAGCAGTTGACGAATCTGCTCATATTCGCTGTCGTTGTAGAGCGCCGATTGCTCCATCTGCTCGCGCACCGAACCATGCTTGCGGCTTGTAAGTTCTTGTGCCGAGAGCGACGAAGCAGCAATAATCATGACTGCTGCCATGATTGTTACTCGGATTATGTTGCTCTTAAACGTCATACGATTTGTGTAAAATTCTTATGGTTGGTTTTAAAAACATTGCGAAGATAAATAATTTAGTTGTTCCAACGAAATGCGTTAAAGGTTTTGTAACATTTGCTGTTTGCTTGCTGAAAAGTGGCGTTTTTGGGACCAAATCGGCGATTTATGCTACTCTCGACGCATCGTCACGGATGCTTCCCCGCAGAATTAACTGCGAAAAGAAATTGAAAAAATTACATTTTTTAACATTATTTTCTATCCTCTAACTTGCTAATAATGCCCTAATTACACAAATAAGCGTTATTGTGCAAAGGTTTTTAGGCGCAAAAAACCGCTGCCACTCATGTTGCGTGAGGGTGGCAGCGGCTATGAAATTAAACAGTGTGGGCAGAGGTTATTTCACCTTCCACTCAAAACCGTCTTTTGTGTCCTTTACGTCGAATCCGATTTCGTTCATGCGGTTGCGAATGAGGTCGCTTGTAGCCCAGTCTTTGTTGGCTTTGGCTTGCTTGCGAATGTTCAGCAGCAAGTCGATGGCGTCCTCGTAAGGTTTGAGGTCAACGCCGCTTTGGGTTTCGGTTTCGCTCACCACGCCAAGCACGTCGAAAAGGAATGTCTGGAACAGCGATTTCAGTTCGTCGATGTCGGCTTGCGAAAGTGTGGCGTGTCCGTCGTTAGCCTGATTGATAATTCGGCAGGCATCGAACAGGGTGGCAATCACCGTTGGGGTGTTAAGGTCGTCGTTCATGGCGTCGTAGCAGCGAGTGCGCAGGTCGCTGATGTCGATGCTCGAATTGTCGGCGGCTTTGAGAGCCGACAGGCGTCGCCAGCCGTCCATCATTCGTTCATAGGCTTTTTCGGCGGCTTGCAGGGCATCGTTTGAGAAGTCCACGGTGCCGCGATAGTGAGCCTGAAGGATGAAGAAGCGGATGGTCATAGGTTTATAGGCCTGTTCCAACTTATCGTGGTTGCCAGTGAAGAACTGCTCGAGGGTGATGAAGTTGCCCAACGATTTGCCCATCTTCTGACCGTTGATGGTAATCATGTTGTTGTGCATCCAATAGCGCACGGCATCGTGGCCGCAATAAGCCACTGATTGAGCAATTTCACATTCGTGGTGAGGGAACATGAGGTCCATGCCTCCGCCGTGAATGTCAAATTCTTCACCGAGATATTTGGTGCCCATTGTTGAGCACTCCAAGTGCCAGCCGGGGAAACCGTCGCTCCAAGGCGATGGCCAGCGCATGATGTGCTCCGGCGAAGCCTTTTTCCAGAGGGCGAAATCGGCAGGGTTGTGTTTCTCGCTTTGTCCGTCGAGTTCGCGTGTGGTGCTGAGCAGTTCTTCCACGTTTCGTCCCGACAATTTGCCGTAACGATGTTCGCGGTTGTATTTAGGCACATCGAAATACACGTTTCCGTCGCTAATGTAGGCATAACCCGAATCGAGTATTTTCTTCACATACTCGATTTGCTCGATGATGTGGCCGCTGGCATGCGGTTCAATGCTTGGCGGAAGCACGTTGAGCGCTTCCATAGCCTTGTGATAGCGCAACAGATAGTATTGCACCACTTCCATAGGCTCGAGTTTTTCGAGGCGTGCCTTTTTTGCAATCTTGTCCTCGCCATCGTCGGCATCGTGTTCAAGGTGTCCCACGTCGGTTATGTTGCGAACGTAGCGCACTTTATAGCCCAGATGGGTGAGATAGCGGAAAAGCACGTCGAAAGTGATTGCCGGGCGAGCGTGTCCCAGATGAGGGTCGCCGTAAACTGTGGGCCCGCACACATACATGCCCACGCGTCCGGGATGAATGGGTTTGAAAGCCATCTTGGTGCGAGTGAGCGTGTTATAAAGTAATAAAGTGTTGTCGGTCATTGCTTAAAAAGTTTTTTAATGCTTGATTATGCGATTAAGGAAAGTGGGTTAAGCCTGTCCGTTCGGACCGAGGAAAGTGATTTTCTCGTCGTTGTTGATGGGCTTGCGAAGTGTGATTTCGCCAAAGGTGCTTTCGTATTTATGCACGTTTTCCTGCAAGGCAAACATCAGTTGCTTGGCATTTTCAGGAGTCATGATGATGCGGCTTTGCACCTTTGCTTGAGGCGTGTTTGGCGCCATGCAAATCATATCTATGAAAAACTCGTTTGCACCGTGTGCAATGATGGCAAGATTGGCATATTTGCCTTGTGCCACTTCGGGAGTGAGTTCAATCTTAATTTCTTTCTTTTCGTTCATAATATTCTTGTAAATCTGTTTTTTAATCTTGAGTAATATAAACCATATTGAAACAGCAATCAGCCAATGCTGTGCTATTGCTTGCCAAAACAGTAAATGTATCTGTCAGGAAAAATAACGTCGTTGATATGCACCCGAAGGGCGCAACACGATTGCTTTTTCCACGCTCCGCCCACATAGAACGAAGCATAGGTTTGACGCCAGAAATATTTCTTTGCGCCGAAAGTGTTGTGCACGAGATAGCAATCTACGGTGTCGTTGTTCCAAGTTGATTTGTCCATGAGCAGATAGAACCATCGCGCCGAGCCAGTGTATTCCACCTCGGCATGCAGGTTGATGTAGTTCCCTGTGCGCCAGATGCTTGATAGGCGGATTGCTTCGCGTGTGATGGTGTCGATGCGCTCTTTGGCGGCATAACGCAGCGTGTCGGAAAAGATTGACGAAACGCTGTTGACAATCACCTCTTGCTTGCCGCCCGAAGCCTCGGCAGGTACAAAATAATTTAGCAGTACACGTTGCCCCTTCTTGACTTTGGGCTGTTCGCTCATGCGACCCACATAGGTGATTTCGTCGGCATCGAGACGCGGAATGAAAGTGAACTGTGCTACGCCGTCGGCAAAGCCTTCGTAGGTCACCAGGTCGAAGCGGAAATTGTCCTGCACCTCGCCGGAAGGCTCGTTGTCGTCGCTGCAAGCCACGAGAACTGCGGCAAGCAACGATGTGAGCAGCAATATGTTGAACAATTTCTTCATCCTTTGGTCGCGCTGTGATGGTTGTGTTAAATTACATTGTTTTTGGTGAAATTCTCGATGGCGCCGTCGCGCATGTGCAGCACGCGGTCGGCTTGTTTGGCGAGCGTCTCGTCGTGAGTCACAATCACAAAAGTCTGATTCATTTCGTTGCGCAGTTTAAAAAACAAATCGTGCAATTCGCGTTTGTTTTGCGAGTCGAGGCTGCCAGAAGGCTCGTCGGCAAGAATCACACTTGGATTGTTGATAAGTGCTCTTGCCACAGCCACACGTTGACTTTCGCCGCCCGAGAGTTGTGCCGGCTTGTGGTCGATGCGTTCGCTCAGCCCCATATATTGCAGCAATTCGGCGGCATGCTTGAATGCTTCGCTTTGCTTGGTGCCGCCGAGCAGAGCGGGTATTGCCACATTTTCGAGTGCTGAAAACTCGGGCAACAGTTGATGAAACTGGAACACAAAGCCGATGTTGCGGTTGCGAAAGCGTGCCAATTCGCTGCCTTTCAGTTTCAGCACATCGGTGCCGTTATAGAAAATTGTACCGCTGTCGGGCTTGTCGAGGGTGCCGATGATTTGCAGCAGAGTGGTTTTGCCGGCACCGCTTGGCCCGACAATCGACACCACTTCGCCCTGACGGATGTCGACGCACACATCGCGCAACACCTGCAACGAACCGTAACTCTTGTTTATGTTCTTAATTTCAATCATTTTTGGTTTTTGATGCCGAAAAATGTGCGCTTAAATGCCATGTGGAGGCACTCTAATTGAGCACATTCGGCAACTGCGAAGTTACAACTTTTAAATAAAATAGGCAAATGTGGGTTGCCGTTATATCTGGCTGAGGCTCTTGCGATGCTTCATGAGGTCCTGGGCGTGCTTGAAATCGCTTGGCGAACCTATGTCAATCCAAGTGCCTTCGATGGGGAAGTGGGTCACTTTTCCGCCTTTCTTAATCATGGCTTCCATGAAGTGGGTGGCGTCGAAATATTCACCTCGAGGAATGATGTCGAGCCACTGGCGTTTAATCAGATAAATGCCGGCGTTGGCATAATAGTTATAGGTGGGTTTTTCCTCCACATCAAGTATCCTGTTGCCATCGAGCACGAATATTCCATAAGGCACGCTCACCATATAAGGCACGCTTGCCACGGTCATGTCGGCATCGTCGTCGACGTGTGCCATATAGAAATCTTCAAAGCAGAGGCTTGTGAGCAGGTCGCTGTTCATAAGCAGAATGGTGTCGTTGTGAAACTCCTTGATGAGCGTGAGGCTGCCGATGGTGCCCATTCGGTAAGGCTCTTTCACACAATTCACTTTCACTCCCGCCAAAGGCTGCGCGAAGTGCTCCTCGATTTTTTCAGCCAAATAGTTGGTGGTTACCGATATGTGGCTGATGCCGTTTCGTGCCAGGGCTTCGATGTTGTAGTCGATAATGCAGCGGTCGCCAATCTTGAGCAGCGGCTTTGGCGTGTCGAGAGTGAGCGGACGCAGACGTTCGCCTTTACCGCCAGCCATAAGCACGGCATCAATTGGCAGCAGCGAGTGTAAATGGTTGAAATTATAGATGTTCACAATCTTGCCCGAATCGTTGATGTGTGGCACCAACGTGATGCGTTTGCTGCGAAGTTGTTTCACGTCGGCAACATTGACCTTTGTGCCATGAAATGCCACGCACGGGTGGTGCATAATCGAATCGACATTGTCGGTGAGTTGGTGTCCGGCAATGAGGCTTCGGCGTATGTCGCCGTCAGTGAGTGAGCCCAAAAGCGTGCCGTCGGGGTTGCACACAAACAGTGTCATTGCCGTTCCCGGCAGATTGTTGAGGCGTTGCAGAGCCTCAAGCACCGTGCTGTGGTTGCTGATTATGTAATCGTTAATGTTCATGCTTCGATTTCTTTTTGTTCCTTCGTTTGGGTGATAATGTTGCCTAAATGCTGTTTAAAATACAACGGTTACAAAATTAATGGTTTTTTGCCGTTGTTGGGGTTTTATATATTAAAAACAATGAAAATAACCGAGAATATTTGTTGTTAAAGGCAAAAAAACCGATAACTTTTATAACTTTGCATACAAATTAAATTTTTTTACCAAACTATCAAAAAACAAACATGAAATTAATTAAAAATCATCTAATCGCATTATTGGCAGTTTTCTCGCTTGCCTTTGTAAACACTTCGTGCTTTAACGACGATGACGACAGTGAAGACGTTGACTATTATGTTGAATTTGTAACCGTAAACGCTTCGAGCGACGGGTTGGGTTGGTTTGAAAGTGCCGGTGGCAGGTACTATCCCAGTGGTTTGCCATCTACTATCGACCTGTCGAAATATATAGGCAACCGTGCTTATATCACCTACAGCATATCTGACAATGTGATGCCGGGTTTTGACAAGGTGATTAATTTGGTCGCGCTTAACATTGCTATCACTGAATATGGAGTGAGATATGTTTCTACAGCTGAGGAATTGGAAGAACTTGGCAGCGAACCCATCTCTGTTGAGAAGAACAACACTCACTTGAAAGGCAATTGGCTTGACTTGATTATAACCTATTACTACGACAGTGACGTCAGCACCAAGTTCTCGTTGGCTGCTCCCGACCCAAGTCTTTTGCCCGAAGGACTCATAATTCCTGACGGTTATTTGTATCTTGAACTTCACCAGAAGTCGGAGACGGAATTCCTGATGGTTAATCGTGTGCAGTCGTTGGTTTCGTTCAATCTCGACGATGCTCATAATCCTGAAATTCAAGGATATAAGGGCATTTATCTGAAAGTAGAGAACGGCTCACTTAACCCGGTTTACCTCACTATCGACAATGTTGTTGAATAAGAGAGGCAGAGGATAAACGATTTGTAGACATATACAGATACGCATAGTTTTTCAAAGGCGAGGTTGCCCGGCAATTTGCATTGCAATACGGCAACTTTGCCTTTTGTTTGGCTAAAATATCATTCACTCACGGTTAAGTGCGATGAAATAACAAACTTGCCGTTTTTTGTGTTTGAAAGATGAAAAGTTGGTAACTTTGCAGTGATAAACAAGAAAAATAGATTGTAGAAAATACTTATCGAAGGAGCAAACACTATGGCAGAATTAAAAGGAGCGGCAGCGTTAGGCACAGCGCCGGTGGGCAAACTACTGTGGCAATATGCAGTGCCGGCTATCATAGCCATGACAGCCAGTTCGCTTTACAATATGGTGGATAGCATATTCATCGGTCAGGGCGTTGGTCCGATGGCTATTTCCGGTTTGGCGCTCACATTTCCGCTGATGAACCTCTCGGCAGCGATAGGCACCCTGGTGGGGCTGGGATGCGCCACGCTGGTATCGGTGCGGCTGGGACAAAAGGACTATGACACCGCCTTTCATGTGCTGGGCAGTTGCGTGACCATGAACGTGATTTTAGGTCTATTGCTCACCGTGGTGGCGCTGATATATATCGACCCTATTCTTGTGTTCTTTGGCGGCAGCGATGCCACCATAGGCTATGCACGCGATTATATGGAGGTGATTTTGGCAGGAAACGTAATCACCCACCTCTACATGGGCTTGAACGCCATGCTGCGCTC
>JBJEKD010000042.1:0-5165 GCA_051878455.1 Muribaculaceae bacterium
CGGGCACTTGGCGCGGAATCTCGCGCATGGTGTATTTGCTGAGGTTGCCATACAGTCCCTCGGGGTTTTCAATCTGGTAAAGGTCAGCTGGCGAAAGATATATGCCCAGTTTTAACCCATATTTTTGACACGATGCCGAAAGGTCTTTGAGCACATCGCCATTGCCGCCGCGGAACCCGGTTGACATGATGCCATGACGCGTGTAGCGGCTCTGCCACAAGCAGAAACCGTCGTGATGCTTGGCGGTGAATATCACCATCTTCATGCCGGCACTCTTCATGGCACGGCACCATTGGTCGGTGTCGAGGGTCTTAAGGTCGAAGATTCGCGGGTCTTCGTTGCCGGTGCCCCACTCCATGCGAGTGAACGTGTTAGGGCCAAAGTGCACAAAAGCGATGAACTCGTTTTCAAGAGCACTCATCTGATTGGCGGTTGGCACCACATGGGCAGCCTTTTCCACTATCATGGCTTGGCTGTCGCCGGCGTCAACGGCAATAGTGTTGGCATACTGGATTTTCTCTTTTGCAGCAGAGCAGACGGTTATAGCCGTAAACGTCACGGCAACTATCGATTTAGTTATCAATCTAAAGGTTTTAGTCATAAACAATACAAATTAATTTTGGCTTATGCTTATCTAATATAATTGCAAAGATACTAAAAACTCGCCAAAAGAGTTGCATAAACCTACTGAAATAATGAACAAAGCCCTTAACAAAATGTGAATAGCGACTTGAATAATGATTTCGGGAAAACATTCCCCAAGCCAAATGCCTCAAAACTCAATCTGGGCATCTTCAATCACCGACACCAAAGGGAATACGCCTAACGAGTCGGGCATATTCAGTTCTTTGGGTGTAGGCGGCACAAATTCGGCTTTTGTGCCACTAATCACGGCACCCTTTTTATTGATTTTCACAATGGCATAGAGCGGCTTGGTGTAAGTCATGGAATTGGCAAGCAGCCCATACCGTTTGTTCACATCTTCAGGATACCGCCTCTCGGTGGCAGTGGGCTTGCCAACCCACACATACGATGCGCTGTTGATTTGCATGTAAGTGATGCCGTTGATTTGCTTTGTGTAGTTGCTGTGATTGTGACCGCCAAAGCACAAAACCACCTTCTTGAACCCGGCGCGCAGGTTCTCGGCCTCGAGTATGGCACGCACCTCAGCGCCATTGTTCATTGCCTGCTCAATGCTTTGATGCGAGAATATCACGCACTGCTTGTTGGTGGCAGCCAAGTCACGCCGCAGCCACTCCATCTGCTCGGGGTCGACAAAGGCTCGCTTTCGTATATCCACATAATAGTTTGCCCTGGCATAGTGAGTGTATTTCTCGCCGTCGAACATATTGTTTCCGTCAAGAACAATGAAGTGGAAATCGCCACGGTCGAACGAGTAATAACGCCCCGGCATACCCATACCTGCCGTGTATTCCTCGTGAGTGTAACGGTCCATATCGTGGTTGCCAATCACATGGAAGTTCGGGCCGTCGAACTCCGCCCACTTGTCGCGGTAAGGCGCACTTGCCGAGTCGAGGCGGCAGAAATCGCCAAGTTCGATGATGAAATCCACTTTCTCGGCTTTAGCAGCATCGACAAACGCGCTCACGCGGCTCAATCCGTCGGGCACATCGGGAGCATGGAAATCAGATGCGATGGCAAATTTCAACGTCTGCGCTCTCGACGCGCACCCACACAGCGCAGCGCAGCAAACAATCAAAGCAACACACGTCGCACTGAACACTAATAGGTTTTTGTTCTTCATATCCATAAATTATTTGTTGGTTTAAATTTATGATTTACTTTTAGTAATTCCTAATGGTCAGCATAAAAAATCGCTAAAAGAACAATCATAATCACTTCGTGGAAACATACAAAAATTGTCGTTGCGGAAAAATAGAGAATATCTTCCCGAAGCAACGACAATTTCAATGATTATGACTAACAAAGCAAGGCATAATGTCGGCGTTTAATCATTTAGGCAATAGGCAACCGTTGCCATGACCCGTAAACAATATGCCAACCTCGTTAATCACAACGTGCTCTAATAGCATCGACAACCACTATTAAACGAACATCAAGCAAGTGAGAGATGCCAAACCAATTACTTGGTAAAGAAAGCACTGGTGACAGGATTACCTAACCAAGCCTCATGTAACTGAATTCCAAACAACCATGCCTCAGTGGCAGGGATGTCAATCACCATCGTGCTTTCTGTTATATCAAAACCTTGCTTTACACCCTTTCCGTAAAATACGAGAGGGGTCTCCATCTCATTAAGTGATTTACCACCATGTTCCTTTCCCTTTCCTCCATGGTCGGCACTCACAATAATTACCGTATCATCAATAATACCTGCATCTTCGATGGCTTTAACCACCATGCCAAGATATACATCCAACTGGTCTAACTTTTTGTAATACTCCTCCGAGCACCATCCGTAGGTGTGACCCGTATGGTCGGGCTCCTCAAAAATAACAGCGCAATATTGAGGTTTTTTCTCCTTGATATAATTCACTGCAATCGAGGCAGCACCATCGGGATAGCGGTCGCACATTGGGGTGTGAACAAAATAATCGATTGCCAAAGAGTCAACCAAATACCTCATACCTTCCCATTCGTAGATGTATCCACATTCGGCATTTCGACGTGCATCGCGAAACAGTCCATAAAAGCCGGGGAAACGTCCATAACGATTGGTGATATATGGTGGAATCTCGGGCGTTTTACTCCCCCATGTGGTGTATCCGTGCAGTTCAGGGCCCACCGATGTGAACATTGAAGCCCAATTAGGAGCACTTGACGATGGAAGTATCGACCGATTGTGCAGAGTGTAGGCACCACCATTCATCAATCGATTCATATTTGGCATTGGATGATTGCGAACACCTTCGGCACTCAAGCCATCAAAAGCAATCAGAACAACGTGTTTGGGCGATTGTTTCGGCTTTAAATCTTTGGCTTGAACAATTGAAAAGCAACTCGCTATTAAGCAAATAGCAAGAACAAAACTATAACGCTTCATAAAAATTTTCAATTATTTTTTAGATAAGCAGGGCAAACAACAATGAAAGAATTGTATGCGAAACTAATCGCAATGCCGCCTCATTGCTGCACAAATGTTGCTTGCCCTGCAATTTATCCGATTACTCCTCCCAATAAGGATTCTGATACAAGTTAGGATTGAATGTGATATCGTCCTGTGCTATTGGATAGTAATAATACTTTGGCGATATAAACTCATATTTGCCACGTTGCGAAACGAGGTAGATGTAACCTTTATTGCCTTCGGTCAAACCAATGGTGTTGCCCTCAAGAGCATAAACGGTGAGTTTATATTTCTCCTTATCCTCGGCAGGAATATTATTGATATCACTTCTCTTTTCAACGATTGCCACATCAGGTTGGCCGTTGCCGGTGAGGTCGTAGTAACCAGGACCCGGAATGTAGGCACCTTCAGGAGTATCTGCAAAGAGTTCACCACAAGACCAGCGCATAAGGTCGTCGTAACGGAAGCCCTCGCAAGCGAGTTCGATTCGGCGTTCGCGGCGCACTTCATACACGGCTCCCTTTTGGGTGGATTTCACGTTAGGATAACGCTTTTCTTGAACCGGGTCGATATTAGCCAACCATTCGCTCAACGAAGCCTCTGGCATGCCAACACGTTTTCTCAACAAGTTGATTGTGTCGTCGACATCCTGTTGCGAGAGTGTGCCTAATTCAGCCTTTGCCTCAGCATACATCAACAGCACCTCGGCATAACGGATGATAGGAAGGTCGGTGTAACTCAAGCCCCACGAAATTTGGTCGATTGTGAGTGGACGGAACTTGATTTGAGGATAGCCGCCGGCATTCAATTTCGGGCGATGAAGTTCGGTTGTACCCACATTCAACACGCCAGGAGTCATGAATGTTTGGCTCAAACGCGGGTCGCGGTTTTCAAAGATTTCAAGGAAAGTCTTGGTGTCGTAGCCTTCAATTTCGTGGTAAGGAACAGCCTTGCCGTCAACTATTGCCAAATAGTCTTCCATAAGGCTTCTCGACAAACCGAAGTTGTAGTCGAACATTGCTTGAGCGTTGTGGGTGCGGCCAAGAGTCTTGTCGTAGTCGGCAACCATAATCATTTCGGGGTTCGACAGCAGGTCGGTGCTGCAGAACAACGACTGATAAGCAGGAAGATTTTCAACGCTTACAGTTGACAGGCTATATCTACCTGTTTCCATGATTTTCTTGCAAGCCTCGGCAGCGATAGCCAAATATTTGTCGCCGTCGTTGAGGTTCAACTCAGAGTGATATTTGCGGAAAGTGCCTTCGTGTAAAGCGATACGCGCCTTAATAGCCAAAGCAGCATTGCGGAAAATGCGAGTAGTGCTTGCGCCGTCCTTCATGTTGGCAGTGGCGAAGTCGAGGTCTGCCATAATGTTGTCAACCACCACCGAACGAGGGTCTTGCGATTTGTAAAGAAGGTCGGTATCAGTGGTTTGCAAATCACGGTCGTACCAAGGCACGTCTGAGTATGACTTAACCTTTGAATAATAAAGAATAGCACGGAACAAGCGAGCCAATCCAATGTAGTGGTTAATTTCTGTTTGGTCGCCAGTCACACGGTCGGTGCGTGCCAACATAAAGTTGACATAACGAATACTTGTCCAACTCCATTTGCTAACAAGGCTCGGCTTGATTTCGCCGCGCATCATCTTATAGATGGTGGCATCTTCGGTATAGAGCACGTTGTCAGAAGGAGTGTCGGAATAACTGGCGCCTATGTAGCCATACATACCATTTGTGTAAGATTCCAGGTCGGATGGACTTGAAAAGAACACTTGCTCGTTGAGCGATGTTTCCGGAAAACGGTCCATGAAAGAATCGTTACAACTGGTTGCCAAGCATAAGCACAGCAATGACAACAGGATATATTTAATTCTTGAATGCATAGTTTTCATTTTTTAAAAGGTTAAGTTAAGACCAAATGAATAAGAACGCTGGAACGGATAGATGAAGTTTCCCAAACTTTCCGGGTCAACTTTATAATACTTGTAAAGTCCCGACCATTCTGCGAGGTTGTCACCCGAGAAGAACACGCGCAGGCGCTCGATTCCGATTTTATCGGTTAATCCATAATTCAGCAGTCGGATTACGTAATAGGGATGCCGAGTGCCTCGAGT
>JBJEKD010000043.1:0-24811 GCA_051878455.1 Muribaculaceae bacterium
TGTGGCGCAATTCCATAAAAGGATTATCGCCAAAATAAGATAAAATTTTTTCATGTGAATAAATAATTATAAGTGGAATTTGAAAGTAACCATATAACGACGCCCTGGCATTGGCCAGCGCTGAATCATTTCGTAGGGTTTATTGAAAATGTTCTGACACTCCAATTCGGCAGTCAGTTTCCAAAAACGGTATGCCACCTTGCAGTCAACGCACATATATGAGTCGAGCGGGTCTTCTATATCGTTTTCGGCAGTCCAATAGCGTTTGTCGACAAACATATATGAAACCGAACTTGATAGTTTCTTCCAAGTGCAAGTGTATATGGCGCTGCAAGTCCAGCGTGGTGAGTATGCTATGAAATCGCGATAATCATCTCCATCGGGGTTGGTTAAGTTGCGGTCGTCTTGAAAGGCACCGCTCAAAAACAGCGAGTGGTTGCGATAATTGAAATTGGCGCTTAAGTCAATTCCCATGCAGCGAGTGTATCCATAGTTTAGCATGGTCCATTGAAAAGTGCCTTTTAGGGGAAGACACACAATGCGGTCGGTCACGCGGTTGTAGTAACCGTCGATTTGCAGAGATAGCCAACTGTTGTTGTAGCAAATTCCCACATCCAATTGCTTGGTGTATTCGGGCTTTAGGTTGCGGTTACCCACAAGGGTGTAGTATAAATCGTTAAGGGTGGGTGCACGGAACACCGACTTGTAGAAAGCCCGGAATGAGAAGTTGGGACTGATTTGGTAGGAGGCGAGGGCATTGTAAGTGAACCGTTCCAGAGGCTTTGCGCCATAATAGGTGTGGTCGGTGACTTTGGTGTAAAGCCCACTCGCGTTGAGTGTCAGTCCTTTGAAATTGAACATTGCCGATAGCGATGTCTTGTTGTCGAGCCGCCAAACATAATGGAAATTCTTAACGTCGGTGGTGAGGTCAGACCATCGCAAGTCGCTCGATGCCGATAATCCAAGGCATTTGAAATTATATGAAAGAGCCAATGCCCCGTAAATGTCCTGCTGATGATAGCGGTTGTTGCTGTGCACACTAATGTTCTCGGGATAGTCGGAGCGATAATGAAGATTATCGTTGGCATATTTCGCTATTGCCCTGATTGCTATTGCTTTGATGGCTTTTCGATAAGAAACTTGACTGAAAAAATTGTGGTCCCATTCGCGTCCAACATCGGTGTATTTGTCGGAAAGACGGCGTACCACACCGCCCGGCAAGCCTCGTTGCGATGAGTAATAATAGGTGTGCCATTCAAGGTTTTTATAGAAAAGGCAACTTTCAACACGGAACATATCAATATCACCGTTGCGGCGTGTTCCGGTGGTGTCTTCATACTCGGTTTTATAGTGGAAAGGATAATCGCCGTCGCTGTGTGTGAAATTCGCATCAATAAAGCCGTAGTTTTTATAACTGAAAGTAGCGTTCACCTTGTGGGTGTTAAAAGAGCCTATTGAGTAGGAACTTACAAGCGAAGTTTTTTCAGGACGTTTTGTGCGGAGATACACGGTAGATGCCGAGGAATATTCGCTTGCCATCATCAGTTGCTCCACTTTGTTGGCATTAAACAGCGACACCGATTCGAGAGTGGATAGTGAATATTTGCCCAAGTCGACGGTGCCGTTCTGTACATTTGTTATGCGCACACCATCAAGGTAAACGCCCACATGCTGCGAGCCAAGCGACCTCACATTCACCGTTTTCTGACCACCGAGTCCGCCATAATCCTTGATTTGGACTCCCGACATATATTTCAAGGCATCGGCAACAGAGTTAGATGCAAGGTTTTCAATTTGTTCCTGCGAAATGGTTTGCTGCGGGGTGAGATTGCGAGTGGCGGTTACAACAACCTCATTGATGGCAAACACAGAGTCTGTCATCAATCGCGGGACGGCATTATCTGCCGATGCCATAAAAACACCCATGTGCATCCATGCACACGCGAGCATTGCCAAATAAAAAATTCTCATTATGTCATAAACTATAAGACCAAATGCCTGTGGCCCCGCAGGCAAATCTTACTGAAAATGGCAGGTCTTCTGGCTTAATCTTGGGCAACCACGTCTTCCCGGACTTTCGCGTGAATCGTATGACTCGATTCACATCCAGTGACTTTAATGGTTGTCGTAAAAAGAAATTACAGCTACGGGCATAGTTGCAGAATCTCACTGCATTCCCATCTTAGCTCTGCAAACGCAGAGAACCATTTTCCGTTGCAAATTTAGGTTTTTTATTCTTAAAAAGCAATATTTTCATAACTAATTGTAGCAAATTGTATCACTTAATACTGCTGAATACGGTTCGCCGGATTGTTGATTCTTGCTAATTGTTTTATGAACAGCGAAAAGTGGTGATGAGGTGGGGGCAAATATTTGCATATTATTGCAAAAAGCACTAATTTTGCATATCAAATTCCAAGCAGTTTATTAATGAATTACAAAGTATATCTTCTTATTTTGCTCGGTGCCTTGTCGGCATTCGGGCCATTTGTAACCGATATGTATTTGCCCAGTCTGCCATCGATGGTGGATGACTACGACACCAGTGTGTCGATGGTGCAGATGGGCTTGTCGTTCAGCATGATAGGTCTTGCATTAGGTCAGTTGATTTTCGGACCGTTGAGCGACAAATACGGTCGCCGCAAACCGGTGATTATGGCAATGATTGTTTTTTGCATAAGCACGTTGGCATGTATTGTTGCTCCCACAATCGAAGTGTTTGTGGCTTTGCGTCTGATTCAGGGCTTGTCGGGAGCCGGAGGCATTGTTATTTCGCGTTCGGTGGCAACCGACACTTTCGATGGGCACCAGTTGCTTAAGATGCTTGCCATAATTGGTGCCATTAATGGCATCGCGCCAATCACGGCACCGGTGGCTGGCGGCATGATTGTGAGCAGCATAGGGTGGCGTGGCATATTTGTGGTGCTGCTGATAATCGGGCTGTTGCTCACTGTGGGCAGTTTCTTCATGAAAGAGTCGTTGCCTGTTGAACGACGTAAGTCGATAGGCGCGCTTGCCATATTCCGCCTGTTTGGCGTTGTGATGCGTAACCGCTTGTTTATGTGTTATGTGCTTCAGCAAGCCACTGCACAAGCCATTTTGTTTGGCAACATTGCTTCGTCGCCGTTCATCGTACAAACCCATTTCGGCGTTTCGGCATCTTCCTTTGGTTTGCTTTTCGCCGTGAATGGAGTGTTTATTGGTGTGGGAGCCGCTTTGTCGGCTCGGTTCCGCAATCCAGCCACTTGCGTTAAGGTGAGTTGCATTGGCATGCTTGTGCTGAGTGTTGTGATGGCTGTGTTGCTTTTCTGCGGTTGCAACGTGGTGTGGTATGAGATTGTTCTCAATCCGTTGCTTGGTTTCATGGGCTTGACGTTCACAGCCTCCACCACTCTTGCGCTCAACAGCGAGCGCACCAATGCAGGCACAGCATCGGCAGTGTTTGGCGCAATCGGCTTTTTGAGCGGCGGTTTGGTCACTCCGCTTATGGGTCAGGGCAATATGCTCCACACCGCAGCAATAGTGTTTGTTGTGGGAGCGGTGCTGTCGATTGCGTTTGCTTGCATGGCAAAAGCCTCCTCGCGCGAAGCCGGATTCAGTGCCTAAGCATTGCAAGCATACTTTGGCTGAGCAAAGCCAGAGGTCGGGCTTGATATTCGATGTGATAAGAACGATTGAACAACTGGCTGCCGTTGATGCCGGCGCATTGCAGTTTGGCGCGGTTGCCTCGATAGCGATTTAGGTAGGCGTCAAGTTCGTCGCCGGCAAGAAATTGAGCATCGAGCACAATTTTCACCGCACGTCCGGCACGCTGGCAATAGTCGAGTGCCAAATACATTTCGCGTTTAGGTATCAGACGGTCGTAGAAATTCAGTTCGCATGCCTCGATGATGCCGCTCACATAGTTGCGTTCGCATGCGTTGAAAAAGTCGTTTTCGTAGTACTTACGCCTATATTCGGCGTAGATGGTCTTTCCGTTATTCAGTTTCTCTTCGATGTTCATAATGTGTGTTTTTATATCAGTTTGTTTCTATTCATACTGAGCCATTCCGTAGGGCATCGTGATGCAAAGTTGATAAATAGATGGGCAAAAATCGGGCCCAACGAGCCTAACGATTGTTAACTTCATAGCCATGTTGCACATCCCAAACATTTGCGTTATCTTTGCAACCAAGTTGCGAAAATAGGCTGCGCCTCGGCATAACGCCCAAGTTTGGACTTGGCGATTCTGCATTCGGCTTGCGCTATTGTAGCAACCAAATTGTGAATGAAGAATGATTATTAACGTAAAAAAATATACTTAATAGAACTATGTTAAAGAAAATCCTTTCGATATCGGGTAAACCGGGACTTTACAAACTGGTGTCGTATGGCAAAAATATGATTATTGTTGAAAGCCTCAGCGAAAAGAAACGCATACCTGCTTACACTCGTGATAAAATTGTGTCGCTTGGCGATATCGCCATCTACACCAACGCCGAGGAAGTGCCATTGGCAAAGGTGTTTACCACCGTTTTTGAAAAGCATGAGGGTAAGGCAATCGATGCTAAGCAGTATGCCACTCCTGAAAGCCTTCGCGAATTTATGACCGAGGCTTTGCCCGACTACGACCAGGAACGCGTTTACAACAACGATATCAAGAAGATTATTTCGTGGTACAACTTGCTGCTTGCTGCCGGCTACACTTCGTTTGAAGAAACTGAGGAAGAGACCGAGTCGGCTGAATGATGCAAGCCACCCTCGCAAGAGGCGTGTGTTTTTTTTACAGCATAGGAAAAATCAAGAAAAAGTATTAGCCAAAAGTGTTTAGCGATGTGATAGGCGTTATGCCCACATTGGCTTGCTTTTGGCTTTTCTGTTAATTCAGATAGGCGTATTTATTTAAATTCTGTTTCGGCGTGGGCATGAATTACGGATTGGTGATGAGAATGGTGTGCAGAGTGGCATTTGCCGGTGCTATGCTTATGGCTATGGCATCGTGTCACTCGTCGCGCAAAGTGGTCACCGACGACGTTTACCAATCCTCGTCCTCGTCGTCATCCTCCGACGATGGTGCTTCCGGCAAATCGCAATGGTTCGGAAACATAGCGGTTGAACCTTCCGACAACGCCCGCCTATATGCCGAGGTTGAAAAGTGGCTTGGCGTGCCGTATCGTTATGGCGGAAACAACCACAGCGGAGTGGATTGCTCGGGATTGGTGGGCGAAATATATAAGGAGGTTTATGGAATTGGGCTGCAAAGAAACTCTGCCAAGATTTTGCAGATTAATTGCAAAGAAATTTCAAAAAAAGACCTTCGAGAGGGCGACCTCGTGTTTTTCTCGTCGCAAAAATCGAGAGCGAAAATCAACCATGTGGGCATCTACCTGAAAAGCGACAAATTTGTTCATGCCGGTTCAAAAGGAGTGGTGATTGATTCGCTAAGCATGGCTTATTATGTGCGCCATTATGTGGCTTCGGGAAGAGTGAAACGCTGAATGTGCCTAATCGGGCAATTATGTTGTGCTGAAATTCGCTATTTTATTTTGCATAAATGACGGCAAAGCACTATTTTTGCGTGAAACTTTAAAAAAATAATCACATGGCAACGTCGCGACCAGAAAAACTTTACGGACTGTTGGGATATCCGTTGGTACATTCGTTTTCGCAAACATATTTTAATCAGAAATTTGAGTCGGAGAACATTAGTGCAAAGTATGTCAATTTTGAAATCCCCGACATTGGCAAACTGATGGAGGTTGTGGCGGAGAATGAAAATCTTAACGGGCTGAATGTCACCATCCCTTACAAGGAGCAGGTGATACCGTTCCTCGACGAAATCGACGCTGCTGCCAGCGAAGTGGGTGCCGTGAATGTGATTAAGTTTATTCGTGGCAAGGACGGCTTGAAGTTGAAAGGATATAATTCCGACATAATTGGGTTCACCGATTCAATCAAGTCGCTGCTTAAGCCTTACCACACGTCGGCGTTGGTTCTTGGCACCGGTGGTGCTGCCAAGGCTGTCAGTTATTCGTTGCGTAAACTTGGACTTGAAGTGCAACTGGTTTCGCGTCGCAAGTCGGCAAACACGCTCGTGTATGAAGAACTCACCAAGAATGACCTGAAAACAAACAAGGTGATTGTCAACACCACTCCTTTGGGGATGTATCCGAAAGTTGACACTTGCCCCGACATTCCATATCGCTATCTCACGTCGCAACATCTATGCTACGACCTGATTTATAATCCCGATGAGACTTTGTTTATGAAAAACTCTCGTCAAGCCGGTGCGCAAGTTAAGAATGGCTTGGAAATGCTTTTGCTCCAGGCATTTGCATCGTATAGCATTTGGAATCAATAAACGCAATAGTGTCCTGTGGGCGTGAGGTGTCTGCTTTGTTTTGAACCTCTCCCGGGCTGTTTGCATTATCCCGCAAGGCAAGTATTCATTCCGTTTTAAATAAATGTCGGTTTATCGTTCACCGTTGTCGCGAGTGCCGTTGTTGCGGCTGCTTCTGCCGTTTGTGGCAGGTGTGATGCTTTGCGATGCAGTGAGTGGGCAAGCGGCGTTGTGGCTATGTTCGGTTGTGGGCGTAACGTCGGTTGCGGCTGCTTTGTTAATGCACCGGTTTTGTCAGCCGCTCACCAAAGTGCATTATTCAATTTTGCCTGTGGCTTGCTTGGCTTTCTCGGTCGGCGTTGCCGATGCGTTGCTGAACAAAGCCCCTGATTTGGGCGATAACTTCGTTGACAGCAAACCGATGAGCGGAGTTGTGACAAAAATAAAGCAGAATGAGGCATCAACATCGCTGATGGTCCGCACCGCCGATGCAGGTGTGGTGTCGCTTGTGATAAACGGCAATCAATATGGTTATGCCGAAGGCGATGTGGTGGCGTTTATGCCTAATCTTGAACGGATAAGAAACATGGGCAATCCCTATGAGTTTGATTATGCAGGGTATATGCTTCGGCAGTCGTCGGCTTATACGCAGCACTTCCCGTTGCCGGGCGAATTGGTTGTGGTGGGCCGTTCGTCGTCGCCATACTATGCGCTTCAGCAGGCGAGGCGCGCAGTGAGGCGTTCGATAATAAACTCCGATTTGCAACCTGAAACAAAGCCTCTGATAGCGGCACTGTTGCTGGGCTATGGGGCAGATATTTCGCCCGAGATGCGCACAAGAATGTCGGCTATGGGAGTGTCGCATGTGGTTGCTTTGAGCGGATTGCATGTGAGCCTTGTGGCGATGCTTGTTGCATGGCTTATTATGCCCCTGTTCAGAGGCGGACGATTGCGGTTGCGCATTGTGCTTGTCACGCTGGGCGTTTTGTTGTTCGCTTTCTTCACCGGGTTGTCGCCATCGGTTTGCCGAGCGGCAGTGATGATGGTTTTTGCCATGTTGGCAATTTTGGGCAGCCGACGGAACATGGGCGCAAACTCGCTCGTGGGAGCCGCGTTGGCGATATTGGTTGTGTCGCCGTTCTCGCTATATGATGCCGGGTTTCTGTTGAGTTTTGCCGCTGTGTTGGCATTGATAACGGTTGCGTGGCGCATGGCTCTGTTGACATCCGGTTGGCACAACGTGTGGCGATATGCGGCATTTTGCATAGTGGCATCGGTGGTTTCGACGGCTGCCACCTCGGCACTTACAGCCTATTTTTTCAACACGGTGTCGTTCTTGTCGGTTGTGACTAACCTGTTTGTCTTGCCCTTTTTGCCGTTCTATATGGCAGTGTCGGCAGTGTATGTTTTGCTGCTTGAAGCGGGAATTGATTTTGCTTTCTTGGGCTGGTGTGTCGATGCTTTGTCGGCAGCATTTGGTTGGCTGTGCGCGTTGGGCGATGGCGTGAAATTCGGCTATATAAATAATGTGTGGATTACGTTACCCGAAGTGGTTTTGTGGTGCGGCGTTCTTGCGGCGGTGACGTTGCTTTGCTTTCGGCGCAAAAAGGTTTATGCACTATTGGCTTGTGTTATGGTTGCAATGAGTGCAGTAGTGCATATAATTAATGTGGCAAATGTGCCGCGTGAGGGCGTTGTGATGCTAAACTCTTTCGACTCTACGCCAGTATTTTATTTCGCCGACCGCGAAGGTTATGTGTGGTGTCCTGACTTCCGGATTGATGCCGATGTGTTCGCAAACAATCATCGCCGAATGTTGAGCCGATTTGGGATAGAGCACGTCAGGGTGATTGATTCGGAATGTTCGATAAATGGCAATCGCTTTGGCGACAAATATGCGTGCGTGTGTGGGTGGCGTATTGTGGCGATTAGGACAAAGCGTGATGTGGTTCAAGGCGGATTGGGTGGTGTGAATGCAGATTATGCCATCTTGCCAAATCATATCCGCGCCAATATGGCTCGTGTGGCTTTGGGGTTGAATGTCACCACGGTTGTGACGTCGGGGGCAATGAATGTTGAAGTGAGCAATGCCATTGAAGACGCATTGCGTGGCGCAAACAAGCGTTTCCACTCATTGAGCCGCGAAGGCGCAATAGTTTTAGGTGCAAAGACCGAAATGACGGATAACTAAGTGATTGTTGCATCGGATTTTAAGAGAACACGCAATAATTGCTAAAAAATTGCAGTGCGTAAGCCTAAAACACTTGTAGATTTGGAATAAATAACGTAAATTTGCGTCCGATTTCTGCCAATAATTGGCGGCAACACCTGTAATGAAAAGAGAGGAGGTTGTGTAAATCAACACGATAAATAACTGATAGATAAATATTTACATATTGATTTTAAGGAAATCGACGCGGTGCTGCATCGCGGCATTTTTCTGTGACGAGCAATCGCCGCAGAAAGGGCAAAAGGCAGCAAATAACAGAAAACTGAAATTTAAAACAAAACAAATAAAAAATAATTTAAGAAAATGATTATCGTACAAGTTAAGGAAGGCGAAAACATCGAAAAAGCCCTTAAGAAGTTTAAGAGAAAATATGAAAAGACAGGCGTTGTTAAGGAATTGCGCGCACGTCAAGCATTTGAAAAGCCGTCAGTTACCAATCGCAAGAAGATGATGAAGGCTGTGTATGTTCAAAAACTTCGTCAAGGAGAGGAATAAAAAATAAGAGAAAGAATTTGTAGAACTCAAATAAAAATCGTATATTCGCTTGTGATAACAATAAGTCACTTCGATATATGATAATTGAGGGGTTCTTAAAATATTTACGGTATGAACTGAATTATTCGGTTCATACCGTTTTGTCGTATAGTAACGACCTCAAACAATTTGCCGATTTTTTGGCAGGGGGTGACAATGAGCAACTTAGGTTTGCCGATGTGACGACAGGCGACATTCGAGAGTGGGTGCTTCAGCGCAGTTCGCTGGGCGACGGTGCAAGCACCATCCGCCGCAAGGTGCAGGCGGTGCGCGCCCTGTATAAGTATTTGCAGTTGCGAGGCGAGGTAGCCGACAATCCTGCTGCGATGGTTGAACTTGCCAAATTGCCAAAACGTCTGCCGAGTTATGTGCGTGGTGAGAACATCGATGCCTTGCTCGACGAGTCGGTCGACGTTAACGACTTCGAGGCTGTGCGCAACAAGCTGATTGTGATGATGCTCTATGAAACCGGCATACGCAGGGCAGAGTTGATTGACCTCACAGATGTGAACGTGGATGCCGCAAAGATGCAGATTAAGGTGCACGGAAAACGCAACAAAGACCGCATAGTGCCTTTTGGCGACGAATTGCTGTGTTGGATTGATTTATACAGGAAGCTTCGCGATGAGCAGGTTGCCGACAAGAGCGGAACATTTTTCGTTAGGGCAAAAGGCGGTGCGCTTTATCCGTCGCTTGTATATAATGTGGTGCACAAAGCCCTGCAGACGGCAGGAGGCTGCAACAAGTTTTCGCCGCATGTGCTACGCCACTCGTTCGCCTCGGCTATGCTCAATGCCGGCGCACAATTGAACAACGTGAAAGAACTGCTTGGCCACGAATCGCTCGCGGCAACGCAGGTTTACACACATATTACATTTAGTGAACTTAAAGATAATTACCAATTTGCCCATCCGCGGGCATTAAAAAAAGGAGGACAACATGGAAGTTAAAATTAAAGCCATCCATTTTGACGCATCTGCGAAGTTGGAAAGTTTCATTAATCGCAAGATTGAACGTCTTGCACGTCGTAACGAAGAGATTGTAAAGGTAGATGTTACCTTAAAAGTGATAAAGCCCGAGTCGGCTATGAACAAGGAGGCCGGAATTAAATTGGTGATTCCGCAAACCGGCGAGGTGTTTGCCTCGAAGGTTGCCGACACTTTCGAAGAGGCAATCGACGTTGCCATCGACGCCCTTGAACATCAACTCGAAAAAGCCAAAAAGAACAAATAACACCGCGATGCGGCGCCTGCGTGTGATGTGAGTGGCTTGAAATGCTGCTCGTCCGGCAGGCTGATGTGAGTTTGTGGCACGGTGCCGCAATTCACGCCGCCGCTTTTGATACACTGCCTCTCCGGCTGATGCCGCCCGAATGGGCACGGCAAAATCGGCCCGAGAGGCTTTAGTTGGCTTTTGCAGCAGAGCGTGTTGAGATTAGAAGGGGCATAAATTTTTAAAAAATCTGAATTTAAGCAGAAAGTTTTCAAAAAAAGTGGGGGTAATATTTGCTGTTTTGAAAATTATGCGTAACTTTGCACTCGCTTATGCACAAGTAGGTTTTCGAAAGTGCAGAAAACTATGCCTCTTTAGCTCAGTTGGCCAGAGCACGTGATTTGTAATCTCGGGGTCGTTGGTTCGAATCCGACAAGAGGCTCAAAAAAAGATTTGGGTTGCAGCAAGCGAGCGCAACACATTAATAATCTTGAAAATCGGGTAGTTTCCAGAGCGGCCAAATGGGGCAGACTGTAAATCTGCTGTCTTTCGACTTCGGTGGTTCGAATCCATCACTACCCACATCCGTAAGTTTTACGGTGGTTCGCCTATGTAGCTCAGGGGTAGAGCGCTTCCTTGGTAAGGAAGAGGTCGCGGGTTCAATTCCCGCCATCGGCTCTAATTTTAAAGAAGGCTGAATTCAGTTGCCGTGTTGAGGTTTAGCAATTTCAAGCCTCGAAATGGAGCAATACGAGAATTACGCTTCTGTGTTTTAAAACAAAAGATAACGACGAATATTACGTTAATCATTTAATCAAAAAAATAACAAAAAAGTTATGGCAAAAGAGAAATTTGAAAGAACCAAGCCTCACGTTAACATTGGTACTATTGGCCACGTTGACCACGGTAAAACCACTTTGACTGCAGCCATCTCTAAGGTGCTCCACGAAAAGGGCTTCGGTACAGAAGAAGTTAAGTCTTTCGACCAGATTGACAACGCTCCAGAAGAAAAGGAACGCGGTATCACTATCAACACTGCTCACATCGAGTATGAAACTGCAACTCGTCACTATGCACACGTAGACTGCCCGGGACACGCCGACTACGTAAAGAACATGGTAACTGGTGCTGCTCAGATGGACGGTGCAATCGTGGTAGTTGCTGCTACTGACGGTCCAATGCCTCAAACTCGTGAACACATCCTTTTGGCTCGCCAAGTAAACGTTCCACGTCTTGTTGTATTCTTGAACAAGTGTGACATGGTTGACGACCCAGAACTTCTCGAACTTGTTGAAATGGACATGCAAGACCTTCTTTCACAATATGAATTCGAAGAAGATACTCCAATCGTTCGCGGTTCTGCACTTGGTGCTTTGAACGGTGAACCAGAATGGGTTGACAAAGTTATGGACCTTATGAACGCTGTTGACGAATGGATTCAACTTCCTCCACGTGCAACTGACAAGCCATTCTTGATGCCTGTTGAAGACGTATTCTCGATTACTGGTCGTGGTACTGTAGCAACTGGTCGTATCGAAACTGGTATCGTTAAGGTTGGTGACGAAGTTCAAATCATGGGTCTTGGCGCAACATTGAAGTCGGTTGTTACCGGTGTTGAAATGTTCCGTAAGCTCCTCGATCAAGGTGAAGCTGGCGATAACGTAGGTCTTCTCCTCCGTGGTATCGACAAGAAGGAAATCAAGCGTGGTATGGTTGTTTGCCACCCAGGATGTGTTAAGCCACACGATGAATTCAAGGCTCAAGTTTACGTCTTGACTGAAAAAGAAGGTGGTCGTCACACTCCATTCCGCAACCACTACCGTCCACAATTCTATGTACGTACACTCGACGTTACTGGTGAAATCTCTCTTCCAGAAGGCGTTGAAATGGTAATGCCTGGTGACCACGTAACTATCCAAGTTAAGTTGATTACTCCAGTTGCTTGCGACCTTGGTTTGCGTTTCGCAATCCGTGAAGGTGGCCGTACAGTAGGTTCTGGTCAGATTATCGAAATCATCGAATAATACCTTAGGGTGTTAATTTGATATAATCTAACACGATTCCGGCGGATGAATCGATAAAACGTGAGTCTGCCGGAATTTATCTACGGGAATAGCTCAGTCGGTAGAGCACTGGTCTCCAAAACCAGGTGTCGGGAGTTCGAGTCTCTCTTCCCGTGCTAATAAAGTGAATATATGAAAAAATTAAAGTTATTTACGGATATTGAGGAGTCTTATAGAGAATTGGTCTATAAGGTTTCTTGGCCAACAAAGAGTCAGCTTGCATCCAGCACCATCTTGGTTATGATTGCTTCCATCGTAATAGCCCTGGTGATTTTGTGTATGGATCAAGTTATCGACACAATTATGCACTTCATCTACAGCATTTGATGCTTGGATGAGTAAGGGAATTTTTAAGGTAGAAAAATCGTATTAATTCATTAGGAAATGGCAGAAGAAAACAATTGTGTGAAGAGATGGTATGCTTTGCGTACTATTTCGGGCAAGGAACAGAAGGTGAAAGAACTGCTTGAAGCAGAGATTAAGAATTCTGATCTTGGCCTTAATGTTTATCAGGTGCTTCTTCCTACTGAAAAGATTGTATCTACTTCCCGAGCCGGCAAAAAGGTTGTGAAAGAAAAACCTAGAATGTCTGGCTACATTTTTGTGGAGGCAACCATGACTGGCGAGATTGAGTATGAACTCAAGAACACAACCAACATCATTGATTTTGTACGCAACCGCGAAAATCCGCCGAAGCCCGAACCTGTTCGTGAGGCCGAAATTAATCGTATGCTTGGCGCAGCCGACAGCGATGCCATGAACGATGACAATGCCGGCGTTAACGACTATATGGTTGGCGAATCGGTTAAGGTGATAAGCGGTCCGTTCAATGGATTCATTGGTGAGATTGAGGAAGTGAATCGCGAGAAACGCACTCTCAAGGTTATGGTGAAGGTGTTTGGCAGAAAGACACCACTCGAGTTGGAAAATTCGCAAGTAGAGCGTGAATAATTTGCAAGATGGTTACGCACTTGCAGCGAGGCACGCAACTTTATGTTTTAAATTATTTTAATTAAGATTGAACAATGGCTAAAGAAATTGCTGGACAGATCAAATTACAGATTAAGGGTGGAGCAGCAAATCCTTCACCACCAGTAGGACCTGCACTCGGTTCTAAGGGTATTAACATCATGGAATTTTGTAAGCAATTCAATGCTCGCACTCAAGACAAGGCCGGCAAGGTTCTCCCGGTGGTAATTACTTACTACACCGACAAGAGCTTTGATTTTGTGGTTAAGACTCCACCGGCAGCTGTACAATTGATGGAGGCTGCAAAGGTTAAGGGTGGTTCGGCTGAACCAAACCGCAAGAAAGTGGCAGAAGTTACTTGGGAGCAAGTTAAGGCAATTGCTGAAGACAAAATGCCTGATTTGAACTGTTTTACTTTAGACTCGGCTATGAAGATGGTCGCAGGTACAGCCAGAAGTATGGGTATCACTGTAAAGGGTTCATTCCCTGAAAATTAATTAAACTTCAATTTGAAATGAGCAAACTTACAAAAAATCAAAAGTTAGTCAGCGAAAAGATTGAAGCAGGGAAGGCTTACACTCTTAAGGAAGCTGCAGAATTGGTGAAAGAAGTTACATTCACTAAGTTTGATGCTTCAGTTGATATTGATGTACGTCTTGGTGTAGATCCTCGCAAGGCTAATCAAATGGTTCGTGGTACAGTGTCGCTGCCAAACGGTACAGGTAAGCAAGTGCGCGTGCTTGTGCTTTGTACAGCCGACGTTGAAGCCGCTGCCAAAGAAGCAGGTGCCGACTATGTTGGTTTGGACGAATATATCGAAAAGATTAAGGGCGGCTGGACTGACATTGACGTAATTATAACTCAGCCTGCCATCATGGGTAAGATTGGTGCTCTCGGTCGTGTGTTAGGTCCTCGTGGCTTGATGCCAAACCCAAAGAGCGGCACTGTTACTCCAGATGTTGCAAAGGCAGTTAAAGAAGTAAAACAAGGTAAGATAGACTTTAAGGTTGACAAGGGCGGTATCGTACATACCTCAATTGGCAAGGTGTCGTTCACTGCTGAACAAATCCGCGAAAATGCTAAGGCATTCGTTGACATGATTTTGAAGCTTAAGCCTGCAACTGCTAAGGGAACTTATCTGAAGAGTGTTTATCTTTCAAGTACTATGAGTCCTGGTATCAAGGTTGATACTAAATCAATCAGTGAGTAACTTTTTTAATGAAGCTAAGACAAGATGAAGAAAGAAGATAAGCAAATCGTTATAGACAATATAGCCGGTATTCTTAAGGAGTATAGCGCTATATATTTGGTTCAAACCACCGGTCTCGATGCCGAGATGACAAGCGCACTTCGCCGTGCAGCATTCAAGGCAGAGGTTAAGATTGTAGTGGTAAAGAACACCTTGGTGAAGAAGGCTATGGAGATGTCGGATGTCGACTATTCCGGTCTTTATCCAGCTCTTGCAGGTTCAACATCGTTGATGCTCAGCAACACCGGTAATGCTCCTGCTAAACTTATTAAGGATTTCTTGAAGAAGAACAAGAATGCTCAACTTCCATTGCTCAAGGCTGCTTACGTAGAGGAGAGCGTTTATATGGGAGCCGAACAACTCGACGCTCTGTGCAGCATCAAGAGCAAAAACGAACTTATTGCAGATGTTGTTGCTTTGTTGCAATCGCCTGCTAAGAACGTTGTAAGCGCTTTGCAATCGGGCGGAAACAAACTTCATGGCATCCTTGAAACTTTATCAAACAAAGAATAAATAAAAAAATAATAAACTATTAAATCATACAACAATGGCAGATTTGAAAGCTTTTGCAGAACAATTAGTTAACCTTACAGTTAAGGAAGTTAACGAACTTGCTCAAATTTTGAAAGACGAATATGGTATCGAACCAGCTGCAGCAGCAGTAGCAGTAGCAGCAGGTCCAGCAGCAGGTGGTGAAGCTGCAGCTGAAGAAAAGGATTCTTTCGACGTAATCCTGAAGTCAGCTGGCGCTGCTAAGCTCGCTGTAGTTAAGGCAGTTAAGGAACAAACTGGTCTTGGCCTTAAGGAAGCTAAGGAAGTTGTAGACAACGCTCCTTCGAAGATTAAGGAAGGCGTTGCTAAGGCTGAAGCTGAAGCCTTGAAGAAGGCCCTTGAGGAAGCTGGAGCTGAAATTGAACTTAAATAATATTACCTGATTATTCAGGTTGTGGGTTAAGAATCCTCTGTAATGTCGATTCTTAACCTTTTTGTGCTATAAAAATTTTGAGTTCACCCTAATTTAATTTTCATGTCAGTTTCAACAAACAACAAACGTGTTAATTTCGCCTCGGTTAAGAATCCACTTCCTTTTCCGGATTTCCTTGAGGTGCAATTACAATCTTTCAGAGATTTTCTGCAGTTAGATACACCAACTGAGAAGAGAAAAAATGAGGGACTCTACAAAGTGTTTGCCGAGAACTTTCCTATTGCCGATACTCGCAACAACTTTGTACTTGAATTCCTGGATTATTATATCGATTCACCACGCTATACGCTCGACGAGTGTTTGCAGCGCGGTGCCACATATAGTGTGCCTTTAAAGGCAAAATTATACTTGTATTGTACCGACCCGGAACACGAGGACTTCGCTCCTACTATTCAGGACGTTTTCTTGGGTCAAATACCTTATATGACTGATAAGGGTACATTTGTTATCAATGGCGCTGAACGTGTTGTTGTGTCGCAACTTCACCGTTCGCCTGGCGTTTTCTTTGGCCAGAGCCTTCACGCCAACGGTACAAAACTCTATTCGGCACGTATCATTCCGTTCCGCGGCTCTTGGATTGAGTTTGCTACGGACATCAACAACGTGATGTGGGCTTACATCGACCGTAAGAAAAAATTGCCCGTAACCACGTTGCTTCGTGCTATTGGTTTGGAAACTGATAAGGATATTATTGAAATATTCGGGTTAGCTGAAGAACTTAAAGTAAATAAAACCACTCTTAAGAAAGTTATTGGCCGCAAACTGGCTGCTCGTGTAGTTAAATCGTGGAACGAAGACTTCGTTGACGAGGATACTGGTGAAGTTGTTAGCATTGAGCGCAACGAGGTGATTGTTGAACGCGACACCGAAATCACTGCCGACAACATTGCCGAGATTCTTGAATCGGGCGCTACCACCATCTTGGTTCATAAAGAAGACGTGAACACCAGCGATTATCAAATCATTTTCAACACTCTTCAAAAGGACCCGAGCAACTCAGAAAAAGAGGCTATTACATATATCTATCGTCAATTGCGCAACGCCGAGCCACCGGATGATGCAAGTGCTCGTGAAGTTATCACCAACTTGTTCTTCTCCGACAAGCGTTACGACTTGGGCGATGTGGGCCGTTTCCGCATCAACAAGAAGTTGGGCTTGACTATCAGCGACGACATTCGTGTGCTCACTCGCGAAGATATCATTGAAATCATTAAATACCTCATTGGCTTGATTAACAGCAAGACTGATGTTGATGATATCGACCACTTGAGCAACCGTCGTGTGCGCACCGTTGGCGAACAACTTTACAATCAGTTTGGCGTGGGTTTGGCTCGTATGGCTCGCACTATTCGCGAACGCATGAATGTGCGCGACAACGAGGTGTTCACTCCTGCCGAATTGATTAATGCTAAAACTATTTCGTCGGTAATCAACACATTCTTTGGCACAAATGCGCTGTCGCAATTCATGGACCAGACCAACCCGCTTGCCGAAATCACTCACAAGCGTCGTTTGAGTGCCCTCGGTCCTGGCGGTTTGTCGCGCGACCGTGCCGGTTTTGAGGTTCGCGACGTTCACTATACCCACTACGGCCGTCTTTGCCCGATTGAAACTCCTGAAGGTCCAAACATCGGTCTTATTTCGTCGTTGTGTGTATATGCAAAGATTAACAAACTTGGCTTCATCGAAACTCCTTATCGCACAGTGAAGGACGGAGTTGTTGATTTGAACAACGACGATGTGGTTTATCTCACTGCCGAGGCCGAAGAAGGCAAGATTATCGCACAGGGTAACGCGCCGCTTAAAGATGACGGTTCGTTTATCCGTTCAAAGGTTAAGTCGCGTCTTGACGCCGACTTCCCAGTTGTGGCTCCTGATCAGGTTGAACTTATGGACGTTTCGCCTATGCAGATTGCCTCGATTGCAGCAAGTTTGATTCCGTTCCTTGAACACGACGACGCTAACCGTGCGTTGATGGGTTCGAACATGATGCGTCAGGCAGTTCCGTTGCTCCGCACCGAGGCTCCTATTGTGGGCACCGGCATCGAAGCACAATTGGCTTACGATTCACGTTCGCAAATTCAAGCCGAAGGTCCAGGCGTGGTTGAATATGTTGACGCTGCTACAATCAAGATTCGTTACGACCGCACCGAGGAAGAAGAATTCATTTCGTTTGAAGATGCAGTCAAGACATACAATTTGCCTAAGTTCCGCAAGACTAACCAAAGCACCACCATCGACTTGCGTCCGATGTGTGAAAAGGGTCAGCGTGTAAACAAGGGCGACATTCTCACCGAAGGTTATTCAACAGCCGGTGGCGAACTTGCAATCGGCCGCAACCTCAAGGTTGCTTACATGCCTTGGAAGGGTTACAACTATGAGGACGCCATCGTGCTTAACGAGCGTATGGTTCGCGAGGATATTCTCACCTCGGTTCACGTTGACGAATACACTCTCGACGTGCGTGAAACCAAGCGTGGTATGGAAGAACTCACAAGCGATATACCTAACGTGAGCGAAGATGCCACTAAGGACCTTGACGAACGCGGCATTGTGCGCATAGGCGCTCATGTTGGTCCTGGCGACATCCTCATTGGTAAGATTACTCCTAAGGGCGAAAGCGACCCTACACCTGAAGAAAAACTCTTGCGTGCAATCTTTGGCGACAAGGCAGGCGATGTTAAGGATGCTTCGCTTAAGGCTACTCCATCGCTCAAGGGTGTGATTATCGGCACTGAACTTTATCAGCGTGCCGCTAAGCGCAAACGCGGAACCAAAGACACCACTTTGCAGGATATCGACAACGAATATCAAACTAAACAAGACGAATTGAAGAAGGTTCTTGTTGAGAAACTTCTTGTTCTCACCAAGGGTAAGACTTCGCAAGGCGTTAAGGACTTCATCGGCACCGAAATCGTGCCAAAGGACGCACCTTTCACTGCACAAGTGTTTATGGACATCGACTATGCTACAGTCAACCTCACCAAGTGGACAGCAGATGCCCACACCAATGAGTTGATTCACAGTTGCGTTATGAACTATTTGCGCAAGTCGAAGGAATACGAGGCAGAAAAGCGTCGCAAGAAGGACGACTACCAGATTGGCGACGACCTTCCTTCGGGCGTAATGCAAATGGGTAAGGTTTACATTGCCAAGAAGCGTAAGATTGGTGTAGGCGATAAGATGGCAGGTCGTCACGGTAACAAGGGTATTGTGTCGCGTGTGGTTCGCCAGGAAGATATGCCGTTCCTCGAGGACGGTACACCGGTCGACATTGTGCTTAACCCGCTGGGTGTGCCTTCGCGTATGAATATCGGTCAGATTTTTGAAGCCGTTCTTGGTTGGGCAGGTCGTGAATGTGGCGTTAAGTTTGCCACACCAATTTTCGACGGTGCAAGCCTTGAGGACTTGAACTACTGGACCGACAAGGCAGGTCTGCCACGCTATGGCAAGACTTACCTCTACGACGGCGGAACAGGCGAGCGTTTCGACCAACCAGCCACTGTGGGTGTAACCTACATGCTTAAGTTGGGTCACATGGTAGAAGATAAGATGCACGCTCGTAGCATTGGCCCGTACTCACTTATCACACAACAACCTCTTGGTGGTAAGGCACAGTTTGGTGGTCAACGCTTCGGTGAAATGGAAGTTTGGGCAATCGAGGCATTCGGTGCTTCGCATGTTCTTCAAGAAATTCTCACTGTTAAGAGTGACGACGTGGTTGGTCGCAGCAAGGCTTATGAAGCCATTGTGAAGGGCGATGCCATGCCAACTCCGGGCATCCCTGAATCGCTCAACGTGCTGTTGCACGAACTTCGCGGTTTGGGCCTAAGCATCAACTTGGAATAATACTTATATGCGAGAGCGGCATGCCTCTGAGCCATCGTGCTCGAAGGCATGCAAGCCCGTAAAAAGATAAAATTAACTCTTTTAATAAAAAAGAATTAAACAAATGGCTTTTAGAAAAGATAATAAGATTAAGAACACTTTTTCAAAGATTTCGATTAGTTTGGCATCGCCCGATTCTATTCTTGAAAATTCTTATGGAGAAGTACTCAAGCCAGAAACTATCAACTACCGTACCTATAAGCCTGAGCGCGACGGTTTGTTCTGCGAACGCATTTTTGGTCCGGTTAAGGACTATGAATGTCATTGCGGAAAATATAAGAGAATCCGTTACAAGGGTATCGTGTGCGACCGTTGCGGTGTGGAAGTTACTGAAAAGAAGGTTCGTCGCGAACGTTCGGGTCACATCCAATTGGTTGTGCCTGTAGCCCACATTTGGTATTTCCGTTCGTTGCCTAACAAAATCGGTTATCTTCTTGGTTTGCCTTCGAAGAAACTCGATGCTGTTATCTACTACGAACGCTACATCATTCTCAACCCAGGTCCAACTGCCACCGAAGGCTTCTTTGCAAACGACGAGTCGAAAGTTTACGATAAACTCGACCTCTTGAGCGAGGACGAATATCTCGACATCCTCGACCGTCTGCCAAAGGACAATCACCTGCTTCCTGACGACGACCCTAACAAGTTCGTTGCCAAGATGGGTGCTGAGGCTATTTATGATTTGCTTTGCGGTCTCGACCTCGACAAGTTGTCGTATGAATTGCGCGACACTGCCGGCAAGGAAGGTTCGCAGCAACGCAAAACCGAGGCTTTGAAGCGTTTGCAAGTTGTGGAATCGTTCCGCGCTTCACGCAAAATCAACAAGCCAGAGTGGATGATTTTGCAGGTGATACCTGTTATTCCACCCGAATTGCGTCCATTGGTGCCACTCGATGGCGGACGTTTTGCCACCAGCGACCTTAACGACCTCTATCGTCGTGTGATTATCCGCAACAACCGTCTGAAACGACTCATCGAAATCAAGGCTCCTGAAGTGATTTTGCGCAACGAAAAGCGTATGCTTCAAGAGGCAGTTGACTCGTTGCTCGACAACTCTCGCAAGAGTTCGGCAGTTAAGAGCGATGTTAACCGTCCGTTGAAGTCGCTTTCCGACAGCCTTAAGGGTAAGCAAGGACGTTTCCGTCAGAACTTGCTCGGTAAGCGTGTCGACTATTCGGCTCGTTCGGTAATCGTTGTTGGTCCGGAATTGAAGATGCACGAATGCGGTATTCCTAAACTTATGGCCGCAGAACTCTATAAACCATTCATCATTCGCAAACTTATTGAACGCGGCATCGTGAAGACGGTGAAGAGCGCCAAGAAGATTGTCGACCGCAAGGAACCTGTGGTTTGGGACATCCTTGAATATGTGATGAAGGGTCATCCAGTGCTTTTGAACCGTGCCCCGACACTTCACCGTTTGGGTATTCAGGCATTCCAACCTCGCATGATTGAAGGCAAGGCTATTCAACTTCACCCGTTGGCTTGTACGGCATTCAACGCCGACTTCGACGGTGACCAGATGGCTGTTCACTTGCCTCTTGGCAACGAGGCTGTGCTCGAAGCACAATTGCTTATGCTCGGTTCGCACAACATTCTCAACCCTGCTAACGGTGAACCTATCACTGTGCCTTCGCAGGACATGGTGCTCGGACTTTACTACATCACTAAACTTCGTCCAGGTCAGAAGGGCGAGGGCTTGAAGTTCTATGGTCCGGAGGAAGCCGAAATTGCTTACAACGAGGGCAAGGTTACTTTGCAATCGATTGTTTCGGTGGTGGTTGACGATATTGACGAAAACGGCAAGCCAATCAAGGTGCTCAAGGAAGACACCTCGGTGGGACGCGTGCTTTTCAACAAGGTTGTGCCAAAGGAAATCGGTTATATCAACGAAATCATTTCAAAGAAATCGTTGCGTGGTATTATCAGCCGTGTAATTAAATCGTGTGGTGTGCCTCGTAGTGCCAAGTTCCTCGACGACATCAAGAACATGGGCTATTATATGGCATTCAAGGGCGGTTTGTCGTTCAACTTGGGCGACATCATCGTGCCTGAAGAAAAGGCTGCACTTGTGGCTGAGGGTGATGCACAGGTTGAAGAAGTTACCAACAGTTTCAACATGGGTTTCATTACCAACAACGAGCGTTACAATAGGGTTATCGACATCTGGACACATGTTAACAACGAACTCACTAACATTGTGATGAAGAAACTCTCGAGCGACCAACAGGGCTTCAACTCAGTGTATATGATGCTCGACTCGGGTGCTCGTGGTTCTAAGGACCAGATTCGTCAGCTCTCCGGTATGCGTGGTCTTATGGCTAAGCCTCAAAAGAGCGGTTCGGAAGGCGGACAAACTATTGAAAACCCAATTTTGGCTAACTTTAAGGAAGGTTTGAGCGTGCTTGAGTACTTTATCTCAACACACGGTGCCCGTAAGGGTCTTGCCGACACCGCTTTGAAGACTGCCGACGCCGGTTATCTTACTCGCCGTCTTGTTGACGTGGCTCACGATGTGATTATCACCGAAGAAGACTGCGGCACGCTGCGCGGACTTGTTTGCACCGAAATCAAGAAGGACGACGACGTTGTGGCTTCGCTTGGCGACCGTATCCTCGGCCGTGTTTCGGTTCACGACGTAATCGACCCAATCACCGGTGAAGTGATTGTTCGCAGCGGTGAAGAAATTAAGGACGACATTGCAAAACGCATCAACGAAAGCCCGATTGAGTCGGTTGAAATTCGTTCGGTGCTCACTTGCGAAGCCAAGAAGGGCGTATGTGCTAAGTGTTATGGCCGTAACCTTGCCACTAACCGCATGGTTCAGCGAGGTGAGGCTGTGGGCGTGATTGCTGCACAAGCAATCGGCGAGCCTGGTACTCAGCTTACACTGCGTACATTCCACGTGGGTGGTGTGGCTCACAACGTGGCTGCTGTGTCGAACATGAAGTCGAACTACGACGGTATCATCGAAATCGACGAATTGCGTACCGTTAAAGATAAGGAGAACGAAGACGTAGTAATCGGACGTATGGCTGAAATGCGCATCATTGAGCCTAACACCAAGATGGTGCTCACAAGCGGTAACATTGTCTACGGTTCGAAGTTGTTCGTAACTCCGGGTTCTGCAGTGAAGAAGGGCGACCTGATTTGCGAATGGGACCCATTCAACGCAGTTATCGTTTCGGAACATACCGGTAAGATTAACTATGTTAACTTTGTGGAAGGTGTTACATTCCACGAGGATTACGAAGAAGCCACAGGCAACAGCGAACAGATTATCATTGAGTCGAAGGACCGTACAATGGTTCCTGAAGTTCAGATTATCGATGCCAATGGCGAGGTTATCAAGTCGTACACATTGCCAGTGGGTGCTCACTTGCTGTTTAAGCAAGGCGACGAAATCTTTGCAGGTGATGTGTTTGTGAAGATTCCTCGTTCGGCAAGCGGTGGCGCCGGCGACATCACCGGTGGTCTGCCTCGTGTAACCGAACTCTTCGAGGCTCGTAACCCGTCGAATCCGGCTGTTGTTAGCGAAATCGATGGTGAAGTTACTTACGGACGTCTCAAACGCGGTAATCGCGAGATAATCATCACTTCAAAACTTGGTGAAGTGCGCAAATATCTTGTTCCACTGTCGAAGCAGATTCTTGTTCAAGAGAACGACTATGTGCGTGCAGGCACAGCGCTCTCGGATGGTGCTGTAACTCCAACCGACATCCTCAACATTATGGGTCCGACTGCTGTTCAGGATTACATCGTGAACGAAGTGCAAGGCGTTTACCGTATGCAGGGTGTTAAGATTAATGATAAGCACTTTGAGGTGATTGTTCGTCAGATGATGCGTAAGGTTAACATCATCGATCCGGGCGACACTCGCTTCCTTGAACAACAAGTGGTTGACAAGCGCGACTTTATGGAAGAGAACGACCGTATCTGGGGCCGCAAGGTGGTTGTGGATAAGGGCGACTCAACAGAACTTGAAAATGGTCAGATTGTAACTGCTCGCAAACTTCGCGACGAGAACTCGGCTCTCAAACGCCGCGACCTTCGCCTGGTTGTTGTTCGTGACGCCGTCCCTGCAACATCTGAACAGATTTTGCAAGGTATCACTCGTGCAGCATTGCAGACTTCAAGTTTCATGTCGGCTGCTTCGTTCCAGGAAACCACCAAGGTGCTCAATGAAGCCGCTATCAACGGCAAGGTTGACTACCTTGAGGGCATGAAGGAGAACGTGATTTGCGGTCACTTGATTCCTGCCGGTACTGGCTTGCGTGAATACGACCGTTTGGTGGTTGGCAGCAAGGATGATTTTGATCGCCTTGATGCTCAAGAACGCGAGTTTGCCGAAAAGGTTGAAGCGGAATGACATATCGCCGGGGATAATTCTCCGTTGAAATAATTGAAAAAGGAATGGCATTGCATTATGCGATGCCATTCCTTTTTAATATGATAATAGTTAACCAACAATATTGTTGTATAGACAAAATAATTGATGATGATTTCCTTTTCATATGCGTTGAGTATTTATTTCGTGCAAATCAACGCATATTTCTATGGTGATGCAAACCAACTTCGCAAGTCCAGTATTCCGCTTTGTGATTCGTTTCCTGGGGCATCTCAATAAACGTTGGCTTGCCTAAATATACGAATTAAGGCTCACGGAATATCTGAGTATTCCATGAGCCTCCATTGTAATGTCCTATTGGGCTGTCAAAACAACAGCCCATGTAAATGACAACCACATATCTTCATTGTTGTCACTGGTTCTGCTTTTCAAATCGATAGCCTCAGAATCTGATGCAGCCAGCATCTGTAGAGTGTTGTTCTCGCATACCTCTTCATCTCAGGCTTGATATATATTTTTTTTATCTGTCGTTGATGATTACTTTCTTTCCGTTCATGATATAGAGTCCATTGACAGGATTGCTCACCTTGCGCCCCATTAGGTCGTATACGCCCTCAACAGCATTGCCGTGAGAACTTTCGTCCGTGATGGTGATGCATTCTATGCCTGTGGACCCACTGTCATCTCCGAAGGCGAAGCCGCTGACGAGAGTGGCTGTGTCAGGCTCAGTGGCTTCAGTAGTCAAAACATTCAGATAGGCCTCACCTGGCACGACTTCGAGCTGGGAGCCGTTCGTGATGTCGCCAACCTTGCCGAGATAGAAGCCCATACCTTCCTTTGTGGAGGTTTTGTTATAGGTCAGGCGGTAAAGGGTATAGCCATCTTCGGCCGTTATCATCCCTGCTTCCTTAGGCGTAGCCACAAGGTGGTTCTCTCCGTCTTCGGCAGCAGTCACGTCATCACTGATATTCTTTGCGTTCACATACTCACTATTAGCTTTCAGCAGCACGCCCT
>JBJEKD010000044.1:0-23968 GCA_051878455.1 Muribaculaceae bacterium
CTGTGGGTGGCAACAATGTGGGATATCATCCTCGCATTTGGAACGACCAGAACAGTTGTTGGGGCACCGCCGACAATCTGAAGACGCTTGTGAGCACACTTCATGGCAATGGAGTGAAGGTGATTGCCGACATTGTAGTTAATCATCGTGCCGGTTACACCAGTTGGGTCACTTTCCCGATTGACGATTTCGGCGAATTTGGCACGTTTCAACTCACCGCAGCACATGTGTGCAACGACGATGAGGTGAATACCGACACAAATGCCGGAAGCGAATACGGAACCGCTACCGGTGCTGCCGATACCGGTGACAAATGGAGTGGTGCACGCGACCTTGACCACACGTCGGAGTATGTGCAAAACGACATTAAGGCTTATCTGAAGTGGCTTAAAAGCGAAATAGGTTACGACGGGTGGCGTTATGACCTTGTGAAAGGTTTTGCCGGAAAATATGTGGGAATGTATAACGAGGCAAGCGAGCCTTACCTTTCGGTGGGCGAATATTGGGACGGCAGTTACGATAATGTGGGAGCATGGATTGATGCCACTGGCAAAAAGAGTATGGCGTTCGACTTCCCATCAAAGTATGCCGTGTTTAACAATGGGTTAGCCCAAAGCAACTTTGGCAATATGTCGTGGATTGAAGATAACACCACATGGCGTCCTGCCGGCATGATTCACCATGCCAATTATCGCCGATATGCAGTGACATTTATTGATAATCACGACTCGTATCGCGATGCCAATAAATACACCGGCGAAATATCGCAGGCTTACGCTGTGCTGTTGGCATCGCCGGGTATTCCTTGCGTGTTTTTCCCTCACTGGAATGGCTCGTATAAGACCACAATCAACAAAATGATTGCTTTTCGTCATCAAGCCGGCATCAATAGTGAAAGCGATGTTGAGGTAACTCAACGCAGCACTTACTATGAGTCGGTGTCGAAAGGCACAAAAGGCACACTGATTTGTCGCATTGGTTCGGCTGCTCCGAAAGATGCTCCAACAGGCTATACACAGGTGGCTGTGGGCAACAACTGGCGCTATTTCCTCGATGATGAATGTGCCGGTGTAGAGTCGATTAAATCTGACTCGCAGGCTGCAACCATTGGCGCTGTTGACGGTGGTGTTTATGTGGTTAATCCAAAGGGCGAACAGGTGGGAGTTTACACTGCCGACGGCAAGTTGATTGAATCGTCAACAGCCATCGAATGTGATGTGAAGTTGGCTCCCGGCATCTACATTGTGAAGGTGGGTGCTTTGGCCGATAAGGTGCTTGTTAAGTGACGTAACCTCAATGAGCATAATTGAATAATTAGATATTTAAAATCGCCTTTTCGCAAACGATGCACCAAAAAGGCGAGGAATAATTAAAGACAAAATAGATTAAAACTAATAGAAATGAAAAATTTTATGAAATTTGCTGCTGCATTAGCAATGATGCTATGCGTTTCTAACTCGGCATTTGCACAAGATACCGAGAAAGAAAGCGACAATTGGTATCCACACAACTTTATCTCGTTGCAGGGTGGTGCTCAAGTGACATTCACCGATTATAAAACGACAAAGTTGATTACTCCAGCCTTTGCCGTGTCGGCAGGTCGTTTCTTTGCTCCGCAACTGGGCGCCCGTCTGCACTTTCAAGGTTATGAGATTAAGGGTGGATATCGCGAAGTTGGCACTTACAAGGTGAAATATATCACCGGCGATGCCGACCTGCTCTTTAACATGCTCAACATTTTCAATCCTAACCGTGCAAGCCAAAAGTTCAATTGGAACATGATTGTTGGTTTTGGCGTAAACTATACTTGGGATTATGATGACTACGAAGCATGCCGTGCAGAAATGCCATATAACGAATATGGCTTGTATTCGAAGCGTAACACCACATTCAATGGTCGCGTAGGTACACAATTTGAATACAATTTCAGCCGTAACGTGGGTGTAAACCTCGAAATCGACGGAAACTATAAGAACGACCGTTTCAATCAACGCATCAACAACAAGTGCGATTGGCAACTTACCGTTTTGGCAGGTTTGACTTTCCGTTTTGGTTTGCCAAAGAAGAAAGTTGCTGAACCGGAACCTGTTTATGTGCCGGAACCTGCTCCAGAACCAGAGCCAGAACCAGCACCTGCTCCAGTGGTTAAGGAAGAGCCTGCTCCAGTGGTACAAGCAAAGGAAGAACCGTTGAACGAAACAATCTTTTTCACCATTCGTCAGAGCGACCCTGTTGGCGCAAGCGTTATTCTCGACAAGGTGGTTGAATGGTGCAACAAGTATCCTGAAAAGAAAATCACCATCGATGGTTATGCCGATAAGGGTACAGGTACAGCACGCGTAAATAAGAAGTATGCAAAACTCCGTGCCGAAAGAGTGGCAAAGGCACTTCAGGACCGTGGCATCGATGCAAGTCGTATGATAGTAAGTTCACATGGCGACACTGTTCAGCCATATGCTGAAAACGACCAGAATCGTTGTACAATCATTGTAGGCAAGTAATGTGTGGGTTGTGAGCCTCTATTGGGCTATCAACTGAAATACACATAAGTTATAGTGAATTAACCGTCTGATATGAGTTTTTTGTGAACATAATATCGGGCGGTTTTTTCCCGTCGGACAATGATAGAATTAAATGTTTAATAAAAAGTATTTGGTAATTATTAATTTACAGATTATACAATATGCGTAGGTTTGTTACAATGTTGCTATCGTTGAGTATTGCTCAGGCAATGCTGGCAGGCGGGCGCAGCGAAAGCGTCATTGCCGACGGTTGGCAGTTCACAAAAGGAGTGTCGGATGCCAACACCAAGTGGCAAAGTGTGAACGTGCCGCATGATTGGGCGATTTATGGGCCATTCGACCGTTCTAATGACCTCCAAGTGGTGGCTGTTGAGCAGAATGGTGAGACCGAAAAAACGGTGAAAACCGGTCGTACCGGCGGTTTGCCCTACATCGGCAAAGGCGAGTATCGCACCACATTCACTATGCCGGAAACTGAAGGCAAGAGCGTGGCATTGGTGTTCGACGGTGCCATGAGCAATGCGCAAGTTGAGGTGAATGGCAAGCAAGTAGGGCATTGGGCATTTGGCTACAATTCGTTCTACTTCTGCATTGACGATGCAGTGAAGGCTGGCGAAAACACCTTGCATGTGAGGTTGGAGAATTATCCCGAATCGTCGCGATGGTATCCTGGTGCAGGTCTGTACAGGCATGTGCACCTTGTGGTGACTGACAAGATTCATGTTCCGGTATGGGGTACATACGTCACCACGCCGAATGTATCGGCACAGTTTGCCACCGTGAATGTGCGCACGCGCATTGTTGGTGCTGCGAAAGCCGATAAGATTGAGGTTCGCACCGAGTTGCTCGATGGCAGCGGCAAGGTGGTGAGCCGCAACAACACCATCCACACCGTTTATGGCGACCAGCCGGCAATTCAAAATCTCACTGTTGAGAATCCTGTTTTGTGGTCGCCCGAAAATCCCTATTTATATAAGGTGGTAACACGCCTTGTGAAGGATGGTGTGGAACGCGATTGCTACACCACTCGCATTGGCATACGAAAATTGGAATATATCCCCGAAAAAGGCTTTTTCTTGAATGGCAAGGTCACTAAATTTAAGGGCGTTTGCAATCACCACGACTTGGGCCCGCTTGGCGCTGCTGTAAATCGCGCTGCCATACGTCATCAACTTGAGTTGCTCAAGAATATGGGCTGCAACGCCATTCGCACGTCGCACAACATGCCTGCACCAGAGTTGGTGGAATTGTGCGATGAAATGGGCTTTATGATGATGATTGAACCGTTCGACGATTGGGCTTTTAGACCGAAATGCAAAAACGGTTATGGCTCAATTTTCAATGAGTGGGCTGAACGTGACATGGTGAATATGCTGCATCACTATCGCAACAATGCGTCGGTGGTGATGTGGAGCGTGGGTAATGAAGTGCCCAGCCAATGGGGACCCGATGGCGTGGCTGAAATGAATTTCTTGCAAGACATCTGCCATCGTGAAGACCCAACGCGGCCTGTTACCTGCGGTATGGACCAATTTGATGCCGTTACAAATAATGGCTTTGCCGCGGCTCTCGACATCCCAGGCTACAACTATAAGGTGAAACGCTACACCGAGGCTTACGAAAAATTGCCTCAACACATCATCTTAGGGTCGGAAACGGCTTCCACGGTGTCGTCGCGTGGCGTGTATATGTTCCCGGTTGAAAGCAAAGCCGGTGCCATGTACGACAATCACCAAAGTTCGTCTTACGACTTGGAATATTGCTATTGGTCGAACATTCCTGACCTTGATTTTGCAGCCGACGACGATTTGCCTTGGATGATTGGTCAATTTGTATGGACTGGTTTTGATTATCTTGGCGAACCAACGCCTTATGACACCGATGCTTGGCCTAACCACAGCAGCGTGTTTGGCATCATCGACCTCGCTTCGTTGCCTAAGGACCGCTATTATCTTTATCGCTCGAAGTGGAACACTCAAGATGCCACATTGCATGTGCTTCCGCATTGGAACTGGAAAGGCCGTGAAGGCAAGGTCACTCCGGTGTTTGTCTACACCTCTTATCCCAAGGCAGAACTGTTTGTCAACGGCAAGAGTCAGGGCGTGCGCGAAAAGAACGATTCCACGGTGCTCAATCGCTATCGCTTGATGTGGAACGAGGTGAAATATGCCCCCGGCGAACTGCGCGTGGTAGCATACGATGCTCAAGGCAATAAGGCTGCCGAGAAGGTGGTTAAGACGGCTGGTAAACCGCATCATTTGGTGGCTACGGTGAACCGTGGCACATTGGCAGCAGATGGCGAGGACTTGGCTTATGTGACTGTGCAGGTGGCTGACCGCGACGGCAATTTGGTGCCAACCGATAATCGCTTGGTGAAATTCGGCGTGAGCGGTGCCGGCGAGTTCCTTGCCACCGCCAACGGCGACCCAACGTGTTTGCTGCCGTTCCAGGGCAAGGAGATGAACTTGTTCAGCGGTGCTCTCACTGCCATTGTGAAGGCTGGTAAGCAGCCAGGCACAATCACTTTCACAGCCACGGCTGCTGGCGTGAAGCCGGTGACGCTTAGCATCGAGGTGAAATAAAACCTGTTTTAAAGGATTAGAAATAATCGCAATATTATAATTTTGGTCTGCGGGACGCTCCAACGGTTGTGTGCAAACAACATCGGAGAGTGCCCCGCAGGCTTTTTGTTTACAGGAAGTTTTTCACTAATTTTGCAGACTGAATATATTGGCAAATAAGGGCATGAAATGTGACAACGAGAAATACTCCTATCGCAAGATTTGGCTGATTGCTTATCCTATTTTGATTAGCACGCTAATCGAGCAGTTGATTGGCATGACCGACACCGCTTTTCTCGGGCGCGTGAGCGAGGTGGCGTTAGGGGCATCGGCGCTTGCCGGCGTTTACTATATGGTTATATTCATGCTCGGTTTGGGATTTAGCATCGGTGTACAGATTATCATTGGGCGTCGCAACGGCGAGGGACGGTTCGGCGATACGGGCGACGTGTTTTGGCACGGATTGTATTTCCTTCTCGGCTTGGGGATTGCCTTGACCATTCTTTCGGAAGTGTTTTCGCCAAAAGTAATGCAGTTGATTGTGAGCAGCCCCGACATACAGACTGCATCGGTTGACTATGTGAGATGGCGTGTTTTCGGTCTTATATTCGGTTTTGCAACAGCCATTTTGAGGGCGTTTTATATAGGCACTACACAAACAAAAGCGTTGACGGTGAATTCGTTGCTGATGATGCTGTCGAATGTGGTGTTTAACTGGATGCTTATTTTTGGTCATTGCGGTATGCCGGCATTAGGCATTGCCGGTGCTGCAATAGGTTCCACTCTTGCCGAGATTGTATCGCTGATAGGTTTTGTGGTTTACACTCACAGTCGCTGCGATGTTGCTAAATATGGCTTAAATAGGTTGCCGAAAATTCGCTGGCGGTTGATGAAATCAATATTGAAGATTTCAGTATGGACCATGATTCAGAATTTCATTTCCATAGCCACATGGTTTGTGTTTTTCCTTTTTGTTGAGCACACCGGCGAGCGTGCTCTTGCCATTTCAAACATAGTGCGCAACATTTCAGGTTTGGTGTGGATGATATTGATGGCATTTGCTGCCACTGGTAGCACGTTGGTGAGCAATATGATTGGCAATGGCGATGGCGACCAGATGATGACGGTGGTGCGAAAGGTGTTGAAATTCACCTATATGGTAATTCTTCCGCTGCTTGTTGCCATAAGCCTTGTGCCCGAACCATTTATAATGATTTACACTGATATAGCCGATTTGGTACCGGCATCGGTGCCGTCGCTTTGGGTGCTTTGTGCATCATATTTGTTTACCATCCCGGCATTTGTGTATTTTCAGGCGGTAAGTGGCACGGGCAATGCCAAGTCGGCGTTTGCGCTCGAACTGGTGGCATTGTTTGTGTATGTGCTGTATTGCTTTGTGGTGATTGAGTGTATGCGAAGCGATGTTGCCGTGTGCTGGACTGCCGAGGCTGTGTATGCAGTTGTTATGATTGTTGTGTGCCGCACATATTTGTGGAGCGGTCGTTGGCGCGGCAAGGCAATCTGAAAAGATTTACTTATAATGGATTTTGCACCAACAAACGTGTTTCCTTTGAGTTTACAGCATTAATCCACGCAAGCCGTTGCTCCATTTAACGGCTTGCGCACGCAAAGTGTTTTAGAATACTATTTAAGAAGTTATTTTGCCACGTTGTTCACCACGTTGCCGGTGATGTAACCTTTGAGGTTGCCGGCGAGGGTGGCAATGAGTCGGGCGCGTGCTGCTTGGCTTGCCCACGCAATGTGTGGCGTGATTTGGCAGTTGCGAGCCGAGAGCAGCGGATTGTTGGCTGCAGGTGGTTCGGTTGAGAGCACGTCGACGGCTGCTGCGGCAATTCGTCCGTTGTTGAGAGCGTCGGCAAGGTCTTGCTCGTTGACCAGCGGTCCGCGCCCGGTGTTGATGACTATTGCCGAAGGTTTCATCAAAGCCAATCGCTCGGCGTTGACAAGATGTTTGGTTTCGGGCGTGAGCGGACAATGTAGGCTCACCACGTCGCTGGTTGAAAAAATCTCCTCGAAAGAGCCTTTTATGATGCCTTGAGGCAGTGATTCTTGCGGCTTTGAAGTATATGCCATAACGCGCATACCCAAAGCAAGTGCTATTTTAGCCACTGCCGAGCCGGTTTGACCGAGCCCAACAACACCCATTTGCTTGCCGGCAAGTTCGATGAGCGGTGCCGAGTAGAAGCAAAAATCTTGGCTCGACACCCATTTGCCCTCATGCACTTGGCTGTTGTGAAGCGCCACTTGGTTGGTGATGTTGAGCAGATGCGCAAACACCATTTGCGCCACCGACGGTGTGCTGTAAGCCGGCACGTTGGTCACTACAATGCCGCGGCTGCGGGCAGCGTCGATGTCCACTATGTTGAAGCCCGTGGCCATAACGCCGATATATTTCAGTTGAGGCAGAGCGTCCATAATTTCAGCCGATATAATCACTTTGTTGGTGAGCACCGCTTCGGCACCAATGCAGCGGTTAATCACTTCGTCGGGCGTAGTGCGGTCGTACACTGTCAGTTCGCCAAGTTCACTTATGCTTTGCCATGACAAGTCGCCACCATTGGTGGTGAATCCGTCAAGAATAACGATTTTCATAATTCTAAAATAATAAATGTTGGTAATGCAAACTTACTATAATTCTCTGGAAATACCGCGGTAATAGGAAGAAAATGTGCTGAATGTCTTAGGAAAGATTTCAATTTAATAATAGATAAAAGCTAAATACATCACATATATCCCAAAATAATAATACACCAAATACATCGTAGATAGTTTGCTTTTATCCCCACTTAAACATTATTCTTCTGTATTATTTCTTTTAATTCTTCAAGAGATAATGTTGATTCTTTTTTTCTGTGAAGCATTGCATGACAGTTTGGACACACTGGGAATAAGTCTTTCTCAATATTTATTTCATATTGCTCATTTGTGTTAGAAATCGGATTTATATGGTGTACATGTATAAAACCTTTCCCTAATTCTCCATAAGTTTTTTCAAAATCAAAACCGCAGACATAACACTTAATTCCCTTACTTTGGATACATTTATTGCGAGCATCAATATTTCTTGAATGAGTAGTTATTGTTACTTGTCCTAATTCACCCTCCCAATATGCATTTATTTCGTTTTCGATAGTTCTATTTGAGTGAGCTTCGTTGAGAATGTCACAATACTTTTTGTGAATATCTCGCTCAATTTTCCTTTTCCTATTATTATGTCCATTTTCATAATAAATGATAAAGTCCATATACGCTTTAAGAGCGACTCTTAATTTGTCTGCACCATAATCTTTAAAGATTTGGGATAAATAATAATCTCTCAAGTCTGTACTTATTCCCCTTGTGTGTAATTCGCCATTAAGCATTTTTTGTAGTGCTCTATAAAAATCAGCAAAAGAGTTTTTGTTAATACCATAACTAAGAAAAAGTTTTTTCTTACCATCAACCAACCGTTCCTTTTTATTGTATATTGCTATTGCCATTTTATATATGGCAGTCATTTGTTCTTTTTCCATTTATTATATTCTTGAAGGTTGCTAAACAATAGTTATTATTAATTGCAAATGTACTAATTTTATTTTTAGCACATTCAAAATGAACATAATATTGTTTAGTCATGTTTTCGGCTTTTGCACTATAAGCCACACACATTGGGAGAAAACTATAAGGAAATCATATAATGAATGGTTACTTTCTTGTTTCCCAATTATTCAAGCGGTCCGACCGTTTGATTTATTCTAAGATATTTTTTCATACAAAAAATGTCAAACTATTTTGATAAGCAAGCACTAAAAATGTTTGTATTACGATATAAAAAGTGCTATCTTTGCAAAGAGAAAACAAAAAACAACACTATATATGAAGAAGATTATCGAAGAACAAGGCGTTGAAATTGACGATTTCAAGGCTGCTGTGGCAGAAGAAAAGCCTGATTATGTTCCAACACCAAAGAATGAAATGTTTCTTGCCGACTATAAGGCACCAAAGGTGGCAGTGATTATCGGACTGATATTCTTGCTTGTATGGGCGGTAGCCGAATTTGTGATTGCATAAGTTTGGCAAAAAACAGATTATAACAAACGTATTTGTTCTCCAGTCATGGCGCGGAAAGTGTCGGCGACTGGAGAACTTTGTTTTTACACGATATGATGTTGGCGGCATAGGCAATGTTATTTTTATTGCTGATAATCAAAAAAAATGGGTTTCGTGTTACAGATTCTATAAAAAAATTATATCTTTGTGGAGGGTATGTAACCTGATGTGATAAATTCATAAACCTTTAATATAATATTTAAAACTTAACGATTATGGCAAAACCATATGTAATAGGTGTCGATATGGGTGGCACAAATACCTGTTTTGGTATTGTTGACGCAAGAGGCACAGTGATTGCAAGCAGTTCTATCAAGACTCGCAAGCATGCCGACATTAACGACTACATCGACGAACTTTATCAGGAAATAACCAAAATGATAAAGGAAAACGATGCAGAGGGCAAAATTCAAGGTATAGGTATTGGTGCGCCAAATGGCAACTATTTCACCGGCAAGATTGAAGATGCACCAAACTTGCCATGGCCAAGTCCAATACCATTGGCACAATTAGTGTCAGATAAATTTGGCATACAGTGTATAATCACCAACGACGCAAATGCAGCAGCATTGGGCGAAATGACCTATGGCGCTGCTCGCGGCTTGAAGGATTTCATCATGATTACCCTTGGCACAGGCGTTGGTAGCGGTATTGTTGTGAATGGTCAAATGGTTTACGGTCACAACGGCTTTGCCGGCGAACTCGGACACGTTGTGGTTAAGCCAAGCAACGGACGTCAATGCGGTTGCGGTCACACAGGATGTCTTGAGGCATACTGCTCGGCAACAGGTGTTGCTCGCACTGCTCGCGAATTCCTTGAAATCCGCACCGAAAAATCGCTGCTTCGTTCGATCCCAGTTGACGAAATCACTTCAAAGGACGTTTACGATGCTGCCGTTAAGGACGATACTATCGCTAAGGAAATTTTCGATTACACCGGTACAATTCTGGGTAAGGCACTTGCAGACTTCTGCGCATTCTCGGCTCCTGAAGCATTTGTGCTCTTTGGCGGTCTTACCAAATCGGGCGAATATTTGTTGCGTCCAATCCGCGAAGCCCTCTACAGCAACGTGCTTGGTATCTTCAAGGATGTGAAAGTGCTTGTTTCGGAACTGAAAGAAAGCGATGCTGCTGTGCTTGGCGCTTCGGCTCTCGGTTGGGAAGCAAAGGACACTGTTGCTCAAGCAGTAGAAACTAAGGAACAATAACGACATTTGCCGCTTGGAAATGCGGCGCTAATGATAACAGAAAAGGAGTGCATATAATATGTGCTCCTTTTCTTTTTGCGAGATGCCCAGTCAGTAATCGCACGCACATTTTTGTTATGAGATGATTGACAACTGCGATTGTGCGGACACATTGACCGACGCATTTGCTGTTGCAAGATTTTCTTGCAGCCAATTGAATGTGTTGCTGACGATTGTTGCGATTATTTATTTGCTGTGCGAAGCGAATTTATAAGTTACTGATGCCTAATCTCGTGGAATTTTTGCTATTTTTGCATTAATGGGGTTCTACTCCCCGTGAAGCCTACAAAAAACCAGATAAACTAATAACTGAAAAATTTATGAAAACCAATCTCATTAACGGTGTTCTTGCTGCTATGGTGGCTGTCAGCATGTTTTCGGGCTGCAGTGCCGGCAAGGTTGAATGTGTGAGCCTCTGTGAGGCGTTGCCTGACTCGGCGTGGAATTCGTCGCAATGGATATCGGTAGCCAATGCTCCCGAAGTTGAGGGCGTGGTGCAGGACGGCACCCGTGCTGCCGATGGTGCCAGTTGGTTTGTGACAACGCTAAAGAATGATGCTGAAGTGGTGTCAGCCAAATGGATGACCACCGGTCTGGGCGTTTACGACCTATATATAAACGGCAAACTCATTGGCGATGAAGTGCTGAAGCCGGGCTTTACTCATCCTTTCAAAACCAAACGCTCGTTTACTTACGACGTCACGGCTGCCATTGCCACCGATGCCGATGCCCAAAACGTATTCTCGGCGCAGGTAACTCCGGGATGGTGGGCTGACAAGATTGTCACACCCGGCGGGCATGAGGGTATGATTGGCCGTAAATGCGCTTTCCGAGGAGTGATTGAACTCACTTATAGCGACGGCACTCGCCAGATGGTTGGCACCGACACCATTGCATGGCAGGCGGGCATTGCCGGACCGGTTAAGCATGCAGCCATATTTGATGGTGAAGTGTATGACGCACGCATTAAGCCGGGCTATGAAACGCCTGAAAAATTATCGACCCCGGTTGTAAACCACGAGTTTGCCGGCGAGATATTGCCAACCAATGGCGCAGAGGTGTATTTGCGTCACGACCTTGCATTGCAGCCCGCAAAGGCTTATGTGTGGCAAGAGGTTGAAGGCGCCACCGACGATGCTTTTGGTAAGGTGAAGATTAAACGCGAATATGCCCCCGGCGAGGATATGGTGCTTGACAAGGGCGAAAATCTGGTGGTTGACTTTGGTCAGAACTGCGCTGCGGTGCCGCAATTTGTGTTTCATGCACAAGAGGGCACAGTGCTCACCTGTGTAGTATCGGAACTGCTGAATGATGGCAACGGAGCCAAGAGTCGCGGCATGGATGGTCCGGAAGGCAGCGTTCACCGACTCAATCTGCGCATCCCCGACACCGGCATGAGCCTTGAATACACCTTTGCTTCAACAGCCGAGCCAGTGAACTATCAGCCGCGATGCACATTCTTTGGTTATAGGCTGGTTTCGCTCACCGCTACCGATAAGGTGGTGATAAAGAGCATCAAATCGGTGCCTGTGACTTCAATATCAAAGAATCTTGAAACCGGCACTGTCACCACCGGTAATGAACTTGTGAATAAGTTAATTTCAAACACCATATGGGGACAAAGGTCAAACTACTTGTCGGTGCCCACCGATTGTCCGCAACGCAACGAACGACTTGGTTGGACTGCCGATACGCAAGTGTTTTCAGAAACAGGCACGTTCTTTGCCGACACTCGTAACTTTTTCCACAAATGGATGCGCGACATGCGCGACACTCAAAGCCCAACGGGCGGATTCCCCGGTGTGGCTCCGCTGGCGCAATATGGTGCCGAACCGCGTTCAATGATGCGCTTGGGATGGTCGGATGCCGGAGTGATTGTGCCGTGGGTGATTTGGAAGCAATATGGCGACAGCGACATTGTGGCAGAGAACTGGGAGGCCATGGAAAAACTCATGAATCACATCAACGAAACCAAATATGACCATCATGTGCTCGCCGACGAGAACGACAATTTCCAGTGGGGCGATTGGTTGAGTTATGAGCCGCTTGAGTCGTGCAGCGGAAGTATTCGTGAGGTGGACAAAGCCGGTAATGCCGTGATTAGGCCCGAGGCGTATGTCTATTGGAGTTATTTGAGTGCTTGCTATTGGGCAATGAATTCTCAAATGATGTGCGACATGGCAAGAAGCACCGGCCGTGACGCTGAGAAGTATGCAACGATGAACAGCAATGCCCGCCAGTATCTGCGCGAAACATTCCTCAACGACGACGGCACTTTTAAAACCGACATTCTGAACACAATGCAGACTCCAGCATTGTTTGCTCTCAGAAACAATTTGGTTGAGGGAAAAGCCAAAGAAAATATGATTGCGCGATTGAGGCAGAATTTTGCCGACCATGGGAATTGCCTGCAAACCGGCTTCCTGGGTACATCAATCTTGATGCCTACGCTCACCGAAAATGGTATGGTTGATATTGCGTATGAACTTCTTTTCCAACGCAAGAACCCAAGTTGGCTATATTCGGTCGACAATGGAGCAACCACTATTTGGGAGCGTTGGAACAGTTATATGCTCGACAAAGGAATGGGGCCGCAAGGTATGAACAGTTTCAATCATTATGCCTATGGCGTGGTGTGTGAGTGGATTTGGGAAACTGTGGCAGGCATTGCCGCCGATGTTGCCCAACCGGGATTTAAGCGCATCATCATGCGCCCGATGCCTGATAAACGTCTGGGCTTTGTTGAGGCTCGTTATAAATCGGCTGCCGGAGAAATTCTCAGCAGTTGGAAGTATGAAGGCGACAAATGGATTTGGACTTTCACTATTCCTGAAGGTGCCACCGCACTGGTGACTTTGCCCGACGAAGACCAACCAAAGGAATACACAGCCGGCACCTATACGGTTGAGAAATAATGCTTTGTTGCCACTGTGACGGCACTTTTGCAATAAAAAATTAAACCACCAAAGCATCTTGCTGAGGTGGTTTATTTTTTTTTGTTATAGCGACTTGTTGATTTCTTCAATGTAGTTGAGCAATTCGTCGCGGCCGCGCCCGTCTTGCGACGAGGTTTCGAATATTGGCGGCAGTTCTTCCCATGTTTCAAGCAGGCATTTTTTGTATGTTGCCAAATGGCGACCGCCGATGATTTTGCCAAGTTTGTCCATTTTGGTGAACACAATGCTGAAAGGCACACCATTTTCGCCGCACCATTCCATAAATTCAAGGTCGATTTTTTGTGGTTCGAGGCGAGAATCGATAAGCACAAACAGGTTGGTCATTTGTGCTCGGTGCAACACATATCCCTCAATCATTTTCCTGAGTTCCTCGCGGCTTTCTTTGCCGCGACGGGCGTAGCCGTAGCCCGGCAGGTCAACAATATACCATTCGTTGTTGATGAGGAAATGATTGATGAGCATGGTTTTTCCAGGCGTTGACGAGGTTTTGGCAAGCCCGTTTCGGCCTGTGAGCATGTTTATGAGCGATGATTTACCCACATTCGAGCGTCCGATAAAAGCATACTCGGGCAAATCGGTGTCGGGGCATTTGCTCACCGTGCTGTTAGAAATTATAAAATCAGCCGATTTGATAATCATTGTGGTTTCAAATTGGTTTAATTGTCAAAAATGTTGTTTGCTGAAAAATGGGGAAGAACGCTTGTGGTGTGTTGTAACATTCTTCCCCATGAAATATTGCTGAAAATGTTTGCCAATACAGGGAGAGTTAGATGTTGGCAAGCACAATTTCTTTCATCTTGTCGAGTGCTGCTTGCAGACCATCGACATTCTTGCCGCCTGCTTGGGCAAATCCTGGCTGACCACCGCCACCGCCTTGAATCAGTTTGGCGGCTTCGCGCACAATCTTCGATGCGTTGAGAGTGTCGCTAACGAGGGCTTCAGAAATCATCACAGTGAGAGTGGGCTTGTTGTTGTCGTGGGTAGCGGCAAGGAACACCACGTTCTCTTTTGTGTTGGCTTTGAGTTCGAAAGCAACGCCTTTAACCACATCGGCTACGCGCGGACCGGTGAGAGTTGCAATCTTTGCACCGGCTGTCTCGGCAGCGTTTTCGAGCACGATTTTTGCCAGATTCTTGATGCGTTCGTGCAGATACTCTTCGGCTTGCTTGCGTAGGGCAGCGTTTTCGTTGATTGATTTTTGCAAAGCAACGAGCACGTTAGGCGTGTTGTTAAGCAGTTCGCGCACTTTGCCGAGAGTGTCTTCAAGGTCGTAGATGGCATTTTCAACATTCTCGCCTGTTATGGCTTCGATGCGTCGAATACCGGCAGCAATGCTGCTTTCGCTTATGATTTTAATCATGCCAATGTTGCCTGTGTTGTCGACGTGTGTTCCGCCACAAAGTTCAATGGATGAGCCGTATTTAATAACGCGCACCTTGTCGCCGTATTTTTCACCGAACAGAGCCATTGCACCCAGAGCCTTCGCTTCGTCGATTGGCACGTTGCGATGCTCGTTGCGAGGAATTGCCATGCGCACTTTCTCGTTGGCAAGGAGTTCCACTTTGCGCAATTCTTCTTGAGTCATCTTTTGGAAGTGCGAGAAGTCGAAACGGAGCACCTTTGAGTCGACGTAACTACCTTTCTGTTCAACGTGTGTGCCAAGCACCTTACGCAATGCTTCGTGAAGCAGGTGAGTGGCAGTGTGATTGCAGGCAATAGCACGTCGTGCTTTCACGTCGATTTGTGCGTGAATACTTTCGGTTACGTCGCTTGGCAATTTCTTGCTAAGGTGTATTGGAAGATTGTTTTCGCGCTTGGTATCGAAAATCTCGATTACTTCGTTGCCGCAGGTGAGGGTGCCTTTGTCGCCAACCTGACCGCCCATTTCGGCGTAGAATGGCGTGCGCGACAAAACAATCTGATAAAACTCGTTGTTCTTTTGCTTCACTTTGCGGTAGCGAAGAATTTCGGTGTCGACTTCGGTGAGGTCGTAACCCACAAATTCGGTTTCGCCTTCTTTGAGTTCCACCCAATCGGTTGCTTCAACAGCCGCAGCGTTGCGGGCGCGTTGCTTTTGCTTAGCCATTTCATCGTTAAACTCCTCGATGTTGGCTTCAAGACCGTTTTCGCGAAGGATAAGTTCGGTGAGGTCGAGAGGGAAGCCGTAGGTGTCGTAGAGCACAAAGGCGTCGCGACCGCTGATTTTCTGCTTGCCGGCTTCTTTGGTGTCGGCAATCACTTTGTCGAGCATTTTGATGCCTGTTTCAAGGGTGCGCAAGAAACTGTCCTCTTCTTCCTTGATTACGCTCTTGATGAGAGTGCTTTGAACCTTGATTTCGGGATATGCTTCGCCCATCGATTCGATGAGGGTGTCGATGAGTTTATACATAAACGCTTCGCGTTGGCCGAGGAAGGTGTAGCCATAGCGTACGGCACGGCGCAAGATTCGGCGAATCACATACCCTGCTTTTGCGTTAGAGGGTAATTGTGAGTCGGCTATTGAGAATGCAATGGTGCGCATATGGTCGGCAACAACGCGCATAGCAACGTCGCAATCCTTGTTGTCGCCGTATGTTTTGTCGGCAATCTCGCCAATTTTCTTGATGAGGGGTTGGAACACGTCGGTGTCGTAGTTTGAGGTTTTTCCTTGCAGAGCCATGCAAAGGCGTTCAAAACCCATACCGGTGTCAATCACCTTGTTAGGAAGCGGTTCGAGCGAGCCGTCGGCTTTGCGGTTGTATTGCATGAACACGAGGTTCCAAATTTCAATCACTTGAGGATGGTCGCCGTTCACCAGGTCACGACCGGCAATTTTTGCCTTTTCTTCGTCGCTGCGCAGGTCGATGTGGATTTCAGAACATGGACCGCAAGGACCAGTGTCGCCCATTTCCCAGAAGTTGTCGTGGCGATTTCCGTTGATGATATGGTCGGCAGGCAGGTGCTTTTCCCAGATGGCAGCGGCTTCGTTGTCGCGTTCAAGCCGTTCGGGAGCATAGCCCTCAAACACAGTGGCATAGAGGTTTTTCGGGTCCAGTTTAAGCACTTCGGTGAGATATTCCCAAGCCCAGTCGATGGCTTCGTTCTTGAAGTAGTCGCCAAACGACCAGTTGCCGAGCATCTCAAACATAGTGTGATGGTAGGTGTCGTGGCCAACTTCCTCGAGGTCGTTGTGCTTACCGCTCACGCGAAGGCATTTTTGTGAATCTGACACGCGTGGCCACTTGATGGCTACGTTACCTAAAATTATATCCTTGAACTGGTTCATGCCCGCATTTGTGAACATTAGTGTTGGGTCGTCTTTGATGACCATTGGTGCTGAGGGTACAATGTGATGCCCCTTGCTGCGGAAAAATTCAATGAATGATTCCCTAATTTCTTTGGCTGTAAGCATTGCTTTAAAACTGATTTATTTTAAAAAAATAACTGTTTATTTGTCAGTATTAATTTGAAAAGTTTAAACTAAATGTTTAACTTTGCACATATTAGCCTACAAAATTACTCTATAATTACGGTTTTTGCAAATGGAGGTTAGCGACTTAGACAAAAAATTCTATAAAATCAGCGATGTGGCTGAGATTTTGGGACTTCCTGCGTCGACATTACGCTTTTGGGAGAAGCAGTTCACCATCATAAAGCCTCGCCGGAATGCAAAGAATATTCGATTCTACACGCCGCAGGACATCGAAACCATTCGCATGGTGTATTATCTTGTGAAAGAAAAGGGATTGAAACTCGATGCGGCACAGGAGCAGATACGTCGCAACCGTTCCAATGTGGACAAACGCTTTGAGGTGATTGAACGCCTTAAAGGCGTTCGCCAAGAGTTGGCTGACATCCTTGAAGCGATGAACAAATTGCAATGAAAAATCAATATTAAATAAGAATGAAATTGCGCCCCGATAATGATGTGTTTGCATTGTCGGGGCGCAAAATATTTTTTAAATGTAATGCCGTTAAATCAGTGCTTGAGCAAGCGTTTCAAGTTGCTTTAGCGTGTCGGCTTTAACTGCCGATTCAATAGTTACCATAGGGTCTACTATGGTGATGTTTTTGAGTGTTTGCATTGCTTCGCGCATTTTGCGCCCAGCCACTGGTGCCCAACTGCCGTTTTCAATGAAAGCCACTTTGCGGTTTTGATAGTTTTTCGCTTTCAAGTGACTTATGAAATCGTTCATCACGGGCATCATACCGCCGTCGTAGGTTGGTGCTGCAAGCACCAGACGGTCGTAACGGAAAGCGTCCTCGATTGCTTCAGCCATATCGTCGCGTGCCAAGTCGGCAGTCGACACTTTCACGCTGCTTTTGCTGCTAATGATTTCTGCCAATCTGTGGGCAGCATTGGCGGTGTTGCCGTGAAGGCTGCAATAGGCAATGAATATGCCTTCGTTTTCAGGCTTGTAACTGCTCCAGGTGTCGTAGAGCCCCATGTAAAACTCGAGATTTTCTTTGAGTATCGGTCCATGCAGCGGGCATATTGTGGCAATGTTGAATGTGGCGGCTTTCTTGAGCAATGCCTGCACTTGCGCGCCGTATTTTCCGCAGATGTTAAAATAGTAGCGGCGAGCCTCGCAAGCCCAGTCTTCGTTGGCTGAAAGTGCTCCGAATTTGCCAAATGCGTCGGCTGAAAAAAGTGTTTTTTCGCTTTGCTCGTATGTTACCATCACTTCGGGCCAATGAACCATTGGCGCCATGAAGAATTGCAGGGTATGGCTGCCCAACGAAAGACATTCGCCTTCGGCAACTACTTGCAGGCGTGAACATATTTCATCGTCGAAAAACCGTTTTGCAATTGCAACTGCTTTTGCAGAGCACAATCCTGTAAGCGACGGGTAGCGGTCTAATACAGCCTTAATTGCCGAACTGTGGTCGGGCTCCATGTGGCTTATTATAAGATAGTCGGGGGTGCGGCCTACGAGAGCAGTTTCGAGGTTGGCTGTCCACTCGTCTTGTTTGCTGGCATCAACGGTGTCGAATATGGCAATCTTGTTGTCGATAATTACATACGAGTTGTAGGAGATTCCGTTAGGTATGATATATTGACCCTCGAAAAGGTCTAAATCGTTGTCGTCTACACCAATATATTTCACAGATTTGCTGATTGTTACGTTGTTTGCCATATTACCTATTCATTTAAATGTGTTATGTTTCAATGTGTATAAAAACGTGATAATTGTATTGTGGATGTAAAATTACAATATAATTATGAATTGGGGAAATTAATATGTGCTTGTGAAGCCCCGTTATGATATATTTATATTAGCAATGCCACAACTCCGCTCACACCGATGTAGACATAAACAATGCGCTGGAGTGTTTGTCGCGAAATGGCATTGAACACTTTCCCACCAAGCCATGTGCCCAACATCACTGCAACGATGCCAAAGCAGAAAGCGTTGCCCACATCGTGAGTGAGCATGCCGTTGCTGCCCCTGAATATGGTCATTGCCATGTTGCCGAGCAGAAAGTAGGTTTGGGTGAGTGCAATATATTGTTCTTTTGTAGGGCAAGCAGCGAGGAAATAGAGCACGGCAGGCGGTCCTTGCATGCCGCAGAATCCACCAAGCAACCCTGACATGCTTCCAAGACACAGTTGTGCGGGCGTGTTTGCCCGAGGTTTGATGTGTTGTTTGAGAAAAATGAAATAGAGGCTTACAGCGATGAGTATCACTCCCAGCACTTTTTTCAAATATGCACTGTCAATCATTTTCACCATGCTTACGGCAAAAAATGAGAACACCAGAAAGGCTGCAAGAATGTGCCATAACTTGCTCCAAACAATATGCTTGTGCATACGAACCACTATGATGAGCGATGTCACCGATGCCAGCAATCCCGATAGGGTGGTGGCTTCGCCATACGAGGGCATGACGTGCGGCAGCAGGGTCATGATGAATATGCCGAAACCGAATCCGCTCACGCGTTGCACAAAACTGGCTCCGATGGCAAATAACGAAATCAACAATAGTTGTTCGATTGGCATGTGATGGGTGTTGTTTGATGTGAATGAAATAATGCTGCCCTCCGTAGTGTCGATGTTGTCGACGCGTTAATGGTGGGCAGCATTTATTCTTTAGAAAATCACGAGACCTTTTGGCGTATGCGCCTTAGAATGGCAGGTCGTCGTTTTCGTTTTGGGTTTCAAAGTCGGTTGCAGGAGGCATAGCAATAGGTGCTTGTGGCTCTTGTGCAACATATCCTGCACTTGCTGGTGCTTCATTTGTGATTTTTTCGCCTTTCCAGCCTCGGATGTTGGTATAGTAACGACCCTGATATTCACGGCTTTCGATGTCGAAACTCAGCAAAATTTCGTCGCCAACTTCAAAGTTGTATTGGTCGGCACGGTCGCCAAAGAAATCGAATGCAATAGTTTTTGGGTGCGCTTCAATTGTTTCTAAAACGTAGTCCTGCTTTTTCCATGGGTTGCCAGTTGATTTTGCTGTACCGCTTACAAGAGGCAATTTCTTGATAATCTTTCCTTTTACTTCCATATATATGTTGTATTATGATTCGTTAATTTAAAATGTTCTGCAAATTTAAGTAATCAAATTTGATTTTTCTCACATTTGCAAAATTATTTTTTTTCGCTGATTGGTTGAGATTGATAATCAAGAAACAATTGCCTGTGTTTGTCAGCGCTCAATGCGTTGGCGAAGTTGTTTGAGCAGTTCAACATCTCGGGCGCGCAGGCGGCCATCGCGTGCCGGCGGCAGGTTAAGAATGAAGATATTGTCGTTTTTGGTACATTGACGATATACTTTCTCGAGTTCGTCGAGCGACTTGTAGTTTTCGTCTTTAGTGTGGTAGAACCAGCGTCCGCTAATGCAGATTGTCGATTCCCATGGCAAATAATATAGGTTGCCGTTGTAGGTAAATAGTTTGGGGTCGTTGTCGGCAGGCATGCGTGGGTCGCCAAGACGGAAATCGCTTGGGAAGTAACGTATTGGATAGCCTTCCTTTTGGTCGGTAGGCTGGGCTGACTTGTCGATGTTGTCGGGTTGCCCGATTGTCCAGTTTGTGCTTATCAGGCAGTCCGGCTCTTTGCGTTTTATGGTTTGATAGATGTCGAGGAGAGGCCAACGATAATTAGCCTTCACCCAACTGCCATCGAGCCACAATTCCACCACATGGGTGTGTTTGCCAATGATGTCGAGCAGTTCGTTAAGTTGATTAATCATATATTCGTTGTATTCGGCATCTTTGGTTCGGTCGTCAGTGTCGGCGTTGCGGTTGCGGTCCCACAGCGAATAGTAGATTCCAAGTCCTATGCCATATTTCTTGCAGGCTTTGGCTGTGGCTTCAACAACGTTGGTGGTGTTGCCCGACGAAGCCACGTCGTAGTCGGTGTATTTGCTGTCCCATAGGCAGAAGCCCTCGTGATGCTTCACTGTGAGAATGATGTATTTCATTCCGGCGTCGCGCGCTGCCAGCACCCATTGCTCGGCATCGATTGTTGTAGGGCAGTAGTCGGATGCTGGTTTTGTGCCGTCGGTCCATTCTTCGTCTTCAAATGTGTTCAGCCCGAAATGAATGAACATTCCGTAGCGGCGTTCGATTTGTTTCATCTGCGCCTTGCTGGGTTGGGTTGATGGCTTGGGCAAAATGTATTTTTGTGAATAGGCGTTGCCCAAAGCAACTATAACCGTGATTAATGCGATTAAATATTTGTTCATAGTTTCACTTTATTTTAGTTTAGAGTTGTTGGTTTGGCTTATTTATTTTTTGCAAATTTATTCGCTATTATTCAACTTTGTGTTAGATTATTTGATGTTTTAATTGTAATATTTTACTAATGTGTAATTATGTCTATTGACTTGTGGCAATTTTGCATAGTTTAAAAAGTTTTGTGGTATAATCACAAATTTTAGGATACAGAAAAACGAAAGTAGCCGACATTTGATATATCTTTGCAGAAAAGTTTATAGATGACATTTATGACAGAACAAAATTTATTGATAGAAAAAATTATAGAAGGTATTCAGGAAAAGAAAGGAAAAAGTATTACTCATGTTGACATGAGTGGCATTGAGTGGGTCGCAACTCAACATTTCATAATATGCACAGGAACATCCACCATGCAGGTTTCGGCAATTGCCGATAGCGTTCGTGAATATGTGCATGAGCATGCGGGCGTGAAGCCGTTTAACTACGATGGTTATCAGAATAGCCAATGGATTGTGCTTGATTATGGCACGATTTATGTACATGTATTTTTGCCGGAGTATCGCGAACTGTATAAGTTAGAACAGTTGTGGAGCGATGCTACAATAACCGATATTCCTGATTTGGATTAATCGGTTGTTCAATGGGCAGATTTGCGTTTATGTGTTAAGACGTGGCATAAATGCCGACTTTGTAAAAAAATATGGTTTTAAATATTCATACACTTATTATTTATGGAGAATAATAAAGGCGGAAACAAGCGTGGTGGGATGAAATTCAGCATCTTGTGGATGTATTTTTTCATCTTTGCTGTGCTTGTGGCAATATGGCTCGGCTCTGGTTCGAGCATGGGCGGCGCCTACGAGAAAGAGGTGAGTTACACCGAGTTTCAAGGCTATGTGAAGGCTCGTGGCGTTAAGGATATGATTGTGATTGACAAGAGCGAAGTCCGTGCCGAAATCAACGATTCGTTGGCAAAAAAGATGTTTCCTGATTATACTGCGGGTAAAGGGGCTAAGGCGTATGTCGTTACAAACATTCCTTCGGCTGACCGTTTTGCCAATGAGGTTGACGCTTGGACAACGTCGGGCGTGTTTAAGGGCTCTGTCAGTTATGAAAACGACAATAATAATTGGGGGCATCTTTTCTGGTCTTACGGACCGCTGTTGCTTTTGATTGTATTCTGGATTTGGATGATGCGTCGCATGTCGAGTGGCGGTTCAGGCGGTTCGGGTGGCATTTTCAGTGTCGGCAAGTCGAAAGCAAAATTGTTCGACAAGGAAAATTCGCCTGGCGTTACATTCAAAGATGTTGCAGGTTTGGCTGAAGCAAAAACCGAAGTGGCTGAAATTGTCGACTTTTTGAAGAACCCTCAAACCTATACCAATCTGGGCGGAAAGATTCCAAAGGGCGCATTGCTCGTGGGCCCTCCGGGAACTGGTAAGACGCTTCTTGCCAAGGCTGTGGCTGGTGAAGCCAATGTGCCGTTTTTCTCACTCTCAGGTTCCGACTTTGTTGAGATGTTTGTGGGTGTGGGTGCTTCGCGTGTTCGCGACCTTTTCCGTCAGGCTAAGGAAAAATCGCCTTGCATCGTTTTCATCGACGAAATCGATGCTGTTGGTCGTGCCCGTGGCAGAAATGCAAGCATGAACAGCAACGACGAACGTGAGAACACTCTCAACCAATTGCTCACCGAAATGGACGGCTTTGGCACTAATAGCGGCGTTATCATTCTTGCTGCTACTAACCGTGCCGACATCCTTGACAAGGCTTTGCTTCGTGCCGGACGTTTCGACCGCCAGATTTATGTTGAGTTGCCCGATTTGAACGACCGTAAAGAGGTGTTTAACGTGCATCTTCGTGATGTTAAGATTGACGATAGTGTGGATGTCGACCTCCTTGCTCGCCAGACCCCTGGCTTCTCGGGTGCCGATATTGCCAACGTGTGCAACGAGGCTGCCTTGATTGCGGCTCGCCATAAGAAGAGCGTAGTGCAACGTCAGGATTTCATGGACGCTGTCGACCGCATCATCGGCGGATTGGAGAAGCGTTCAAAAATCACCACTGCCGAGGAACGCCGCTCGATTGCCGTTCATGAGGCAGGACACGCCACAATCAGTTGGCATTTGCAATATGCCAACCCTTTGATTAAGGTTACTATTGTGCCTCGTGGCAAGGCTCTTGGCGCAGCGTGGTATTTGCCTGAAGAGCGACAAATCACGCCTACTCAAGCATTGCTCGACGAAATGTGCTCAACGCTTGGCGGACGTGCTGCCGAAGAATTGTTCTTGGGACGTATTTCTACTGGTGCCGCTAACGACCTCGAGCGCGTAACCAAGCAGGCTTATGCTATGGTCACTTATTTCGGCATGAGCGACAAACTGCCTAATATCTCATATTACGATTCCACCGGTCAGAACTACGGTTTCACCAAACCATTCAGTGAAAGCCGTGCTAAAATAATAGATGAAGAGGTGTCGCGCATCATCGCTGAACAATATGAGCGTGCAAAACGCATTCTTCAAGACAAGGCTGTTGGACATGCCGAACTCACCGATGTGCTGCTCTCGCGTGAAGTGATATTCACCGAGGATGTGGAAAGAATTTTTGGAAAACGTCAGTGGACGTCGCGCACCGAGGAAATCCTTAACGATTCCGATTCTTCCGATGAATCGTCTGATGAATCGTCGGAAGTTGTGCCGCCTCCATTTCCGCCATCGGCAAATTGATAATGTAACTTTTACATTAAGGAATTAAGGGCAGACCGGTTTCGGTCTGCCTTTTTTTTGAAAAATTTTTGCGCGTAAGTGTTTGGTATTTGGGCGTTTGTCAAAATGCTGTGAAAAAAGGTGAAAAATTTTTGGTGAAAGATTTTGCCAAGTCGGGAAAAAGGTGTAATTTTGCACTCGCTT
>JBJEKD010000045.1:0-23748 GCA_051878455.1 Muribaculaceae bacterium
TCGTTGGTCATTGAGCCTACAGCCACCACTGGAGGATAGCATGCGGGATAGAAATCGCCAGAGATGCCATCGTTACCGGTGGCAAAGAACATCACGCCACCAGCGAGGTTGCGTTGAGTCTTGTTCACGGCGTCGCCTTCAATGTCGGTTTTTGTGCCAACAAAGTAGTCGATGGCGTCGAGCACGTCCTGCTCATAGTATCCGTCGAGCGCCCAGCCCCAAGAACAGTTGGCTATTGAGGCACCGCGGTTGGCGGCATACACAATTGCTGCGGCAAAGTCGCCTTGACCAGAGCCAGAGCGAGAGTCGAACACTTGCACCGAGAGCAGGCTCACGCCGCTGCCCGGAGTGCCGTCGCCACCGGCAACACCACACACACCCTTGCCGTTGTTGTTGACAGCGGCCACTGTGCCAGCCACGTGTGTACCGTGGTCGTGTGGATACACGTCATTGCCGTTGGTGCAGAAGTTCCAACCGTAAACGTCGTCGATATATCCGTTACCGTCGTCGTCAACGCCCGGAGTACCGTTAAGCTCGGCTTCGTTGATGAGCACGTTGTCGGCAAGGTCCTCGTGGGTGTAGTCGATACCACCGTCGATGATTGCCACAATCACGTCTTTCTTGCCGGTAGTGGTTTTCCACGCCTCAAACAAGTTGATGTCGGCACCGGCACGACTGCCCGAAATGGCACCAGTGTTGTTGTAGTGCCACTGGCTTGACAGACGTGGGTCGTTGAACGGCATGGTTGCGTCGCGTTCAACCGATGTGCTTTCCACTCTGCGGAATGTGCTGTTCTCTCTCAGAGTCATAGGCACCTTGCATGTTGCCTTTTGCACACCTGCTGCCTGAGAATACATCGTTCTAACCTCCTCGGGGTTCATTGTCTCGTCGAAAGTCACTTCATACCAACGGTCGAGGCCGTAGGCTGCCATTTTCGACTCAAACTTTTCCGAGTAAGGGAACACTCTACGCATTCTCACTGCTTTGGCCCTGCGGTTCACAGCGTCGAGCGTGCGAACGCCAGTTGTCAGACGGCCGTTGAGCGCTTTCACTTCGCGATTGCCAACTTGCGTTGCCACCTCGCTTTGCAACTTAATACGCACAACGCCCTTCTGCGGGCTCAAAGTTTCAGCCTGTGCAAAAACACTCATAACCATAGCAATGGCAATGAGCATCAATGTTTTGATTGTTTTTTGCATAAAGTTTGAAATTTGTTAAGTATTAAATTAATTTTATTGAATTAAGATTTTTATTTCCGTAACCAAACACGCTTTTGATTGAATAATCATACAAACCTAAAAACAAGTTTCATATCGAAATAAAGTGCAAAGATAGTAATAATTCTTCACAACTCGCCTGATTTAGAGAATATAATGACGTTTACAAGTCAGTTTTTATGGTTTTAACCGAACAACGATGTTTATACAAAAACCTGTGAGGCGGTGCGATTGTGGTGCAATGAGGCGTGACGCGACGCGTGCTCGGGACGGGAAAAATCCGGGCACGTCAACCTTTCAAAAACAACACTAATCTCACAATGTTCCCTGCTCGATGCGCACGCAAATGCGCTCAATCATGGCATCGGTGCTGTCGGTTTCGGGGCGATAGGGATTCTTCATATTCACGCCAAAGAACCTGCCGAACGTCTGCCAGAACCCGGCTCGGAACGAGCCGAGAAACGCCTTTACGATGCTATACGACGTCTGATTGGTTTCGCGGTTGATGAGTTTACACAGCATCTTGCCCTGGCTGCGCGTCATCTTTTTCATCACAGGCTTATATTGGTGGAAAATCTCTTTCTCAAACTGTTTCAAATAAGCCTCTTTCTCCTTTTTTGTAGGAAAGGTTTCGAGGTATTCGTAGGTTTCGAGCAGTGTGCTGCAAATCAGTTTTGCGTAGGGCAAAGTCTTTTTCACGTCGCGCACGGTGCGCCAATAGAACTGCTCTTCTTTTTTGTTTTTAAACCGTTCGGGCGGGAAAATGGTGATTGGGTTGAACACAAGCATCATCAGGGTGTCGCCCGTGGCTTCGTCGCGGAAATGATAATAGCCTGCAAACACCTTTTGCAGCGCCGAAGGCACTTCGTCGACGGCAGGCAAATTGTCCATCGGGTTGGTCACCTCTTCTTTTTTAGCCATAGGCGAAGCCAACGCACATCCCATTACCATGCACGCTATCGAAAAGAATATGATGAGCCGTTTCGTCATAATGTGTTGCTACCAATTAATCATCTCACAGCAGCGAGCCGATGCTCCGAAATAAACATAACTTGTCACCTATCGATGGGCAAAAATAGTGCATTATGGGCTTTCGTTGCCAATTATTTATATTAATAATTGCAAAAAGCCCTATTTTGTGACGCCGCAACGCAGTGGTCGCAAAACCTTATTGCAGCAGTTTATTTCGGCAACCATACCAAAAAGGGGGGCGTGTGCCCGCAAGAGATGGCTCAAAAAAATATGCGCCTCGAGCATATCGCTGCTGGAGGCACATCAACCAAAATAAAAGTCAATATAAAACACGTATTCCTTTCTTAGCGAAACGCCCCCTAAACCGAAAATATGAGCGTTAAGCCAATGTCCTGTATATATTATTATTGAAACTAAATTTCACTTGAGCCATCGCGGCGTTCAGCGTGAAAAAAAGATATGAAGATTGCATTTGATGAAAATGCCTGTCGACCAACTTAATGTGTTGCAACGGGCAATGGGCATTTTCATCGGTTCGATGTATTTCTCATCACTGCTTTGCAAGCAAAATCCACATTTCAACAATCAGGTTAAGGAAAAGCGATTATGAAAAGCCGCCGGTGACACTGACTCCTAAGCCGGAACACGGATAGATGAGCACCTCATCACCGGCAGCAAATTCATAAATCTATCAAAGAAATAAATCTAATCTATAAAATTGATATAATTAAATTTTGATGGATTGTTGAAGTTTATTTAATCTTTTCGTAGATGTAAACTTCGTGGATTTCCTTGTCATAACCTTCGCTGGTGAACGGGCCTTGGCTCATACCGAGGATGATTTGAGTACCACGGTTGTTAAGAACGAGGAGGTCGTCGGTAACAGGGTCGATGCAAAGACCTTCAATTTCGCCAGCACGACGGAAGTCGGTCATTTCGCGGAACAATTTCACTTTGCCACCCATAGCGCCGCCAGCAATCAGACCAGTGCGCTTAACCACCTTACCAGCCTTGTCGGTCTTAACGCTCCAAGGAGTGTCCTTAACAGGTTCTGTGCCTTGAACAAGACCAGTGAAAGGAGCACCAGTGATGTCCATCACATACACGTTGTCGGCAATGTGATAGGTTGATTCGCCATCGTCGGCAGCAAGAAGCATCTTGCCATCAGCAATGAATATACCTTGGCACCAGTATGGTTCAGGACGGCATTGCACCTTGGTGTAGTATTGCTTGGTTTCGAGGCTGTAAGCATACACATAACGGCTGTCAACCCAGTCAGAAAGCCATACGAGGTTGCGTTCGCGGTCAACTGCTACACCCGAAACCTCAACTTGACCTGATTCGGCACGCCAAGGAATACTTTCGATGTACTCAAATGTGTTAGCATCGTAGATGTCAACGCTGATGTTCACGCCACGGCCGAGGTTGAAATATTCGTTACCAGTGTAGATTTTGCCATCGTAAACGTCGATGTCGCCAAAGTGGTTAGCACCACCCTTTGCAGGGTCTGGATTGTTGAACAACGGGTCGATGAAATTGCCCTTGTCGTCCTTAGTCTGCACGCGTTTCTTAACGAGGTTCCAGTTACGGTCGAACTTGTAAAGGCCACGAGTGTCCGAAACATAGAAATAGTCCTTATCGGCAGCGATGCCTTGACGGCCAGGAACGGTAACCACCTTTTTCAGACGATACTCTTTACCAAGGTGTTGAGCAACTGCGCAGTTTGCAACAAAAGCAACAGCGAGTAATAATAATAACTTTTTCATATTGGTTTTAATTTAAGTGTTAAACTGTAAGTTTTTGTTTCGAAATGAGTGTTACAACCATTAGAACTTAAACAGACCCATGATTTGGATTTGCTCGCTCTTGTCGATAGCAACTTCGTCGTCGTACATGAAGTGACCATAGTTGATTTGGAACTTCACGTTCTTGCACAATTGATAGGTGCAACCAACGAGGATGCGGTTGTAGTTGTTTGTAGAGGTGGTGTTAACCTTGTCGTCGTACATGTCCCAGCGAACCAATGGGAGGAACTTGCCAGCGTGGTAGCCTACGAATACATAAGCACCATCTTCCTTAGCATAGTCGCCGCCACGGAGCAAACCATATTCACCACGGATATCAAGACCATTTGGGTCGTTATACCATGCACCACCCACGAAGCGAGTCATTGAGTTGTACTTGCCAGAGCCAACACCTTGACCACCAGCGAGGGCTTGAGTTGAATATTCGCCCCAGTTTACAGTAGCCTTAACATTGAAGTTCTTGATTGGACGGATGGTCATGCTTGCATAGATGTCTTTCGACTTGTTGCGGTCGTCCTTGCAAGGAATCGAACCGTTGGTGAGAGCAACGTCGTAGTGGAAATACTTGAAGCCTTGACCGCTGTCGCCGAGGTCACCAATGAACATAATACCGAGGTCGCGACCGTAGTCAACCAAGTTGTATTCGTATGGGTTGCGGCAAGCCATGCGATAAACAATGTTCGAGAAGTCAACTGTCTCCAAAGTAGCCGGCGAGATATCGTAGTTCTCATAGCCCAGAGGAGTGTAGAACTGACCGAAACGAATCTTGAATGCAGGATTAATCTTCCAAGTAGCGAAAGCGTCCATCACTTGGATGTTCTTCTGTCCGTTACCGTTGGTTGAACCGGCGATGCCGTTGAACGCTTCGATTTGCAAACGGAAGTCGATGTTTTCGCTCACCTTACCGTCGGCGATGAGGCGAAGACGCTTAGCCTGGAACGAAGAAGTTGAAGCATTCTCGTTGTGAGTGTAGTTCCAACCTGTTTGCAAATAACCCGAAATCTTAACAGGCATTTTGTCGAGGATTTCTTGTACTGAAGTCTTCTGTTGAGGTGCAGCCTCGGCTGTTGGGTCGGCAACGGCCTCGGGCGATTCAGTTTCCACTGCATAAGCAGATGCTGAAAGAGCTAAACAGCTCACGAAAAGTGCAATAAATCTTTTCATAATAGTTGAGTTTTAGAAGTTAGTAGATTAGATTTAATTTGTATTTTATTTCTGTTATTATTTTGCTGTTAAATTATCTGTTGATGCCTTTGGCACGCATAAGCAATTTGCCAAACTCTGCAATGTTGAGAGCCGTGACATCGGGTTGAGGGTTCGACGCCAAAGCGGTGTCGAGGGTGGTTTCGCCCGAGAGCACCAGCACACCCATGCCGCCGGCATTCTGCGCAGTCTTCACATCGGTGTAGATGCGGTCGCCACACATGGCAATTTCGTCGGGTTGCAAGCCATATTTCTTCACAATGCCGTTGAGCATACCGGGATTTGGCTTTCCAATCACAATATCAGCCTTTCGTCCGCAAGCAGCCTCAATGCAGGCTTGCAACGAGCCGCAGTCAACCAATATGGTCTGCTCGTCGGTTGGGCAAACCCAATCGGGATTGGTGGCGATGTAAGGCACGCCTTGCGAAGCCCACCAGGTGGCACGGCACAGACGCGAATACACCAGCGTGGTGTCGAAAGCCACCACCAGCACATCGGGACGCTCGGCGGGGTCGTCAGCCACCGACTCAAAGCCGGCTGCCTCGAACTCTGCAATCATGCTCGGTGTGCCAAGCAGGAACAGACGCTTGGCGCGAGGGAAATGCGATTTAATGTATTCGATGGTCGACACGGCAGATGTGCACATCTCGTCCTCTTGCGCCTCAATGCCCAAATTTGCGAGTTTCTTCAGATAGTCCTTGAAACTCTTGGTGGGATTGTTGGTGAGAAACGAATAGTTGATGCCGTTTGCCTTGAGGTCGGCAAGAAACTTTTTTGTGTATGGGAACAATGTCGAACCCATATAGATTGTGCCGTCCATGTCGAGAGCCACATGCTTGATGCGTGCGCATCGGCGCATCAATTCCTCATCGGAATAGGGCGACATATATTTATCGAAAGGTTTCATCTCTGCTGATTGTATTAAGTGAATCAAAAAAGAGTGTTAGTCTTCGTATTTGATTTTGCTGGCACGTTCATATCCGTCGCGTGGAGCAGCCCACATGCTAATGAGAACAAACATACCAACCACAGCCACCACGATGATGGTTTCAAACACGCGAGTCCAGCCAAACGAGTCGGCAACGTAGCCCACGAGCACGCCCGAAAGACCCGAACCAAGATAGCCGAGCACGCCGGCAATGCCGTTGGCGCGAGCCGAAGCCTCTTTGGTGGCTTGGTTGCCCAGTTCGATGCCGATGAGCGCTTGCGGACCGTAAATACAGAAGCCGGCACCAACCAGCACGGCAGCCGTAACGGTGAGGCTTGCCGAATCGGGCAAGAAGCGGAATATGGTCATGAATACGGCAGCGCCAAGCATACACATCACACACATGCGATGACCTTTGCCGTTGAACAGTTTGTCGGTGAGCCATCCTGCAACCAAAGTGCCCACAATGCCGGCAATTTCGAATGCTGCCACTGTCCATGCGGCATCTTTGATGTTAAGTCCACGACTTTCGGTGAGGAACTTTGGTCCCCAGTCAAGAACGCCCATGCGCACAACGTAAACAAACAAGTTGGCAACGCAGAATGTCCACACCCAACGGTTTTTCCAAACCATTTCAAGTTCAAATTTCTTTTTTGCCTTAGCATCTTTGGTTTCGCCAAGTTTTCCAAGACCGGTGTCGGGCAGGTCGGGCAGGCCCACTTCCTTAGGCTCGTCGCGCAAACCCACGAAGATGAATATCGCTCCGGCTACAGCCAGGCAAGCAGGTATGTAGAAACACCATTTCCACGCGCCGATGTGACCGGCATAGGCAAGCACCTGCTCGGTTGGAGCGTCTTTAATGCCCATATTGCTCATGATTGTTGCCACCACCTCGGGATTGTTGCTCATATCAGTTCCCAGAGTGCCCATCAAATAACCGCAAAGCACCACGGCAAGCGATGCGCCAATCGAGTGTGAGCAGTTCCACACACTCATTTTGGTGGCAAGTTCGCTCGGGTGAATCCAGTGTGGCAAGATGCGTGCACACGGAGGATAGCCCATACCCTGGAAATATTGGTTGAGAATTATGGTGACGCCCATCACAAGAATGAGAAATTCCACCATCTGCGGACCGCCTTTCTGACCGGTTACAAGGGCGCTGAAGTCGGCACCATAGCCAAACGCGAAGTTTGCCAACGCACACAGCAGCAACCCCACAGCCATCACGATGCGGCCCTTAATGCGGTCGACCACATAACCATTGATGAAACGAGAGAATCCATACACTAACGAGCCGGCGAAAATAATCCAACCGAAACTCTTGTTTGAAATGCCGTATTCGGCAGTTAATCCTGGCATCGCCAATGAAAAGTTCTTGCGAACGAAATAGAACAACGCATATCCCACCATTGTAACCAAGATGGTGCGAAGTTGCCACGAGAGGAAACTTTTCTTGTGTTCGCCAAGTGAACTATATACACTTTCTTTTGCCATAATTTTGTTATTTATGTTTTACGAGGTTTATGTTCGTTTTCAATTCGTGATAATAGGATTATTTCTTGCTCAACATCTTGCGTTCTTCGCCGTAGGTGAACGCCATGAAGAGTATCGACAGACCGCATGCTGCAATGAGCATGATAAACGTGGCATCCATACTCACCTCCGACACATAGCCCATGAGTGTGTTTGCCAACACTGCGGTGCCGAAAAAGTAACCGAAGAAGCCCGTAAGTCCGGCGGCGGTGCCGGCAGCGTTTTTTGGAGCGAGGTCGAGCGCTTGCACGCCAATGAGCATCACCGGACCGTAAATAAAGAATCCGATGCCCACAAGCCCAATGAGGTTAAGCGTAATGTTGTTGCCTGCCTGCCAATAGATTACAATGAAAATAGCCACCAGTGCCATGAAAATGATTGTTGGCAGCGCGCGCATGCCACTGAACACCTTGTCGCTAATCCATCCGCAGATGATGGTGCCGGGGATGGCTGCGTATTCAAATGCAAAGTATGCCCATCCTGCGCTCTTGAGGTCGATGCCCTTGTCGGTGAGAATTGCAGGTGCCCAGTCGAGCGCACCGTAACGCACCATATACACAAACGCATTGGCAATAGCCACAAACCAAAGCATCTTGTTGTTGAACACATATTTAAACAGGATTTCTTTGGTTGAAAGCACCTGCTCGCTCTTTTCACTATAATTCTTCGGGAAGTCGTTACGCCATTTCTCAATCGAAGGCAAGCCGCAACTCTGAGGATTGTCGCGAAGCAAGCAATAAGCCACCAATGCCACCAGCAATGCCACGGCAGCAGGGAAAATGAACGTGCCGGCAAGGAAATACAGGCTCTCGTTGTTGCCGTAGAACCAACTGCCGAACCACATTGCGCCATAAGTTGCCATCGGTCCAACCAAGCCGCCACCCACATTGTGAGCACAATTCCAGAAACTCATCCATGTTCCGCGCTCGTTTTGCGAGAACCAGTGGGTCATCACACGGCCGCACGGAGGCCAACCCATTCCGTTGAACCAACCCACAAGAAAGTTGAGCACGCCCATGAGCACGATTGCCCACATCTTATTTTCAGGATGGTTAACAATATCAAGTCCGGCAATAGGCACCACCATAAACATCATGGCAAGAGCCGAAAGAATCAAACCGAGAGGCAAAAACTTGCGGGCATTGCTGCGGTCGCTCACAGTTGCCATAAAGAATTTTGCAAAAGCATAAGCCACAGCATTCATTGCAAGCACCGTTCCGAGGTCGCCTTTGGTGATGCCTCCGGCAGTAAGTTCGGTTATCGACGGTATCGCCATCGATAGGTTTTTGCGCACAATATAGAATGCAGCATATCCAATGAATGCTCCCGAGAACACTTGAAGGCGCAATGCACGATAGCGGGCATCAGCCTCAGGTCCCATTTGTTCAGGTTTAGCAGCAGGTGGTGTTAAGAATCCCATATCTCTTTCAACTTAAGTTTTTTGGTCATTAAAAATAATAAACTTCCATCTATTTTTGGTTGATTTCACTGGTCTTTTCCACATCAAGGGCATCGGCAATAATCGAAATCGGGTTTTCAACGCGAGCCGACGTGCTCATCTCAATCTGCCACTTGCAGGTTTCGCAGTCGGTGGCAACAATGTCAACCTTTTCCTGCTCGATTTGGCGGAAAAGAGGTGCGCCTATCTGTTGCGAATAGTTGAAGTTCTCTTTCTTGAAGCCGTAGGTGCCGCCAATGCCGCAACACTGGCTCTCAAGCATCACGAAATCAACTCCCGGAATCATTCGCAATAGCGAAGTGGAATAGATTGCCCATCCCAGTTTCTCCATGTGGCACGGAGTGTGATAGGCTATTCGGGCACGATAATCATCACGGAACGCCAACTTCACCTTGCCGCTGTCAACAAGGTCGAAGATGAATTTTGTGGCAAGAACAATGCTGTCCTTCACATCGTGGTTGTCGATGCCAAGCAGATGCTCATATTCATCGCGCATGGTGAATGTGCAAGTGGTGCTGGTGGTGAGCGTCACACATCCCTGCTCTTTGGCTTTGCGAATGCTTGCAATGTTCACCTCGGCTTGCTTTTTGGCTTGTTCCGGCTGACTGTTGGCAATGAGAGCCACACCGCAGCACTTTTCGCGCTCAAGCAAATTCACACCGTAGCCAATGGCGTTCATTATCTTCACCAAATCCTTGCCCAACTTCGGATAGTTGTAGTTGGCATAGCAGCCGTGGAAGTAACTCACCTGATTGGCAAAATCGCCTTGACGAGCAGCAGCATTTTTGCGATACCACGTTTCAAAACGCTGTCCCGAATATTTGGGGAACGTGGCGTGTGCCGAGATGCCGAGCACGGCATCCATGGCTGCTTTCACCGGATAAAGATTAAGCGAAGCGTTCACAATGGGAGCCATACGGGTGGCAAGGCTGCCCATAATGTCGGTGTTGGCAAGAAGGCGTTCGCGCAAACCCGGACCCTTTTTGCTGTATTTTATTCGAGCCAGTTGAATGATGTCGCCGATTTTCACGCCCGACGGACAAGCCACCTCGCAGCGTTTGCAATTAAGACAATACTTCAACGCCTCGTCGTAGAACTGAGCATCTTTCAGGCGATAACGCTCGCCGTCGGGACCCGCTTGCTTCGGACCCGGATAATCAGGGTTTACGGCAAGCACAGGGCAATAAACCGTGCATATCGAACACTTCAGACACTGTTCGAAATTGTTTTCGCTGATATTTTGTTGCAATGCCATAACAAACTGATTATTTAATTATTTCATGTGCGACATTCAATCCGGTGATTAACGAAACACCTGTCAAGCAGCCGTCTTTAACCGCATTAAATCCGCTCAACACATTTCCTGTTGCATAAAGATTTTCAACCGTTTTGCCATTCTTAATCGCCCTCAACCGAGCATCGGTGGCTACACCGAAACTCATGAACGGCTGTTCGGCAAAGATGTCGTCGGTGGTCCATTGGCAACGGTCGGCCAAGCAATCCACATCCACTCCGAGAGCCGGCTCAAACACGCCGTCGCGCGTCGATGCCAAGCCATGAGTCACAAAGTTTCCGCTGGCAAGGATGAAATTGTCGGCAACGAACTCACGCTCGCCGTGGTTTACGGTGAAAACGCCTTTCAGCATATTGCCTTCGAAGTTGCCTTTCACCACGGCATCGCCTTGCAGTATGGTTCCGCCCAAACGCTGGAAACGCTGCTGCATGGCTTTTTGAATGCGTATGCCCGAAACCGACGGCGGCAATGTGGCAATCAGTTTCACCGGTTTGCCCACCGCACCTTGCAGCGTTGCGAAAGCCTCGCCATCGCTAATGCCGAACACGGCAGGCAGCAGCACGGCTTCGCCGGCGTTTGATGCCGCCTTTTTCACTTCATCAACAAACACATCGAGAGCATCGCCCACAAGGGTTTTTGCAATGTTGGTGGCACGCATCTCACTCGGGTTGCGTCGCAAATTTTCGAGTTGCGGTGTCGTCACCTCAACAATATCGGCTGTGATGCCTTGCTTGGCAAGGTTCGATGCCACAAATCCGGCATTAAAGTCGAGGAAACCTTTTATGTTGACAACAACTATTCTCTTCCACGGCATTATTGCCCCTTCGTGAGGCACACTTGCAAATTCGTCGAGCGTGAGCCAAGCCGGTTTCAGCAAGCCCACGGGCGTGATGCGATAGTGGTTTTGCGAAGCGCTGCCTTCAACGCCGATGCCCATCGATGCAAACATCGGCTTCACAAGTTCTGCCAGTTGTGCCACCCGCTCGCTGCCGATTTTGGCATAGGGATGCGATGCAGGCAACTGATTGATGGCTTCTATCGGGTTATCGCCACGGTTAAGCAGGTCGAATGAACCGGTGAAGAAGTGCAGTGAACTCTGACCAGCCGACACAATCAAACACTTTTGCCCGTGTTCAGCCAAAGTGATGCCGGCAGTCAAACCGCTCAATCCTCCTCCTATTATTATAGTGTCGAATTTCATATCTCTTTATGCCCTCCCGTTCATTTTCTGGTTCTATATACATCGAGGCCACAGATGCCTTCATAAATCATCGAAGTCAACTGCCCTTCGCTCAAAGTGTCGCCCCAGCCCACCGGATACATGCCGTGCCAACGCTCATTCACAAAGTCGACAAGGTCGGCTTGCGCTTTCTCGGCACAGCCATTGGCTTTGGCAAGCAAACCGGCTGCGCGGCACATACACAATTCGCCTTGACAGGTGCCCATAGCCACTCTTGTGCGACGACGCAAGTTGAGCATGTTGTGCACATTCAGGTTGTTGATGGCATAGTTCACCTCGCCCACAGTAACCTGTTCACATTCACACACAAGGGCGTTATCGTAGATGTCGCCTTTCGGCACTTGGCTGTTGAGCGAGCCGTGACGACCTTCAGAGGCACGCACAGCCACAGGTCTACTCATATCGTACACTTTGGCAGAGCCACAACTCTCAGAAGTGGTTTCAGACCCGGCAAGCGGCGTCACGGCAGTGGTGCATTTCGCTGTGCGACCAAGTTTCTTGCATACAAGGTCGGTTGCCCATTCTGCCATAAGGCGATAAGTCATCAACTTACCACCGGTGATGGTGATGAACCCGGCAATGCCGTCGCGCACCTCATGGTCGAGGCACACAATTCCTCGGCTGATGTTACGGCCCGAAGGGTCGTTGTCGGCAGCCACCAGCGGACGCACACCGGCGTAGGCACGAAGAATGCGAGTGGTGGCGAGGCTCGGAGCCAGTTTTTCGCCCTCGCGCATCAGCACTTCCACCTCTTGCGGAGTTACGCGCATATCGTCGACGGTGTCGATTGGCACACGGTCGCTTGTGGTTCCAACCACGCAGATGGTGTCGCCAGGCACAAGAATGTCGGCATTGGCTGGCTTACGGCAACGGTTAATCACCACGTTGTTCACGCGGTGTCCGTAGACGAGCAATGCGCCCTTTGCAGGGAACATACCTATGTTGGTGCCGGCAAGTTGCGCTATTCTCTGCCCCCAGATTCCGGCGGCATTTATCACGATGTCGGCATAAGCCGATTTCTTTTCCTTTGTGTTATGGCAATAGAGTTCAACCCCCACAATGCGGTCGCCGTCCTTAATCATAGCGGTCACCTCGTGATAGGTGAGCACATCGGCACCGTGAAGGCGGGCATCAAATACATTTGCCATAGTCAGACGGAACGGGTCGACAGCCCCGTCGGGCACCTTCACTGCCCCAATGATATCTTTATTGGCAGCAGGTTCAATGCGCAGAGCATCTTTCGGGTCGATGGCTTGGGCATTGATGCCGGCGCGGAGACACGCCTCGATGAAGGTGGCTTGATAGTTAAGGTCGTCTTCCGGAAGGGTTATAAACAAACCATCGGTTTCCTCCACGCAATGACGGGCAATTTTGCGCAACGTCATGTTTTCGCGAATACACTCCTCAGCCGACTCGCTATCGGTCACGGCATAACGTGCACCACTATGCAGCAGCCCGTGATTTCGGCCTGTTGCACCTGTGGTTAAATCGAACCGCTCGACAAGCAAAGTTGACAATCCGCGCATTGCACAGTCGCGTGCAGTGCCGGCGCCTGTGATGCCGCCACCAACCACAATCACATCGTAATGTTTCATTCCGTCTTTTGCCATTATTCGGGGTGGTTTATGTTTAGTTAACGCAATGAATTATCGGTATACTTATTTCTTTTCTTAAGGCTTTTAGTTTCTTTTCGTAACAAATTTAGAAAGAAATATCTTTCGTTCCAAATTATTTTTATCTTTTTTTCAAAATATATTCGTTCTCTTTATTAATTATATGTGTAATGTTTCGAAACTGTTTCAAAAGCAGCGATAATGTTTTTATTTATAAACATTTTTCGTTTACCAAAAACTTTGCTGTATCTTTGCAAATATGAAACCGGAGGACAGAACTATGCAAGAACACCGACTGATGACCAAGGAGGAGCGCCATTCCGCCATCCTTGAGCGTTTAATGCAATTCGAGAGCGTGCAGGTTACCGACTTGGCAAGCCTGCTCAATGTGTCGTTAGTTACCATTCGAAAGGACCTTACCGAACTCGAAAAGGCTAACAAACTATATCGCAGCCACGGCAAAGCCATTCTTATCAACCCCTACACCACAAATCGAAACGTAAACGAAAAAGAGAAACTGTTCACTGCCGAAAAACGAAACATCGGCCGTGAGGCGGCACAACTCATCGAACGCGACGACACCATCATTCTGGCTTCGGGAACCACAGTGCACGCCCTGGCTCGAGCCATCAAACCGGTGCACAAACTCACCCTCATCACGGCTTCGATTGTGGTGTCGAACCTGGTGTCGCAGGAAGAGAATATCGACATCATACAACTGGGCGGAATGATGCGTCACAGCAGCCAGAGCGTGGTTGGCCGCCGTGCCGAGCGTTATCTTAGCGACGTGGCATGCAGCAAACTGTTTTTGGGCGTTGACGGCATCGACTTCGATTTCGGCATCACCACCACCGATATGCGCGAAGCAGAACTCAACCAAGCAATGATGCACACCGCGCAAAAAACCATTGTGCTTGCCGACTCAAGCAAGTTCGGACGACGCGGGTTCAGCAAAATTGCCAACATCGACGACATCGACATCATCATCACCGATGCCGGTATTCCGCAGTCGGCGGTGGCTCGCATTGAGGAACTCGGCATCGAACTCATCATCGCCAAAGGCAATTAACCGACCTTTTTTCGGCGAGAGAGGTAATCGCCATAAAGCGAAAATCCAATTAAATGTATGCCTTTAGGGGCGTTGCTGTGTGTTTCACTGGTTTAGTATAACTTTGTGAACCGCTGCCGAACGGGCACCGAAATATAAACTCCGCCAAATCCCGTCGGGCGGAAACGGTTTTCTTTTATTTTTTTGCTTTTCTACGAAGATAGTATTAATTTTGCCATGATTATGCGCATTATGGCAAATTAGAGGTCATTGCGCCACACAATTGGCTACAAGTGAAATGTGATAACATAACCTAAAAACTCATTAAAACAAGAAAATGAAAAAATCATTATTTGCAATTGCAATGCTTGTGGGTACATGCTTTGGCATTAGTGCCCGCGTTACCGTGAACGTATCGACTACGGGAAACGATGCCCAAGCCGACGGTTCGGCGGCAAAGCCTTACTATTCGTTGCAGCGAGCCATCGACAAGGCTCTCACAGTGAGCGGCACCGACACGGTGTGCGTGGAAGTGACACCGGGCGTCTACCGCGTGCAAAAAACCATTGTTGTGACCAAAAGCCCTAAAGTGCCAATCGTGGTGCGTTGCTCAAGCAGCGAACCTGCCGTGCTGAGCGGTGCCGTGACAATCGACGGCTGGAGCCGTGGCGAGGGCGGTTTGTGGACTGCCACTGTTGACGCAGCCAAAAGTTATGGATTCCGTTTTGAGCAACTATATGTGAACGGCGAACGAGCCATCCGCGCCCGCACCCCCGACAAGGAGTGGTTTATGGTTGAAGGCTCAAAAGAAACCGTGCATTACAATGGCACAGGCCGTGCTCCGCAATATGCCACCCAGCAAATCAACGTGGGCAAAGACGCTTTGGCATCGATTGCCTCGCTGCCGTTTGAACAACGACAAAACGTGATGGCTATGTTCTATCACAAATGGGACAACACCCGCCGCTACCTCAACGAGATTGTGCCCGATTCGGGGTTCATTTTCCTCAACGGTCCGGGCATGAAGCCGTGGAACCAAATCACACGCGGCAGCCGTTTTGTGCTTGAAAACTACAAGGAAGCCATCACAATGCCCGGCGAATGGTGGTTCGACGAAAAAACAGCCACGCTCTACTATTTGCCGCGTCAGGGCGAAGACATGACTCGCGCCCAAGTGCTTGCCCCTGCAGTTGGCACTCTGCTCAACATCCAAGGCACCAATGGCGCAAAGGTGAAAAACATCACTTTCAGCAACATCAGTTTTGAGCACTCGGCTTACCTGATGCCAAAGTGGGGCAACGAGCCTGAACAGGCAGCAGCAAGCAATCCTGCCACCGTGCACCTCGACTTTGCCGAAAATGTGAACTTTGTGAACTGCTCGGTGATGCACACCGGCAACTATGGGTTCTGGTTCCGCAAGGCATGCACCGATTGCAGCGTGAAGCACTCTTTGCTCAGTGACCTCGGCTCGGGTGGCGTGAAAATCGGCGACATCATTGTGCCCGACGATTCCACATTGGTGACCCGTGGCGTGGTGATTGAAAACAACATTATTCAGCGCACCGGCATGGTGCTGCCGTGCGGCGTGGGCATCTGCATCTTCCACTCGTCGTACAACAAACTGCTGCACAACGAAATTTCCAACCTGCGCTACTCGGGCGTGTCGGTGGGTTGGATTTGGGGCTACACGCCAAGTTACGCCCACCACAACGAAGTGGCTTACAACCACATTCACCACGTTGGTTGGGGCGAACTGTCCGACATGGGCGCCGTGTACACCTTAGGCATCTCGCCCGGCACACGCGTGCATCACAACCACATCCACGACGTTTACAGTTACGACTACGGCGGCTGGGGACTCTACACCGACGAGGGTAGCACCGGCGTGAGCATGGACCACAATGTGGTGTATGCCTGCAAAAGCGGCGCCTTCCATCAGCACTATGGCAAAGATAACATCATCAGCAACAACATCCTGGCTTTCGGTCAATATCAAACCTTGCAATTCACTCGCGTTGAGGCACATCGCTCGTTCACATTCTGCAACAACATTGTGCTTGCCGACTGCGGCAAAATAATGAGCGGCGCTTGGGACAAGGCAAAGATTGATTACCACCACAACCTGTATTGGGACCTGCGCACCCGTCAACCGGAATTGCTTGGCAGCACATTCGCCGAATGGAGCAAGGCTCACGAGAAGCACTCGATACTTGCCGACCCTAACTTCCGCGATGCTCCGCACGCCGATTTCACATTCAAGAACCTGAAAGCCGCCAAGAAAATCGGTTACGAGCCGTGGGATTACACACAAGCCGGTGTTTATGGCTCACAAGAATGGCGCGACAAGGCGCTCATGAGCCAAGACGACATTGCCCGTTTCCGCGAGATTATCATCTCTCGCGAATAGGAATGTAGCAGTTACTACACTGCTCAATAACGCCCCCTCTGCACCAACGACGCATCAATTATCAAAATAGAACAAAAAGGTTGCATCGCAAACCAACTGCACCCCAAAAGTTTATTTCTAACTTTTTGGGGTGCAGTAATTTTTTTATTAAGCCCTTCTTATTTCAACTTGTCCGCAAAATCGGGTTCTCACAAAGAGTGCCCTTTATAAATGGTCGACCTGAACGAGGGAATCAAGATGCCATAAAGCGTTACGCGGTTGGAATTGAAGTTGGGAGTTACTCTCACCGTTGCCATGAAACCATTCCGTGGCAAAGAAACATCTACCATCGCCGACAGTCCTGTGCCGGAAACATTCATTGTCAAGGTGACGTTACCCTTTTTGTCGGTTTTCAACTTAATGTTGTAAGCCCTGCCCTCAAGCGTGATTCCGCCCACGCCGTTAGGCCCTCCGCTATTGAACGGAGCAATCTGTATGACTGCTTTGTCGTCAGAAAGCGAAACGAAATTGGTTGTTGACGTTACATACGCCGTTTCGCCTCGTTTAAACGAAATTCTATTGGCTTCAAGCACAAAATCCAATTGCTCTAAAGCGGCATAGGCTTCGGCTGCGCGAATTGAATCTTGCAGCGCCTCGATGCGCTTTTCTGACTCTCTTTTTTGCAAACTTTCCTGCTCGGCTTTGGTGTAGATGCGCCGCTCGGTTTGCGCAACGGCTGCCACGGCAATTGCCAACAGCACAACCAGCAAAACAAATCTTCTTTCCATAATAGTAGTTTTGTTACAATGTTTGTTTAATCGTTATCGGAATGTTGATTGCTGCATAATGTCAGTGCAGAACGTCTTGACGATGCCGCGCAACATCCGGTGAATTTATCTCTGAGTTTTGGTTCTTTCTGCAAATTTACGTTTTTTGCGAAAAGTAACATTCGACATATCTCGAGGTTTATTATACCGTTTTTGTAGGAATCTACGCCCCATCTGGCGACTCTCTGTGGTTTTGATGTGGGAATAACCTATTTTTGCGTCAAAAGAAACCTCTTACACGATGAACAAAATAATAAAGGTAGAAGTTGGCACTATGCCGCAGTTAACGGCAAAAAAGGTGTGTTCATATCATTATGACGATGCCATCGAAGTGATTGTGCTTGAAGGCGACAAACTGAATGGACACGATTTGCCCGATGTGTCAACGCCTCTGAAAGTTGACGCATTTCACACCATAATGACTATGGCTGGCACCGCCCGAATGGATGTTAATTCCGAAGAATATGTTTTGCTCCCGAACACAACCCTTAATCTGATTGGAGCAAAAGTGCTACGCAACGTGACGTTTTCTCACAACTACAAAGGCTACCACCTGATGGTGAGCATGCCTTTCTACAACGAGGTGTTTAAGGAAGGCAAACACTTGACTCCCGAAACGGCAATGTATAAAACACACTTCCCTTTCGACATACTATTGCCCCACGAAAGCAAGTTGATTGAGCAGTGCATCCTGTCAATCATAAAATCAATATCGCGGCACAACCACATTTGGCACCGACGCATGGTGGAGGCTAACGTGCGCATCTTCTTCATGGAAATGGGCAACATAATCATCTCAAAAACACCTATTGAAGAAGTCGTTAACCTGCCGAACCACGACATTCTGTTCTATCGGTTTATGCAACTGGTAAACAGCCACTGCACAGAACGCAAGCCGGTGACCTTTTTTGCCGACAAACTGTGTCTGTCGCCCGACTATCTGGCACAAGCCATCAAGGCTTTCTCAAAGAAACCCATCTCTCACTGGATTAACCAAGCACTGGTGATGCAAGCCAAAACTCACTTGATGGACAAGCGCGTAACCATACAGCAAATAGCGGCGCAGATGAATTTTTCCGACCAATCGTCGTTCGGAAGATTCTTCAAAAGAAACACCGGTAAAACGCCCGCCGAGTATCGCAAACAATTCCGATAACCGGGAAACCTATCGGCTCTGCAACGCAAATGATATTTATAAACTTTGTCACGATGTTTCGCGGTGGCGATAAGGCAAAAGCAACACCCCAAGCGCCACTGCCGCGATGCACACCACCGTGTCGCCTGTGATTTCTCGCATTGCTGTAGACTGCCGAACCAACGCATAATAAAAACTTGTTAATTGCAATAAAAAGATTGCAATAACAAGTGCCGCCGTAATTCCCAACGCCATCGCAAAGGCAACCGATGCACTCAGCTGCCCCAAGAACCCCCGCCTTGAAGAACGGTTTCTGATTGGCAGAGAGTTAATAAATAATCGCCCGCGAGTTTTATATTATTAGTAGAATAAATTTTGTTTGCTGAGTAATTTAAGCCTTTGGCTGTGTAATTATATGTCTTTGGTGAGGTATTAAATATCTCTGGTTGTATAATTATATGTTATTGGCCGTGTATTAAATATCTCTGGCCGCCTAAGATTATTTTTCAGGCAGTCACCCTTGCCAAATGGCAGCAAAAAAGGGGATATAACCCACCAAAAAAACCAAGTGCAATAGCAATGATGGGGTGGTTATATCTCAATCAGTTCATCGTAGATGAAGTCGCGAATGGCAGGAGTGCCAATCACACTATCCCACATCATTGGCGAGATGCCGTTGCCGGGACGCTTCACGGTGATGTTTTCTTCGTTTAAAATTTCGCCTTTGGCAATCGGACGGGCAGCCACAATGCTTTTTCGCGCCACTTCTTTGTTTGGCGTTTCGCTGGCAGTGGCATGCTTGCTGCTGCTGCCAATGGCCTGCTCCACATTGCGTATGGCATCCACCATGGCTTTCAACTGTTCGGGCTCAAGCGAAGCCTTGTGGTCGGGTCCGGGCAAATTGCAATCGAGCGTGAAATGCTTTTCGATTACCTTTGCACCCATAGCCACAGCAGCGATTGGCACCTCAATGCCACGCGTATGGTCGCTATAGCCCACGGTGGTGTCGAACACGCGGGCAATGGTGGTCATAGCCGCTAAGTTCACGTCGCAGAACGGTGTGGGATACTGGGTGTTGCAGTGCAGCAGCGTGATTTGGTCGCGAGTCAGCCCAACGTCTTCGAGCACGGCAATGGCATCGGCAATCTCGCTGAGTTCACACATACCGGTCGACATAATCACCGGTCGGCCTTTCGAAGCAATCTTGCGCAGATATGGCAAATTGGTGATTTCGCCCGACGGAATCTTATAATAGTCCATTCCAAGTTCCTCAAGCACATCAATCGAAACCAAGTCGAACGGCGTGCTCATAAATCCTATGCCCACCTCGTCGCAAATGGATTTGAGGCGCACATAGTCGGTGAGCGGCAAATGTATTGCCTTGCACATCTCCAACTGGCTTTCGGCAGCGCCGGTGGTTTCTTTTTGATATTCGGCTTTGGGTGCAAAGGTCGAAATAACCAATTCGGGCACAGCAGTTTGAAACTTCACATAGTCGGCACCAGCCCATTTGGCTTTGTGAATCATCTCCACAGCCATGTCGAAGTTACCGTTGTGGTTCACTCCGGCTTCGGCTATAATCATCACTTTGTTTCTATTATTCATTGTCGTCGGGTTGAGAGTCATTGAAAAAAATCACTTCTTTGAAATAGCGGGTCATGAGCGTCTGGTCGCGCCAGTGGTTGCGTGGCAGGGCATTGATGTCCTCGGCTTCCTCAATAATCATCGAGGCAATGTCGGCGCCGGCACAAATCGAGCAAATCACGCCGCCACCCAATCGCGGATTGATTTCCATAAGCAGAAAACTATTGGATGTGAGGTCGTGAATGAATTGCAGAGTAACCGCTCCACGCAGATGCAGCGACGTGAGTACATGGCGTGCTGCACGCTCCAGTTCGAGGTTTCGGCAGGTGATGGTGCGAATCACTTCGCCTCCGGCAGTGGCAATGCGCCTACGCGGCACAGCACACTTCACCTCGTTGTCAATCATACCCACATAGCAATCCACGGTATATTCGTGGCGTTCAGCGATGTATTGCTGAATGAGATATTGGTCGAGTGGCAACGGAGCGGATTCCACATCGCTCGGCGCATTTGCCACCACAATGCCGCGCGAGGCACTGCCCGTGCGAGGTTTGAGAATTGCCGGGAAAGTGATGGCATCGGCTTGATAGGTTGTAGGCACGGCTATGCTGGCTTGTTCAAACAGCCGGGCAGCCTCCACCTTGTCGAACATGGCTCGGCTGAGTTCTATGCTCGACACCGGCACAAACACGTCGCTGTGACGCTCAGCCAAACGAGCAGCCACCTCGATGGCTGGGTCGACAAACGGCAACACTATGTTGATGCCGTATTTTTCCACTATCCCATCGAGTTCGGCATCCACGGCACTATCGGCATACCGCTTACCCACTATCACCTTGCCCACCGAGGCAATCGGCTCCTGGGCATCAAGTTCGTGGCTGAAAATACTCACATTCACGCCCAGCTGCTTGCCGGCGCGAATAAGTTGTTCAGCCATAGCCACCCGCTTGGCACCGCCAAGCATCAATATGTTAATTTTACGCTTAATCATTTATCAACATCTGTTTAGTGCCATGCCAAAACAAACAGTTTCGGCCGGCACAGCGCACTCTTATTGGTTATAGATGCCCGATTTGTATTTGGCAAGATTCTCCTTGTTGCAGAACCACTCAACCGTTTCGCGCAACCCTTGCTCGATGCTGTAAGCCGGGCGCCACGATGTGAGCGACGTAATCTTGGTGTTGTCGCCCCACAGACGGAACACTTCCGACTTGCCCGGACGTATGCGCTGCTCGTCACGCACCCAATTCACGTCGGCTTCCATAATCTTGGCTATCAGTTTCAGTGTGTCCATCATCGAAATCTCGCTGTTGGTGCAAATGTTGATTTCCTCGCCCTCAACGCCTTGCGCCTGAGCCAGAGCCAAGAAACCGCGGCAAGTGTCTTTCACATAATTGAAATCGCGCGTTGGCGAGAGGTCACCCACCTTTATTTCGCGTTCACCGTTGGCAATCTGGGTGATGATGGTGGGAATAATGGCACGAGCCGACTGGCGTGGCCCGTAGGTGTTGAACGGACGAGCAATAACCACCGGCAAGTTAAACGCATTATAGAAACTCTTTGCAATGGCATCGGCAGCAATCTTAGTGGCAGAATAAGGCGACTGCGGCTGACGAGGATGTTTCTCGTCGATAGGCACATACATAGCCGTGCCATACACCTCGCTGGTGCTGGTGACCACCAATCGCTCCACGCCCAAGTCGCGGCAAGCCTGGCAAATGTTGAGAGTGCCGCGTATGTTGGTGTCGACATAACTGTCAGGAGCAACATAACTGTAAGGAATGGCAATCAGCGCAGCCAAATGCAGCACAGTGTCGCATCCGCGCACAATCTCGCGGCAATAATTCGGGTCGCGCACATCGCCGCACACCACCTCAAGGCGTGGGTGACGCATCTGGTCGAGCCAGCCCCAATAGTTAAACGAGTTGTATTGGCTCAGAGCCTTCACATTGAAGCCTTCGCTGAGCAACAATTCCACAAGATGCGAGCCGATAAATCCATCAGCACCTGTTACGAGCACATTTTTCATAATTCCGGAGTTTTAACTCTGCAAAAATACATAATTTTTCCGATACGCACCCACATTTCCCCGATTTCCTTGGCAGCATCAATCGACGGTTGTCGACTTCGACAAAACTAAGTGCGTTTGGGAATAACTGGTTAATGCCCGATTTGGGTTAAAGGCTGCCCATGAATGAGCAGCCTTTAGTGAGAAACAACATTAACAGAACGATGCGAGAATAACCATATCCCCGCACGTTTATGGTTTTATTTTAAAGATTCCTTTTCTGTATCGTCGAATGCTTCGTCAGCCATATCACACAATGCGGTTTTACGTTCTATGTCGGTCATCGACGAAGCACAACCATCGCTATTAAAATCAGCAATGCGTTGGTAGAAGTTCATGCGTGTGTTTGCATCTTTTTTCATACATACTTTTGTTCCACGGGCACTGTATTCAAAATTGCGCGAGTTGCGAATCGACATCGAAATAGCCACCTCTATTGAGTCTTGATTAGCACCCATATAGGTGAATGTCCAGCCGTCGCCTTTCAGTTTCTCCACAAGCGCCTTGATGGAGGCGCCGTTGTATTCCTGCGAAGCGTTTTCATACCCGTCGGTGATGATGGTCACCACCACAACGTAGTTTTCAATATCTTTCAAATACCTTTGCATGGATGTGAGCGTGAAGCCCATAGCGTCGTAGAGCGGTGTGCAGCAACATGGCTCATAATCTTCGAGTCGGAGTGCATGTGCTTCTGCCACCGGCACTTTGTCGAACACGTTCTTTGTTTCACAACTGCAAAAGGTTACTAACGACACATAATGGTTTTGAGTGTCGGCAAATTTTTCCTGTGCTTTTTTAATGCTTGCCAAAGTTTCGTTAAATCCGTCTACTGCCGCTTGCCGGATGCTTGACATCGAGCCGCTGCGGTCGAGGATAATCACATTGTAAACTTGTGTTTTTGCGTTGCTTTCGGTCTTGACATTTTCGTTCATAACACTTTCGGTTTTTTTAGTTAATCATTATTTGTTTATGTAATTATAGAAGATGAAACAGACAAAATCTATCACACATACTATTTTTATTTTACTTGTGGAGAGGATAAAAAAATAACTATTTTCCCCTATGACTATAAATATGAAAATTTCGTTAAGCGTCGATTCTTCTATAATAATAAATTGTGCAAATGTTGTGCCAAATTGAGTTATGCAACGAGAATAAATTAGCAAAAAAAAACAGGCTGAAGCCGCAATTACGCCTTCAGCCTGTTCAGGATATTATCAATGGTGTTTATGAACCAATCACTTTGATGTGAGCATTATGGCGAAGCCGCCGCCGGGAGCCATGTGCACGTCAATGGTGCTGCCACGCTGTTCCGTCGATTCCATAGCGGCGGCGACCGGCAGAGAAGGCACGGACTGGGAGTGGCCATCGTAAAGGCGGCCTGCGACTTCCACGGCTGGACCGTGGACTATCGGTTCGTGGACGGTCACCATCAG
>JBJEKD010000046.1:0-23117 GCA_051878455.1 Muribaculaceae bacterium
AAGCGCCGGTTGCCGGCGTCGATTCCCGAAAGCGAGTGCAAAATTACACCTTTTTTGCGACTTGGCAAAATCTTTCACCAAAAATTTTTTGCCTTTTTCGCACCTCGCATCGCAACTGCCGATAAATCAACTCTTTACACCACAAAAAAAATTTTTAATATTAAAGGACGAAACCGCATATCGGCCTCGCCCTTTAATGTAACTTTTACAATATCTATTTTATGCCTGAGTAAGCAAATACTGCTTGAATGGACCAAATGCCGACGGCATTCGCACACTTTGCTTAGGATTCTCCATGAATGCCCGCAGGCGCTGAGGAATATCAATATCACCACCTATTATATTATCGACAACCGACTTGAACTTGGCAGGATGCGCCGTTTCGAGCATTACGCCCACCTCATCGGGCTTCAAACCCTCTAAAAGACTTCGGTAAGCAACTGCTCCGTGAGGGTCGAGCAGATAACCACGTTGGCTGTGTATCTCGGCAAGCGTCTGGGCAATCTGCTCATCGGTGTAAGTAAAGCCTTGTATTTCAGCCTTGATTGCCTCCCACGAATTGTGATAGAGGTCCAAGATGCGAGCAAAATTGCTGGGGTCGCCCACATCCATTGCATTGGCAATGGTAGCCACCGACGGTTTTGGAGCATAAACACCTTTTTGAAGATAGTTATACACAACATCGTTGCGATTGTTGGCAGCGATGAACCGTTTTATAGGCAATCCCATGAATTTAGCAATCAGTCCGGCAGTGATGTTGCCGAAATTGCCGCTTGGCACTGCCACAACGATGTTGCTCAAATCCTCACCGGCTTTCACCAGTTGAGCATAAGCATAAAAATAATAGAACATCTGAGGCAAGAAACGAGCCACATTGATGCTGTTGGCACTGGTGAGCATCATACGCGAATTGAGTTCTTTATCCATGAAAGCACTCTTCACCAATGCTTGGCAATCGTCGAAGTTGCCATTTACCTCAATGGCTGTGATGTTGTTGCCCAAAGTGGTGAACTGCGCTTCCTGAATCCTGCTCACCTTGCCCGAAGGATAAAGCACGAACACACGCACGCCCGGCACCCCAAGAAAACCGTTAGCCACAGCACCACCGGTGTCGCCCGACGTAGCCACAAGCACATTCACCGTGCGGTCCTCGCCGAGTTGCCGGTTGAAATGGCCAAGCAAGCGAGCCATAAACCGCGCCCCAACATCTTTGAAAGCCAATGTGGGGCCGTGAAACAGTTCAAGCGAATAGCGATGCTCGTCGACCTTCACCAAAGGGATGTCGAAACTGAGAGTGTCGTTAACGATACGCTTCAAATCGTCGCTATCGATATCGTCGCCAAACAACATATACGCCACAGCAAACGACATCTCCTGAAGCGACATCGAACTGATGTTGTTGAAAAACGCTTTTGGCATACGGCCGATTTGTTCAGGCATGAAGAGTCCGCGGTCGGCGGCAAGCCCTTTCACTACCGCTTCCGACAACGACACCTTCGGCGTTTTACCATTTGTGCTATAGTATTTCATTATATTATATATATCTATTAAAAGAATTAAATTTATCTTTTCAAAAATTCCCTTATGTATTCGTCACCCTGCATTATGCCAAGCGAACCGTTTCGGGCAGCAAACTCGTCGTAACAAGCCACTCCGTCGGGTGTATCGCCAGGGCGATAAATCAAAAACGGCACAGCATCGGCGGTGTGAGTGCGCACGCTGCATGGCGTGGGATGGTCGGGCAAAACCGAGATGGCAACAGGGAAATTGAATTTTTCAACTGCCTCTACAATCGGTCGGCAAATGCGGTTGTCGAGATATTCCACCGTTTTCACTTTCAAGTCGGCATTACCTTCGTGCCCGGCTTCATCGCTTGCCTCAACATGCAAAAACACGAAATCATAATCGCCTTGCAACGCATCGATGGCAGCCTGAGCCTTGCCCTCATAGTTTGTATCGTAAAGCCCTGTTGCACCCGGAACAATTATAGGTTCGAGCCCGGCATAAATGCCTATGCCCCGAATCAGGTCGACAGCCGAAATCACAGCGCCGCGCCCGATGCCGAACAAATCGCTCAAAGTCCTCATTTGTGGGCGAAAACCAGCCGACCACGGCCAAATGCTGTTAGCCATATCCTTGCCCTCGGCAGCGCGACGGCGATTAACAGGATGCTGCGGAAGTATTTCTTGCGACCTGATAATTAACTGATTGATGCGCTCGGCAGTGTCGGCAGCCTCGCTAACAGCCGGTTTCACCAACACTTGGGCGAACGGAGTTCCAGGCACATCATGAGGAGGAGTGCAAACGACACGCTTGTCGCCGCCACGAATCTTTAGCAAATGGCGGTAAGAAACCCCGCAAAAAAAACGCACATCATCGTCGCCAAGTTTTTCATTCAAGTAGTCGATGAGTTGGGCAGCCTCGGCATCAGAAATATGCCCGGCAGAGTGATTCTTAATCTTGCCATCCTCGATGCAAATCAAATTGCATCGCATAGCCATTTCGCCCGGTTCAATCTCGACACCCATACTTGCAGCCTCAAGCGAGCCGCGTCCCTCGAAAACGCTTGGCAAGTCATAGCCAAGCAGCGAAAGATGCGCCACCTCGCTGCCAGGGTGATAGCCCCGAGGCACAGTGTTGAGCATGCCACAACGTCCGTTACGGCAAAGATGGTCGATGACAGGTTTAACTGCCACCTGCAATGGAGTGCGACCGTCAAATCGGGCAATCGGTTCGTCAGCCATTCCATCGCCAAGAATTATTATATGCTTCATATCGACTTACTCTAATAAAACAACAACGACCACCGGCATAAGCCATGTGCAATTCCGAGCCTATCGGATATTAGCGATGCTGATGATATCGGCAAACACTCCAGCAGCCGTAACTTCGGCACCGGCACCATAACCCTTGATTTCCATTGGGAACTCGTGGTAACGGTCGGTGGTGATAAGAATCACATTTGTGCTACCCTCAAGGGCATAGAATGCGCTGTTCATGTCCACCTCACGCAAACCGATGCTCAAATGGCCATCGTCGAGCGAAGCCACGAAACGTATTTTCTTGTTTTTGCTTTCAGCCTTTTCACGCATTGCTTCGATGTCGGCATCCAACTCATGCACACGCGCCATGAAATCGTCAACCGAGCCCGAGAAATATTCGTCAGGAACAAACAACGCCTTTTCCACATCAGTTTGCTCAACCACATAGCCCGATTCGCGGGCAAGAATCGTGATTTTGCGAGCCACATCGTTTCCGCTTAGGTCGACACGCGGGTCCGGTTCGCTATATCCGTGCTCACGAGCCATCCTCACTGTTTCGCTGAAAGGCACTTGGCTTGACAATGAATTGAAAATATAGTTAATTGTGCCTGAAAGCACAGCCTCGATTTTCAGAATCTTGTCGCCCGAGTTGCGCAGATTGTTTATCGTGCTGATAATAGGCAACCCTGCCCCCACATTGGTTTCAAACAGATACTTCACGTCACGCTTGTGAGCAATGTGTTTGAGGCGACTGTAACTCTTATAATCGGCAGCGGCAGCAATTTTATTGGCAGCCACCACGTTGACGTTATGGTCGAGCAATTCACCGTAGATGCTTGCAATGTCGGCACTCGCCGTACAATCAACAAACACCGAATTGAATATGTTCATCTTCAAAATCTCCGACTTGATGTTTTCAGCCGAAGCAACAGTTGTGGCACCTTCGAGCAAACCCTTGACATTGCTGATGTCGAGACCCTCGCGGTTGAAGATGCACTTCTTGGAATTGGCAAGACCAACGACACGCAGTTCAAGCGACTTTTCGCGCTTGAGACTCTCCTGCTGCTGGTGGATTTGATTCACAAGACTCATTCCCACATTTCCCACACCGGTGATAAACAAATTCAGAACCTGTGTTTCCGACAGGAAGAAACTATCGTGAATCACATTCAAAGCCTTGCGGAGATAAGCCAAATCAATCACAAACGATATGTTGGTTTCCGAAGCACCTTGTGCACAGGCAATCACATTTATACCGTTACGACCAAGCGTATTAAACAGTTTTCCGGCAATACCCGGAGTATGCTTCATGTTTTCGCCCACAACAGCCACAGTGGCGAGGTCGCGTTCAGCGGCAATGTCGCTAATGTCGCCAGTGCTCAATTCGTTGGCGAACTCCTCGCGAAGCACCTCAACAGCCTTTTCGGCATCGGCATTCTTCACAGCAAACGAAGTGTTGTGCTCCGACGATGCCTGCGACACCAGGAACACGCTCACGCCATTTCGAGCCAAAGCATTGAAAATGCGGGAATTGATGCCTATCACGCCCACCATACCAAAGCCAGTGAGAGTAATCAAGCAAGTGTCGTTAATCGACGATATGCCCTTAATGGCTTTGCCTTCCGACGTTTTCTCGTCGGAAATAAGAGTTCCGGGAGCCGACGGGTTGAATGTATTCTTAATTAAAATTGGAATATTCTTGTGGAAAACAGGATATATAGTTGGAGGATAAACCACCTTTGCGCCAAAGTTGCAAAGTTCCATCGCTTCGATAAACGTAAGTTTATCAATCACATACGCCGAACTGATTACGCGCGGGTCGGCAGTCATAAAGCCGTCAACGTCGGTCCAAATCTCAAGAGTGTCGGCATCGAGCGCCGATGCAATCAGGGCTGCTGTGTAGTCGCTACCGCCACGGCCCAAATTGGTGATTTCACCCGTGTTCACATCCGACGAGATGAATCCCGGTACCAAAGCCACCTTGCCCTTGAAATCGCCAAGCGTCTGTTTAATGAGGCGTTCGGTGAGTTCGAGATTGGCAAAATGCTTGCCGAACTGCGAGTTGGTGCGAACAAATTTGCGCGAATCGAAGTGAGTGGCACCATCGATAATTCGAGCGATGATGGCACTTGAAAGACGCTCACCATAACTCACCACAATGTCGCGAGTGCGGTCGCTAAGGTCTTTAATCAAAGCAATCCCCCTGAAAATATTGCCCAATTCCTCGAGCAGAGGGTCGCAAATAGCATGCACCTCACCCAGTTTCTCAGCAGGCACCATGCCCGAAATCACATCGTTGTGGCGTGTGACAATCTCGGCATATTGCTGCAAATAACTCATATCGCCTGTCGAGGCTTGCTGTGCTGTGTTTATCAGTTTATCGGTTATGCCGCCAAGAGCCGACACAACAACTACTACCGGCTCACTGCAACTTTCAACTATCGATTTCACATTACGCAGGCTGTTAACAGTGCCTACCGATGTCCCTCCAAATTTTAAAACCTTCATTATTAACGCTTTAAATGCCGCTGGCAAACAAGGCTAACATTCATGTCGCAGCACCTGTGCCAACAGTTCAATTTGTTTCTTTTTTTAATTACGCCGCCAAAGGTACTAATTTTTATTGAATTAGCATTACAATGTGTAGGCAAAACAGCATTTCAGATAACAATTTTGATGCAAAATCAGCCGTTTACAAACTATCGACAAGCCGTTTCAATCTAAATCGCGCAAAACTATTAATGAATCGCCATCCCTTACATTCTGCTATGCACACATTAATATAATATTAACAAGTTCCTTTGAGGGCTGTGTCAAATAAAAATTACACCCTATAATAGGTTTGGCAATAATCACAAAAACAACTAAATTTGCAATTAAATGAAAGAGACTGACGACATATTCCATCTCGACGACCTGCAACCAGAGCCGAAGCGGGGAGCATTGCTTATTGCCAAACCCACCGTCGACGACACTTGCTTCAGCCGCTCGGTGATTATAACCGTGAACCACAACAATCACGGCTCAATGGGATTGATTGTCAACAAACTGTCGGGCATAACACTCAACGAAGTGATTGAAAACCTGCTAACTGACGAGGAAATACCGCTATATCTCGGCGGTCCTGTGAACACCGAACTGCTGTTTTACATCCACACTTTGGGCGACGCCATTCCCGGAGCAAAACCTCTCACCGACAAAATCTTTGTGGGCGGCGATTACGACGCCATGAAGCGCTACATCAACAGCGGCGCACCCATCAACGGCAAAGTGAAATTTATTCTGGGATATAGCGGATGGGCTGCTTCGCAACTCGAAGCCGAAATTGGGATGAACGACTGGGCTGTCAGTCACACATGCAACACACGCCTGATTCTCAGCAATGCCCAAACCGACATCTGGCAAAAGTCGGTGAAACAATTGGGCGAACGATACAAAATGTGGCTCAACTGGCCCTCCGACCTCTCAATGAACTAATGCGACCCTTTGGCTTAATCTGCAGAAAAGCGGTGCAGCACCACTGCGTCGTCAAACTTGCCGTTACCTGCCGACAGCCAATCTTTCAGCAACACTTCGCCGGAGAACCCGGCACTATGAAACATAGCCAACGCTGAGGTGTTGCTCACACGAACGGTGCAATGCACCTGATGGAGGTTCAAGCGACCAAAAGCATATTTTTCAACGGCAATGCGTATAGCCGTTTCGCCCACGCCCATGCCACGATGCGCCGAATCGACATACACTCCCACTTCTGCCCGGCTGTTGATGGCGTCGAAGTTGAACACATCCACCACGCCCACCGGCTCACCGGCAAGCAAAACCATCATGCGCACTTCGCGAGTGGCATAAATGTCGGAATTGTAATTCTGAAGATAAGTACACAATCCATATCGCGAATACGGAGCCGAAGAACTGCCCGATATCCAGGCTTCAATCTCGCTCTCCCACCTGTATATCACATTGAAATCTTCCGGTTCCAGCGGACGCAACTCCACATCGCCCATCTTTAGAAACTTTGCCATACGCCGAAAACAAGTTCTTTTAATTGTTATAATAGCATCGCAAAGTTAATCAAATCGACAGAATATTAAAACTTTCTCGCACCGTATTTCAGTGGACACAAAATTCTGTTTCCGTGTAGCAAAAACAAATTTACGCAAATTGAGCAACCATAAATTTTGCCAAACCGAATAGTAATGTTACCTTTGACCCCCGAAATCACATAAGCACTGCAACAATTAAGAAAGAACAAAACAAACAGAAAATAATGGGAATAATCATAGGAATCGATGTGGGCGGAAGCACCACAAAGATTGTGGGCCTGATGGGCGACACAATCATCTCACCGATGTTCATCACAGCCACCGACCCGGTTTCGTCGCTATTCGGAGCATTTGGCAAATACATCTACACCAACAATATCTCGCTTAACGACATCGAGCACGTGATGATTACGGGCGTGGGAAGCGCCTACGTTGAAGGCAACATCTACGGATTGCCCACCAGCAAAGCCGACGAATTTCAGAGCGACGGCCTCGGGGCTCACTTCGGCAGCCAACTCGAGAAACTGATTGTGGTGAGCATGGGCACAGGCACCACGCTTGTGCAAGTTGAGGGCGACAACATCCGTCACATCGGCGGCATAAGCATGGGCGGCGGCACCCTCATGGGACTGTCTTCGCTGCTGCTGAAAACCACCAACATCGAAACCATTCAAAGTCTCGCCGAACAAGGCAACATAAAGAATGTGAACCTGCAAATCGAGGATATTTGCAAAAACGACATCGAAGGACTTCCGCTTTATGCCACGGCATCGCTATTCGGCAAGGCAAGTAACGCTCATCTGAGCGATGAAGATATAGCAATCGGTATCTATTATCTGGTAATCCAAACCATCGGCTCTGCTGCCGTTCTTTCGGCACTGGGCAGCGGCATCAAAGATTTTGTGATGATTGGCAACCTGGCTCAGATTCCGCAATGCCGAACAATTTTCGAGATGATTGCAGCCCTTTACGGCGTGCGGTTCCATATTCCTGAATACGCCGAATTCCGCACCGCAATCGGCGCGGCCCTCTGCTACAAAAAGGCATAATCGCCAACCAATTTTTCAAATACATATATAGTAAGAGGTCACTTCAAATCGTGAAGTGACCTCTTGTTTATTTTCAGCAAAACGCTCTTTTGCCGTGATTAATCAAAAGTGGCTCGAACCATCGAAGCAATGGGTGCACACTTTGCATTTAGGCAGCCCTATTGCCTTGATGAGCGTTTCAATGGTGTTGAACTTGAGCGACGAAAGATTCAGGCGTTTGCGCATCTCTTCCACCATAGCAAGATATTCGGGCGAATTAGTGGTGGCATAGCGTTCGAGTTTTGCGTTAGGGTCGCCTTCAAGGTCTTTAATCACTTTTCGTGTCATCAACTCCATATCGCTTTTCGACGAAGTGAAATTGATGTAACGGCAGCCGTAGACCAGTGGCGGACATGCGATGCGCATGTGCACCTCCTTTGCGCCGTATTCAAAAAGAATCTTCACGTTGTCGCGCAACTGGGTGCCGCGCACAATCGAGTCGTCGCAGAACAACATTCGTTTGCCTTGAAGCATGGCTCGGTTTGGAATAAGTTTCATCTTAGCCACAAGGTCGCGCATCGATTGGTTGGAAGGGGTGAAACTGCGAGGCCAAGTGGGGGTGTACTTCGAGATAGCACGATGATAAGGCACTCCCTTACCCTCGGCATAACCCAAAGCCATGCCCACACCGCTGTCGGGGATACCGCAGCAGCAATCCACCTTATGGTCGTCGGTTTTGCCCATTTCATATCCGCTCAAGAAACGCACCTCTTCAACATTCCGACCCTCGTAGCACGAAGTGGGAAATCCGTAATACACCCACAGGAACGAGCATATTTGCATCTGTTCGTTAGGTTTGCGCAACTGTGTGATGCCGTCGGCGGTGATGTGTACAATCTCGCCAGGTCCGATGTAACTATGTATTTCGTAATCAAGATTTGGGAAACTCGTCGACTCGCTCGACACGGCATATGCGCCCTCTTTCACGCCAACAACAATCGGAGTGCGGCCAAGTTTGTCGCGTGCGGCAATGATGCCGTTCTCGGTGAGCAGCAGCAGCGAACACGAACCTTCAACTTTGTTATACACATTCTCAATACCTTCCACAATGGTTTTGCCTTGGATGATGAGCATCGCCACCAGTTCGGTGGGGTTGGTGTTGCCCGACGACAATTCGGCAAAGTGCATATTGGCATCAAGCAGTTCCTTTTCGAGAGATTCTATGTTATTGATTTTCGCCACAGTCACAATGGCGAATTTACCCAGATGCGAGTTAAACACGATTGGCTGCGGGTCGGTGTCGCTAATCACGCCAATGCCTGAATTGCCGGTGAACTTGCTAAGACCGCCTTCGAATTTGGTACGAAAATAACTGCTCTCAAGGTTGTGGATTGTGCGATTGAACTTGCCCTGCTCGGCATCGTAGGTAGCCATACCGCCGCGGCGTGTTCCAAGATGCGAATTGTAGTCTGTGCCGTAAAACAAATCTGCTGCGCAGCTCGATTTTTTTACAGTACCAAAAAAGCCTCCCATAAGAATAAAATGTATGTGAATTGTTGTTCGATTTTTTTTGACACACAAAATTACTGCCAATTTTTTAAACCGACAAAAACTCGGCACATTTTATGTCAATAAAATACCGACGAAAATCATTGCATTACCGCCAATCGCCCGGCAAAGACGCATCTGCCCTTTCACGAGCACAAATGCCTTTACTCAAACAATCGTTCCATGAACAACAGCGTGAGGAAACCCATAAGCAAAGCGTAGGTGGCTTGCTTTTGATAGCCGTGGGCGTGAGTTTCGGGAATCATCTCATCGCTCACCACATAGAGCATTGCACCTCCGGCAAACGCCAGCAGCATGGGCAGCATTGCCTGCGAAATGGCACCAAGACCGTAACCGAGCATCACCCCGACAATCTCAAGCATACCTATTGCCGTAGAAATCAGGAATGTGCGAAACGGTTTCACACCGGCAAGCAGCAACGGCGAAATCACCACCATGCCTTCGGGAATGTTTTGCAACGAAATACCCATAGTCACCGCCCAGGCATTACCCAAGTCGGCAGTGTTGTTGAAGCCCACTCCGGCAGCCATGCCTTCGGGCAACTTGTGTATGGCTATTGCCATAACAAAAAGCATTATACGGTTCACACTGCTGTTTTGGCGATGCTTTTCAGGGTCGATGCCCGTAATATGGTGAAGGTGCGGAGTGAGATAGTCGAGCACATTCAGGAACAATGCGCCAACAGCAACACCCACAATCACAACCCACCACTGCGCGCGATTGCAAAGGTCGACTGCCGGAACTATCAGTCCCAGCACTGCCGCACCAAGCATAATGCCGGCGCAATACCCCAATATGGTGTCGTTCCACTGATGTGGAAGTCGCTTAATGGCAAATCCGAAAACCGAACCAATCATTGTTGCAAGGCACAATGCCACTGCGCTAATCAATATGTTTGTCATAACTTACCGATGATATGTTATTTTTTTATTCTGCTTATGCAAATTTACGTCACTTTGGCTCGATGCACAAATATTTGAAGCACACTTTCCGCTATTTTATTGCAACAAGGAATAATGATAAATTTTCGTATATCGGCGATTATTGGTAACTTTGTGGCGTTATGGACAAAGATGAAGCAAATACGCCACAAGCAGCAACGCCTGTGCAACTGGCAGCCAACTACGGGTTGTGGTTCGGAATATATCTGTCGGGACTGTTCCTGATGTTTGTTGGAGCTGACAACAGTGCGTTCATGTCGATGATTGCACTCGTGATGTTTTTTCTCAGCCCCGCAGTGGTGTTGAGAATGTTGCGAGGTGCATATCGTAGCAACGCTGCGAGCGACTTTTTCAGGCTTTGGAGCATAGGTGTGATGATATTCTTTTTTGCTTCGCTCATCTGCGCACTCGTCACAGTGGTGTGGATTCAGTATGTGCATCCGGATTTTATCTACGACAAAGCCCAAGAAGCAATCGACGTGTATCGCACATTGCCCGAACTTGCCAACAGCGACATTGTGAACGCGCTGCAAGCAGCCATCAACAAAGGCGAATTGCCCACGCCCATTGAGTTTGCCATGCAAATGGGATGGACCACGGTGATGATTGGCTCGGTTGTTTCAGTGCCTCTGGCTCTGCTTGCACGGCTGCGATTCAGGCGCCATTAACAACGATTATAATTCTTAATTACAACCACATATTTTTTAATCATTATGGATATATCAGTAGTAGTACCTCTATATAACGAAGCCGAATCGCTACCCGAACTGGCTGCATGGATTGAACGCGTGATGAAGCAGCACGGATTCACCTACGAAGTGCTTTTCATCAACGACGGCAGCACCGACGACTCGTGGAACGTGATTAAACGCCTATCGGCAGAGAACCCCGCATTTAAGGGCGTGAGTTTCCGCCGCAACTATGGCAAAAGCCCGGCTTTGAACACAGGTTTCGAGCGCGTACAAGGCGATGTGGTGATTACGATGGATGCCGACCTTCAAGACAGCCCCGACGAAATACCCGAACTCTACCGCATGATTACCGAAGACGGCTACGACCTGGTGTCGGGATGGAAGAAAAAACGCTACGACCCACTGTCGAAAACCATTCCTACTAAACTGTTCAACGCCACGGCACGCAAAGTGAGCGGAATACACAATCTGCACGACTTCAACTGCGGTTTGAAAGCCTATCGTCGTGAAGTGGTGAAGCACATCGAGGTGTACGGCGACATGCACCGCTATGTGCCTTACCTCGCCAAAAATGCCGGATTCAAGAAAATCGGCGAAAAGGTTGTGCAACACCAGGCACGAAAATACGGCACCACCAAATTCGGACTCGACCGCTTTGTGAACGGCTATCTCGACCTGATTACGCTGTGGTTCATGTCGAAATTCGGAGTTAAACCGATGCACTTTTTCGGACTGATAGGCAGCCTGATGTTTGTGCTCGGCTTCCTCTCGGCTATTGTGGTTGGAGGCATGAAACTCTACAACATGTGGTCGGGCAACGCCTACAACCTTGTCACCGACTCGCCCTATTTCTACATCGCCCTCACGCTGATGATTATTGGCACACAACTGTTTCTCACAGGTTTTGTGGGCGAACTCATTGCACGCAATTCGCAGGAACGCAACCACTACGAAATTAACGAGGAAGTGAAGTGATGATGCCCGCGTTTCGTCTGAAAATATTAGCCACGGCAATCATAGCCTTCATCGCTGCCACACTTGCTTCGTGCGCCGGCGACGGATGCACCAGCGGCACCAGCAGCGTGCCTTTGGCTGGTTTTTACTCGGCATCAACCCAGAAAGTGATTGCCATCGACAGCATCACCGTCTACGGCATCGGCGCTCCGGGCGACAGCATGCTGGTGAACTGCGGCAGGAACATAAGCGAAATAGAACTTCCGCTTCGCCTGTCGACCCAAAGCGTGCAATTTGTGTTCCACTACGACCAACAAGCCATCAGCGACGTGCGATATAACGACACCATCACCCTCGTATACGATGCTCTGCCTTTCTTCGAGTCGGACGAATGTGGCGTGTTTTATGTTTTCGACATCACAAGCCACCATTGCACCAACCACATTATCGACAGCATTGCGGTGCCAAACCCTCATGTGAGCAACCTGAGCATAGAAACGATGAAACTGTTTTTTAGAACGCAAGAATGAAACCATACATCTACATATTGCTCGCCCTGCTGATGTGTGCTTGTGCCGGCAAAGCCGATGCACAAACCACCCAAAACAAGCGTTATATAACGCCTGTTGAGGTGAATACCAACCGCACCCTGCTGCCGCGAAAAGGCGAAAAACTGAAATACATTGAACGCGACTCGCTCACGCTCGACAGTCTGCGCCGCGACAGCATAGCAAAAATCTATCCTCACTACCCTATCATCACCGACATAACGCTTGGTGCCGGTGTGGGCGACGCCGTTGGCAGATTGTTCGGGCAAAAATATAGCAGTTTCGACATTTCGGCATCGGTGAACATGTGGAACCGCTTGTCGCCTGTAATAGAACTGGGTGTGGGTTGGGCAAATTCAACCCCCGAAGAACTCAACTACACCTATAAAGGCAAACTTGCCCCTTACGCAAAAATCGGCGCTAACTATAATTTCATGTTCAAAAGTCACCCCGACTATCAATTCTTTGCAGGTTTGAGAGTCGGCTACTCCACTTTTAAGTACGACATCACAAACATCAGCATTTCAAACGGCTATTGGGGCGAAGACCAAGCCATCGATTTGCTTAACCAAAAGTCGCACGCGATGTGGGGCGAATTTTCGTTGGGATTGAGAGTGAAACTGTGGCAAAGCATCTCTGCCGGCTGGACACTGAAATATCACAATGTGTTCTCCTACAAGAAGAATCCCAACGGCGACCCGTGGTTTATTCCCGGTTTCGGCTCCCGCACATCCAAATTGGCAGTAGGTTTCTCGGTCTACTACACGCTGCCTACATCAAAAAAGAAATGGCCTAAGATTGACGAAAACGGCAAACTGCTCGACATCAACAAGCCTTACGGCGACGATTCCGACTCAACAGCAGTGAGCACGCCAGAGCTTCCTAACCCGTCGGATATGTCCGGCACATCAGAAAAGGCTGAAAAGGCAAACTCGTCTGACACCCCAACAGAAAAGCCCGAACCTCTAAAGAAGTCGGGCAATGATGTTCAAACAACCGAAAAAGGCAGCGCAGTGATTTCAAAAGAGCTGCAACAGGCTGTCCAAGAAAAGGAATAACTCGGCAATTTCTTTTTTTCATATCACTATTTCATTCACGCGTGCTTCACCAGTCGAATTTCTTTGTTCGGATGTGGCAATATGGCTCGCCCCCGGTTTTGTCGTAGTAATGCTGATGATACTCCTCGGCACGCCAAAAACGCTTCACAGGTCGCAGCACGGTGTTCACCTCGTAGCCACGGCTGCGCAAATCGTCAATAACACTCTCGGCAACAAGGCGTTGCGCATCATCGGCATAGAAAATTTCGCTGCGATATTGCGGACCTAAATCCGGACCCACGCCATCGGTCTGCGCCGGGTCGTGAATCTCAAAAAACACGCGGCAAAGCGTAAGATAATCAACCACCTCGGCATCAAAAGTCACCTCTATTGCCTCGACGTGATGAGTGCGGTGCGCTTTCACCTCGGGATATGTGGGGTTTTGCTCGTCGCCTCCGGTATAGCCCACCTCGGTGGCAATAACGCCCTCGATGCGTTGCATCTGATGCTGAACGCCCCAAAAGCATCCGGCTGCAAATATTGCTTTCTTTTTAGTCATTGCCTATAAATTCACTTTTCTTTTTCAATGATTTGCTGGAGTGCGGTGGCAAGTTGGTCGGGGCACGATGTTGGTTTGGCTCCGCAGCGAATACCCTTCAGACGCGCAATCACATCGGTGATGGGCATATCCTTAATCAGGCTGCAAATGCCCTGCAAATTGCCGTTGCATCCACCGTAAAACTTCACGTCCTTCACCACGCCGCCATCAGTTTCAATCTCAAAAGCCTGGCAGCAGGTGCCCTGAGTCATAAATGTAGTTTTCATAATTGAAATTATTTTTTCATATCATCAATTCGGCAACGACGCCATCGGCATCCCTTGCCAAAAATATGGTCTGCCAAAGCATTTCCACGCCAGGCAGACCACAAAATTTATTTATTCAAATTTTGCCCATGTGTGATTTCTACAGGACAAATCTTGAAAATCACTTTTTGCAACAGCAGCAAGGCTTAAGTTGCTTGAAGAAGTCGTTGCCCTTGTCGTCAACGAGGATGAATGCCGGGAAGTCCTCAACGGTAATCTTCCAAATGGCTTCCATACCCAATTCAGGATATTCAACACATTCAATGCTCTTGATTGAACTTTGCGAAAGCACTGCAGCCACGCCGCCGATTGTGCCCAGATAGAAACCGCCATGTTTCTTGCAAGCGTCGGTAACTTCCTGACCGCGGTTGCCCTTGGCAATCATCACAAGGCTTGCGCCGTTGGCTTGGAACTCGTCGACGTATGGGTCCATACGGTTTGCTGTTGTCGGACCCATCGAACCGCAAGGATAGCCTTCAGGAGTCTTGGCAGGACCTGCATAAAGAATCGGGTGATTCTTGAAATAATCAGGCATACCTTCGCCGGCATCGAGGCGTGCTTTCAGTTTGGCATGAGCAATGTCGCGAGCCACAATGATTGTGCCCTTGAGGTTGACGCGAGTTGAAACCGGATACTTGGTTAATTCTTCGCGAACTGCATCTATACCCTTGTCGAGGTCGATTTCGATGCCCTTTGCGCCCTCACCCGGACGGCGAAGTTCTTCAGGAATCAATTCAGTTGGGTTGCAGTCGAGTTTTTCAATCCAGATACCTTCCTTGTTAATCTTGCACTTGATGTTGCGGTCAGCCGAGCAACTTACACCCATACCGATTGGGCAACTTGCACCGTGACGAGGCAGACGCACCACGCGAATGTCGTGTGCCAGATATTTGCCACCGAATTGTGCGCCGAGGCCAATCTTATATGCTTCTTGCAACAACTTGTTTTCGAGGTCAACGTCGCGGAAAGCACGGCCGGTTTCGTCGCCAGTGGTAGGCAGATTATCGTAGTATTTAATGCTTGCAAGTTTCACAGTGAGCAAATTCTTCTCAGCCGAAGTGCCACCAATCACAAATGCGATGTGATAAGGAGGACAAGCAGCGGTGCCCAAAGTCTTCATCTTTTCCACCAAGAACGGCAGCAATGTACCCTCGTTCTGAATAGTGGCTTTAGTCATCGGATAGAAATAAGTCTTGTTGGCAGAGCCGCCGCCCTTAGCCACCATCACAAAGCGATACTCGTCGCCCTCAACAGCCTCAATGTCGATTTGCGCAGGCAAATTGCAACGAGTGTTCACCTCGTCGTACATGTTGAGCGGAGCGTTTTGCGAATAGCGCAGATTGTCCTGGGTGTAGGTGTTAAACACGCCGAGCGACAAGGCTTCTTCGTCTTCAAAGTCAGTCCACACGCGTTGTCCTTTTTCGCCGTGGATGATTGCAGTACCGGTGTCCTGGCAGAAAGGAAGAACGCCCTTGGCAGCAGTTTCGGCATTGCGCAGGAATTGCAAAGCCACATACTTGTCGTTTTCCGAAGCCTCAGGGTCGGTGAGAATCTTAGCCACTTGCTCGTTGTGCGAGCGGCGAAGCATAAATTCCACATCGTGGAACGCCTGCTGAGCAAGCATTGTGAGGGCTTCTTTTTCTACTTTCAGAATGGTTTTACCTTCAAACTCGCCGGTCGACACATGGTCCTTGGAGAGCAAATAGTATTCAGTATCGTCCTTGCCCAACTGGAACATAGGAGCATACTTAAATTCAGGAGTTTTTGCCATGATTTAGTTATTACTTAAAGTTATGTTAATTTCCTTATTTAATATGCGCCGAATGTAAGCATCGGCAACGTGCACCAAGAGGAACCAACTCCCCACAGCCTAATGCACACTAAGCCAAGCACATTCTTTTCCACAAAAATAGCAAACTTTCCACACCTACGGAAATTTTTTCACCGCAAATAATCATCAATTTTTTCACAACAAAATCAATTACCCGTCAGGCATGTGTTATTTCCACTGCTTGGGCGAGGGCTTGCCAGAGATTGTCGGAGGGAACGGGGGCGGTGACGTCGATTTTTTCACCGCTCACGGGATGAATAAACTCAACGCGATGGCTCTGCAACGAGATGCCGCCGTCGGGGTTGCTGCGCGCAGCCCCATATTTTAAGTCGCCTTTTATCGGGCAACCTATAGCCGACAACTGCACTCTGATTTGATGCTTACGCCCGGTGAGCAAATTCACCTCAAGCAAGTGATAATTGTCGCTATGCGCAAGCACTCGATATTTTAGCACGGCTCGGCTGCTGTCGGGCTTAGCCGTATCCCATGCACGCGACTTGTTGTTGCGCTCGGTGGTGGTTATATAATGCGTGAGCGTGTCCTCGTCTTTGGGCGGACAATTTTTCACTATCGCCCAATAGGTCTTTCTCACTTTACCATCGCGGAAAAGTTCGTTCATACGCGATAGCCCCTTACTGGTTTTGGCAAAAACCACCAATCCGCACACTGGGCGGTCGATGCGATGCGTAACTCCGCAGAACACATTCCCCGCCTTATTATACTTTTCTTTGAGCCAACGCTTAAGCGTTTCAACAAGCGGCTCGTCGCCGGTTTTGTCGCCTTGAACGATTTCGCCCACTGCCTTATTTACTATTATAATGTGGTTATCTTCGTAAACTACTTCCATCTTTGTCGTGACGAACTAAATTATAAAAACATGCGCCGCATCGCAGTTGCTTTGCAACACCGCAAATTTACAATGTTTGGTGCTCAATATCAAATTATATCCCCTACACCGAAGCGCAAAATTGAAAAAATGCCGAAAAATTATGCTGTAAAACATTTTTTCGGGCAAAACACTTGCAAAACAGAAAAACAATTCGTACCTTTGCACTCGCAATCGCGGGATAGAGCAGTGGTAGCTCGTCAGGCTCATAACCTGAAGGTCGGTGGTTCGACTCCACCTCCCGCCACAACGACAGAAGTTCAGAGTTAAAAATCTGGACTTCTTTTTTTATAACAATTAAATGTATGTGTTGCTGCTGCGAAAGCACACTCCAGTGCAGTTTTGTGCATCCACAAAATGTAAGTATTTGTGTATATGGATATTTTTGAGTAATTTCGCAGCGTAAAATTAACCGTTAGGAATTTAATCGGTCTATCAATATGGTGTCAAAGACAAGAGAAAAACTCATTGAGGTTGCGCGCCAACTGTTTGCTCATAAAGGCGTTGAAAACACCACTATGAACGATATTGCTTCGGCCTCAGAAAAAGGTCGACGCACAATCTACACCTACTTTAAAAGCAAGCGCGACATCTATAATGCCGTGGTGAAAAATGAGAGCGAACTCATTGTTGACCGCCTCAGCATCATACCCTCGCAAAGTCTTTCGCCCGAAGAGAAACTCATGAACTTCATATTCGTGCGCTTCGACGCCATCAAAGAACTGGTTACCCGCAACGGCTCGCTGCGCGCCGGATTCTTCCGCGATGTGCGCAAGGTGGAACGCGCCCGCCGTGGCACCCTCAATCAGGAATGTTCGATATTGATGGAAATACTCAGCGAAGGCGTGTCGAAAGGCGTATTCTCAATTAAGCACATCGACAAGACTGCAAAGGTGATGCTGCTGTGTCTGCAAGGCATGGATGTGCCTTACGTTCGCGATAGTTTTGCCGAAATGGACATCGAAAAGAATAAACTCCGCGAGTATATTCAAGAGTTTGTGCTTTACGGAATCACTTCCAAAAAAGGCACTAATGCAGCGCCGCAACCCGACGCTCACACCAAACAACAAAACGATATTACTCTATAAAGAATTTTCATACAAAAAAGAATTTTAAAAAGATGAAATTATTAGAAGGAAAAGTTGCACTCGTAACAGGTGCTGCACGCGGTATCGGTAAGGCTATCGCATTGAAATTTGCCGCTGAAGGCGCTGACGTTGCTTTCACCGACCTTGTAATCGACGAAAACGGTAAAGCCACTGAAGCAGAAATCGCTGCTCTCGGCGTTAAGGCTAAAGGCTATGCCTCGAACGCTGCAAACTTCGACGAAACCCACACTGTGGTTGAACAAATAAAGGCCGACTTCGGTCACATCGACATCCTTGTGAACAACGCAGGTATCACCAAAGACGGCTTGATGATGCGTATGACCGAAGCACAATGGGATGCTGTAATCGCAGTAAACCTCAAATCGGCATTCAACTTCATCCACGCTTGCTTGCCAATCATGATGCGCCAACGCTGTGGCTCAATCATCAATATGGCTTCGGTGGTGGGTGTTCACGGCAACGCCGGTCAAGCAAACTACGCTTCGTCGAAGGCTGGTCTTATCGCTTTGGCTAAGAGTATCGCTCAAGAAGTTGGTTCACGCGGCATCCGCGCCAACGCTATTGCTCCGGGCTTCATCGAAACTGCCATGACAGCAGCACTGCCTGAAGAAGTTCGCAAAGAATGGTGCCAGAAAATTCCATTGCGCCGTGGCGGTCAAGTGGAAGACATTGCTAATGTTGCCACATTCTTGGCAAGCGACATGTCGTCGTACGTTTCTGGTCAAGTTATTCAGGTTGACGGCGGTATGAACATGTAAAAAAAACATCACGCGCATTGCGCTGATTTAATAATTTAACAGCGAGGGCATCTTATTTGTTAAGTGTCCTCGCCGTTTTATTTATATAACCAATCTTCTCACCACAAAAAAGAGACTGATAATCGAAATGATTATCAGCCTCTTTATCGTTGTACCCGGAGCGGGACTTGAACCCGCACAGCTGCAATAGCCAAGGGATTTTAAGTCCCTCGTGTCTACCGATTCCACCATCCGGGCGACCTCGGTTGCAACAAACATGAGCATTCTTTCCGAAAAAAGCCGTTGCACCATGTTTAGCGGTGCAAAGTTAACACTTCGTTTGCTGTTATGCAAATGTTTTGTCGTATTTTAACGACAAAAATAAGGTTGACGAAGCAAGTGAAACAAGTTTCAATTACTAATCAGATAGCCTCCCGATGCCGAAGGGGTGGCGCGATAGCGGTGCAATGAGTAATGCTTATTATAGGCAGGGCCGCTTATCGGCTGACCGCCTCCAAGCAACACATTAAATCGCGAACCGCACTCGGCACAGTAAGCCTCGAGTGTACCGTCGTCCATAGTAATCAGCGTGGAATGTTTGCGACAGTAGGGGCACGCCATCTCATAGGCTGCCGGCACCACCCCACCGGTTCCGTCGCCGGTGGTGCCAATCAGCAACACGCCGCCATTGCCGGTGTAGGTGGTGGCGGTGTAAGCAAAGTTGCTCGGCAAATGCTTCTCCTTTACGAAATACTTATAGTCGCCCACAGCATGAACTCCATAAATGCTCCATGAACCAATCAGGCTCAAATCAATGCGGCAAGTGCCCACCATTCGGTCGTCGTCGAGCGAGTCGCAACCGGCAAAAGGCAAAGCCACAATCGCAGCAATCAAAATTTTTAGCAATCGTTTCATCATTGGCAAAGTATTTTGTCGATTATTGCAATTTCATCGTCGCTAAACGGGGCTGAACGCAGTGCTTGCAGCGTGTCGTCCATTTGCTCAACAGTACGCGGACCAATAATCACCGAGGTGACATCGGGACGGCGTAACAGCCATGCCGTTGCCATCTGTGCCAACGTCTGACCGCGCCCCTCAGCCACGCGGTTCAAAGCTTGCAGCCGCGCCACTGCCTCGAGAGTGATTTGCGACGCCATCAGATGATGCCCCAACGCTGCACGCGAGTCGGCTGGGATGCCGGCAAGATATTTGCCCGTGAGCATTCCTTGAGCCAACGGCGAGAATGCGGTGAAGCCCATGCCTTGCTCTTTGCACCACGTCAAATGACGTTGCTCGGCATCACGCACCAGCATGTTGTATTTGCCTTGATAGATGAGCGGATTCACATCGCGCGCCTTTAGATATGCCACAGCCTGTGCAAGCACATCAACCGGATAATTTGAAAGACCCACATACAGTGCCTTACCGCTACGCACAATGTCAACCAGCGCCTGCATTGTTTCTTCAACGGGCGTGAAGCCGTCGTAGCGATGCGAATAGAAGATGTCAACATAGTCGAGGCGCATGCGCTGAAGGCTCTCGTTGAGGCTGGTGATGAGCATCTTGCGACTCGAATTGGCTCCATAAGGACCTTCCCACATATTATATCCGGCTTTGGTGGTGATTATCATCTCGTGGCGATGAGAGCGAAAGTTGTCGCTATACATTCGCCCGAAAGTTTCCTCGGCACTGCCAAATGGCGGGCCGTAGTTGTTGGCAAGGTCAAAACAGGTGATACCGTGGTCGAAGGCATAAGTCATCTTGGCAAGCGAATCCTCATAGACGTTCACTCCGCCAAAATTCCACCAGAAGCCAAGCGACAACTCCGGCAAACGTATGCCCGAACGACCGCATGTGCGATAATTCATCATACCCTCGTCGTAGCGATTGGGCGATGCATGATATTCTTTTTTGTAATCCATAGTTATCTAGATGTGTGGATAAAAAACATATAATCTTTTTGCTGACAATCTCCGGCTTAACGCCCCAGCAGGCTATCAAACGCCTGGTGATAGGTGTTGAAGTCGAATTGGCTCAGGGTGTGATTGAACAGTTGCTCAATGCGGTCGTTGCAAAGATTGCCAATCGACCCTTCGTGAGTGTGATGCACCTCTTTCACCGGAGTGAAACGGCCAGCCTCGATGTCGAGCCCCACCTTTTTATAAGCATCGCGAAATGGCATGCCTTCAGCAGCCAAGCGATTCACCTCTTCAACCGAGAACATCAGGTCGTAACGGCTATCGTCGAGGATGTGCTCATTCACCTTAATCTTCTCCATCATGGCGTTCACCATGTCAATCACGTCGTTGATTTCGTCAAAAGCAGGAAGGAACTCCTCTTTGGTGAGTTGAAGGTCGCGGAAATAGCCCGATGGCAGGTTGTTGGTGATAAGAGTCATCTGCATAGGCAGCGCCTGCAACTTGTTGCATTTGGCGCGAGTGAGTTCAAACACGTCGGGATTTTTCTTGTGAGGCATAATCGACGAACCTGTGGTGAACTCGTCGGCAAGTTTAATGAACCCAAAATTCTGCGAATTAAACATGCAGGCATCGAAAGCCATCTTGCCAATGGTGGCTGCAATGTTGGCGATTGCTTGGCTAACAATGCGCTCGGTCTTGCCGCGACCCATTTGGGCATAAACCACATTATAGGCAGGCGAAGCAAAGCCCAACAGGTTGGTGGTCATGGTGCGGTTGAGAGGGAACGACGAGCCATAGCCGGCAGCCGACCCCAGCGGATTGCGATTGTTCACATCGTAAGCGGCAAGCAGCAGACGCAAGTCATCGGCAAGGCTTTCGGCATAAGCACCGAACCACAGACCGAACGACGACGGCATAGCCACTTGCAGATGAGTGTAGCCGGGCATCAACACATCTTTATAGCGATTGCTTTGGGCAACAAGCGTGTTAAACAGCATTGTAACATGGTGAACAAGCCCTTCAATGGCACTGCGGATGAACAACCGCAAGTCAACGAGCACTTGGTCGTTGCGCGAGCGGCCCGAGTGAATCTTCTTGCCCACGTCGCCAAGACGCTTGGTTAGCAGCAATTCCACCTCGCTGTGCACGTCCTCAATGCCTTCTTCAATCTCAAACCGTCCTGCCTCAATTTCGGCATAGATGTTTCGCAACTCAGCGGTGAGCACTTGCAGTTCATCGGCAGCGAGCAGTCCAATGCTTTCGAGCATTGTGATGTGAGCCAGCGACCCCAGCACATCATATCGCGCCAGGTACATATCCATTTCCCGGTCACGACCCACTGTGTAACGCTCCACATCGCGGTTCACCGTCACCGATTTCTCCCATAGTTTTGATGCCATAGTTTCTATTTTACCTTAAAAAACAAAAATAATTGCATATTATCATAGCCGCCGGTGCACCGTGCCATCACGAGGCAGCAACCCACCGCAGCCCTATCTTATGCAAATATAAGAAAAACTTATGCAAATCGGAAACTGAGCACCAATTTTATTTGAGTGCTTAACTGTGTGCTGCAAAATCGACTGAAATTTGCAGGAATTGAACCTGTTTTATTAAAAACAGGGCTTTAATCACGCCAACACAAACATACATTCTTTTAAAATGCGTCACCCATTATGTGCGAACGCAGACTTTCAACGTCGGCGATAATCGCCTGGGGTAATGCCGGCGTGTTTCTTGAAGTATCGGCAAAACAGGCTTTGGTCGGCAAAACACAGGTTTTCGGCAACTTCTTTGATGCTCGCTTTGGGGTTGCGCAACATGCGCTTTGCCTCATTCACCACAAACATGGCTATCCATTGCAACGGAGTAAGCCCCGAACGCAGACGCACAATGGTGGCGAAATAGCGCGGAGTGAGGCATTGCCTGTCGGCATAAAAACGCACGTCGCGGCAGGTGCACGCATTACGGTATAAATCGCCGATGAACGTCTGAAACACTTTGTCCTTGCGCGTTTGCGATGCGCTATGCTGCAAAAAATCGGCTGCCTCAACAAACGCCTCTACCACCTCATAACACAGAATGTTGATGTAATGACCCATTATCACCGAGGCAAACTTGGTGACTTGCTGCGAACGCAGGCGCAACATTTCAACCACTTGCAGCAGACGCTTGCAACGGCTCTCGCTCACATGGA